>JAITNJ010000031.1 GCA_031290545.1 Rhodospirillaceae bacterium | reverse complement strand
GTTGATGTTTCTAAGGCAAACGATTGGAGTTGTGTCCGAGTATGGTATCAACCATTAGCCAATGTTGGTAATACGGTTTATAGAATTAAGGGATTTATTTATAAGAATTGATTTTGAATAAAGAAAATATTCTAACCTACAACTTAATTTTTATAAAAAATCAGTATAAAACAATCTTAAATATTAGTTCACAGTCAGACATCTGATATTGCTGTGCTTATCATGAATAACTAATTCAAATTATTAATTAGATAAAGCTATAGTATTTATAGCCATGGTGGAAATGATTCCATCATTAGCATATTTTCATATGTAGGTCTCGTACGAACTATTGAAAATTGATTTTTCTTGACTAAAACCTCTGGAATCAATTGGCGTGAATTGTAAGTTGATGCCATAGACGAACCGTATGCTCCAGTCGTTACAAAAACTAATAAATCATTCCTGACAAATGGTGGCAACAATCTCTGCTTAGCAAAAGTATCACTGCTTTCACAAATTGGACCGACAACGTCAGTTAAACATTTCTTATGGCCTACTGCTGGTTTTATAACCGGAAGAATCTCATGATAAGCTTCATACATTGCTGGTCGCACCAAATCATTCATTGCAGCATCGCAAATAATAAAGTTACGAGTTGTGCCTTGCTTCACATGAATTACACGACTCACTAATAAACCAGCATCAGCAACCAACATACGACCTGGCTCGAGAATTAAATGACAACCTAGATCACCTAGATTTTCACGGATGATTTCAACATAATCAACAGGAGTTGGAATTGTAGTCGAATCATCATAAGAAATGCCTAATCCACCGCCAAGATCAAGCCTCTTAATAAAAATACCTTCATCTCGTAACATCAAAACGAAATTTCGTAAATATTTAAAAGAATCGCGAAAGAATTGAAGATCAGTTAATTGTGAACCAATGTGAATGGCTATGGAAACAACTTCGATATTAGGAAGATCGTTTATATTACGCAAAATTTGAAGATTTCTCGGCCACTCAATTCCGAATTTGTTTTCTTTACGACCTGTTGTAATCTTTTCATGAGTATTAACATTAATATCAGGATTAATCCTAAGGCCAATTTTAACAAAACTTCCACGTGCTAGAGCCACAGCATTCAAATCTTCAAGCTCTGATTCCGATTCTACATTTATTTGTAATATATTATTATCAACAGCAAACTCTAATTCTCGACGAGTCTTGCCAACACCAGAAAAAACAATCCGCTCAGAGGGAATTCCTGCAGTAATAGCACGGCGCAACTCTCCTTCTGAAACCACGTCAGCACCAGCGCCATAAGTAGCCAAAGTTTTAATAACAGCTATATTAGAATTAGCTTTTATAGAAAAACAGATTATTGTATCAAGATCAGAAACAGCATCTTGTAATATTTGAAAATTATGTTTTAAAATCGCAGTTGAATAACAATAAAATGGAGTACCAACATCATCAGCAAGGCGATCAAGTGAAACTTCCTCAGCGTGGAGTATTCCATTTCTATAATTGAAGTAATTCATTGTATCTATCTTATTATTCTAATCAGAAATTGGCATTGACATTGATTTCATTAATGGAACTTGCCATTCATTTCTTATGCCTTGATCGAATGGATCTAAGCTCATTACTCTTGTTGTATTAAGAAAATTAAATTTAGGAGTAACTAGAACAGAAGCTGATACATCAATATAGCTACCGTCAATCGTAAATCTAGAGTTTAAATTCTGTTGCTTTTCTTCAGGAATTACAATTATCGGCCCAAGATTTGGATCTGGATAAGTACGAAAATATGATTGTTGTTTTAAGTAACCATATTTACCACAAGCTGATAGAGACAAAAAGATAATTATAGTTAAAATTAAAGTCATAGAATGATTCGTGATTTTCATCATTTTCATACATTCTATTACAAAAACCGCTGTCTTGCCATTTGTATGGCAGCAGTAACATTTAGGGGTGATGTACCACCGAAACTTACTCTGCTTGCTACAGATGCCTCAACGCTCAGAACTGAAAAAATATTATCAGTAATTCTAGAATCAATACTTTGCAGATCTATCAGAGTTAGTTGTTCGAGATTAATTTTTTTTGTTTCCGCAAGACGAACAATTTTACCAGTAATGTTATGCGCTTGTCGAAATGGTATCTTAATCTCTCTAACAAACCAATCGGCAATGTCTGTTGCGGTTATAAATCCAGTAGTTGTTGATTCTTTCATATTATTCGTATTAATAGACAGATCTTCAATTATTCCAGTCATTGTTTTTATCGACAACATTAAAGTATCAGTAGCTTCAAACACAGGTTCTTTATCTTCTTGCATATCTTTACTATAAGCTAGAGGCAATCCTTTCATTACGATCAATAAGGTATTCAGATTTCCGATAACACGCCCAGATTTAGCTCGAATTAATTCAGCAGCATCTGGATTGCGTTTTTGTGGCATTATAGATGAACCAGTAGTGAATCTATCAGACATAACTACAAAGTTAAATTGTGTTGTTGTCCATAAAATAAGGTCTTCTGCTAAACGCGATAAATGAACAGAACAGATCGCTATTAATGACAAAAATTCCAATGCAAAATCGCGATCTGAAACAGCATCTAATGAATTAGCACATGGACGATCAAATGCCAATTCAGTAGCAACCATATAACGATCGATCGGAAAAGATGTTCCAGCTAAAGCACCAGCTCCAAGAGGACATTCATTGAGTCGTATTCTGGCATCTCTTAGACGCGAACGATCACGACCTAACATTTCTACATAAGCTAATAAATAATGTCCAAAAGTTATTGGCTGAGCCATTTGAAGATGGGTAAAACCAGGCATCACCGTATTAATGTGATATTCGGCTTTATCAATTAATGTTTTTTGTAATTTTTGCAGTACATTTCCAATTTCGTCAATGCTATCTCTGATCCACAAGCGAAAATCAGTTGCAACTTGATCATTGCGTGAGCGTGCAGTATGTAAGCACCCTGCGATTTCACCAATCAATTCAGTCAACCGAGATTCCACATTCATGTGAATATCTTCAAGATTATTGTTAAAAATAAACTTTCCACTTTCAATTTCATGAAGAATTTGGTCAAGACCTTGCAAAATAACATTTCCATCAGTATTGGACAAAATACCGACTTTAATTAACATATTACAATGTGCCTTAGATCCAAGAATATCCTGAGCATAAAGTCGCTTATCAAAATCAATAGAAATATTAATTTGTTGCATAACTGCAGACGATCCTTCAGAAAAACGCCCTCCCCAAATAGTACTGACACCAATTTGATCTGGTATTTTCATTATCACTAAACTCTTCTTGAAATATCTATTTTAAATATCAATTTATAGCTGTAATTAAATTATACGAAATATTAAATACAAGTTACTCATCATTATTTCATCAAATCAATCTAAATAATGAATATAGAAATATTCCCACATTTTATAAATATTCCAAATATTGATATTAATTTTCTAACCAAATAAAACATATTATCTATCAAATTAACCTAATAATCGAACATATCAATGATCGTATTAACGATTACAATAGAGATGTTTATAAAACTATTAGTTATATGAGTTACTGATTTGAGATTCATGCAGCACTAATTCTTATTAGTCAATCAAGTTAGCGATATATCCATTTATAATTACCATTCAACGAAAATTAAAATTAGAACATTTTGTGATAAATCTACTTATAATAATTCAATAAGAAATTTAACATTCATCTAATATTCTTTAAATTCATGTAAACTTTCTTAAAATTTATTACGTTATGAGTTTTGTTAATGGACAATTAAATTATAAATCATTTTTTAAATTCTTAAATAATCTACATTTTATCAGATCGTCAATCAAACACTTGCTTTTCAATTTTTAAAATTATGATAAACCTCAATTCAATAACTTAATATTGATTAGTCTTTTATCGCTAAATCTAAAAAAGAATTTTCTATATGATATTATCCATCATGCTCAATTCTATACTAGATCTTCTTGCAGATTATCCATTTCAACTCCTGAAGATACGCCTATAATTATGTCTATATATGAGACACAACATCAACTGACAACAATGATAACAAATATCCTAATATTGGAAAAAATATCCACAAATAACTAGCAATACAACTTTTCGTAACACAGGTTAAAAAACTTCCTTTTCAGATACACTAATGGTTTATTTCAGATCGCTCACTTAATTTGCGATTCAACAAAAATAGTCAATCTCCTGTAATACCTTTTGTCAAATTCATTCTATCAGATCTACGAAGACGCAACGATAGCCAGCCAATATTTCCTCTGAACAAGAAAATAACTTTTCCACAGATTTTACAGCGCTTGCTCCAGAAATTCTTAATTGAACAGCAATGGCATATCTATGTAATCCAACCAATCATCAATGTGATGTTGTTGTTAGTTTTGATTTTTTTAAAAAACTATTACTCTAGCTAATCATTACGTATTTACTTTAATTATCGATGAATGTTATTCAGAAATTTATGACAAAATCGAGCCTCTTGGAGTATGTGCTAGCTTGAGTGTCGATATATAAAAGAGTGGCAATTTTAATTCTTTATATAAACGTTCAAATATTCTTGGATTGCGATCTGGTTTTTTTGTAGTCAATAATTCTTCATTAATCAATATTTAATGAGACTGGGAGATTATTGCGTGCCGATTATTTCAGTTTCAATATCCATTTGAAAAGACGAAACTCACGTTGAACTTAATCGAACGATCCAAATTTGATATAGCAGAAAACATTTTGACTTTAATTTGAGATCTTATCGTAGTGTATTTTTTATATTGCTTAAAGTTGAAAAACTGAGAACATAAACAATACACTTATGGAATATTCGTGTTTTACCTGGTGCTTATCTATATCGAACCGATTATAATGAAACTAATCCAGGATCGGCTTATGAGTGGCACTAGTTCATGATTTAGAAAGATTTTCGAAAAACTGAGTTAAACTTAATGACAAAACAAGACATAAAAAGATTTATACCAGTCAGTTTCATCAATATATTAAAACAAATTTTTCTACGAATTTGTGGCATTATCACTATCACTGTAGCACTTGCCATTACGGTAGCACTTGTTACATATAGTAGATTTGATTCAAGTTTAAATACAGCAACCTCGTTGACTAAGCCTATTTACAACATGATGGGAATGACAGGGGCAATATTATCCGATCTATTATTACAATTATTCGGATTAATGGCATGGTTACCTATATTTGTCCTAATTGTTTGGGGTCGTCGTTTACTTAGTGGTAAACCAATTAAAAAAATATTATTACGAATTTTATTACTAATTTGTGGCTTATTATTAATTGTAATTGGCTTATCAACAATTTCACTACCGATCGAATGGCATTTGCCAGAAATGATCTGTGGAAGTAATAATACAATTGGTGGTTTAACTGGAAAATTATTACTCAATAGCCTAAATGAAATACTCAAATTACTTGATAGTTCTTTTCTTTTTTTACCAGTAGTAAGTTTTTGTGCAGTTTTTGGTATAGTTTGTATTTTTTATACATTAGATATTTCAATAAATGAATGGCTTACGATAAAGAAATTTATACAAACATTTATATCTAAATTGAAACCAGTTCGATCAAAAAAACAACTTATTCTATCAAAAAATCAATCGGTACATCGCGAACAATTGGTTTATCATAAACAATCTGAAAATTCTTATGAATTACCGCAGCTCAAATTCTTAACTAATTCATCTGATAATCAAAGCATCGAAATTAATGAAGATATTTTGGCAAAAATTGCACGTCAGTTAGAATCAGTTCTAGAAGATTTTGGTGTTAACGGTCAAATTGTAAAGATACATCCTGGTCCAGTAGTGACACTTTACGAATTAGAGCCAGTTCCTGGAACAAAAACATCACGAGTAATAAGCCTAGCCAATGATATTTCTCGTTCAATGAGTGTACTTTCTGTTCGTATTGCTACTGTTCCAGGCAGATCGGTAATTGGTATTGAATTGCCAAATAGTCGACGCGAAACAGTATTTTTACACACATTATTAGCATCTAAAGCTTTTGAAAATTCATCTTCAAGCCTAACATTAGCGCTAGGGAAAGACATTGGTGGACAACCAATTATGGTTGATTTAGCAAGCATGCCGCATTTGCTAATTGCTGGTACAACAGGATCAGGAAAATCAGTAGCAATTAACACTATGATATTATCATTGCTTTATAGACTCAGACCTGAAGAATGTCGCATGATCATGATCGATCCAAAAATGCTTGAGCTTTCTGTTTATGATGGCATTCCACATTTACTAGCTCCAGTAGTAACAGAACCAAATAGGGCAGTTAGTGCATTCAAATGGGCAGTTCGCGAGATGGAAGATCGTTATCGCGCTATGAGTCAACTTGGCGTGCGAAATATAACAGGCTATAATCAACGTTTGATCAAAGCTCATAATAAAGGAGAAACTTTATCACGAACAGTACAAATCGGTTTCGATTCTGATACTGGCAAACCAATCTATGAGAAACAAGTTTTAGATCTAAAACATTTACCATTTATCGTTGTAATTGTTGATGAAATGGCTGATTTAATGTTAGTCGCTGGTAGGGATATTGAAGTAGCTGTACAACGTCTGGCGCAAATGGCTCGTGCTGCTGGTATTCACGTAATTATGGCAACTCAACGTCCGTCAGTCGATGTAATTACAGGAACTATAAAGGCAAATTTTCCAAGTCGTATAAGTTTTCAAGTTTCATCACGTATTGATAGTCGTACTATCTTAGGGGAACAGGGTGCGGAACAGTTGCTTGGTCATGGTGATATGCTATATATGATGGCTGGAGGTCAAATTACTCGTGTGCATGGACCTTTTGTTAGCGATCAAGAAGTAGAACTAGTAGCTGATCATTTGCGTAAACAGGGCAATCCTCAATATTTAGAAAGTGTTACAGAAGTAGAAGATAAGCATAGCGATGAAATTGATAGCAATAACAATTCAGTAGATAGTCTCTACGATCAAGCAGTGGCTCTAATTATTCGCGAAAACAAAGCTTCAACTAGTTTCATTCAGAGACATCTACAAATTGGCTATAATCGAGCAGCACGAATTATTGAAAAAATGGAGTCTGAAGGAATAATTAGTCGAGCAAATCATGTAGGTAAACGTGAAATTTTAATACGCGACTCAAATGAATAATATCCAATTGACAAATTTTAAATGAATTTAAGTGAGTAAATAATGATGCTTCCTAAAAAATATAACTCAATTATTATATTTCTATTTTTTATTGTATCATGGAATTGCAGAACAGCATTTGCTTCTGAGGATCAAAATTATATTAATCTAGCAGAAAATTATCTAAATTCTATATCCACATTGAAGGCTAATTTCATGCAAATAGCCCAGAATGGTGATATAGCAGAAGGCACGATTTACTTATCTCGACCGGGATTCTTGCGCATTGATTATGATCCACCTAGTCCAATCCAAATAATTGTCGATGGTAATTTTCTTATTTACCATGATAAGTTGTTAAAACAAGTGAGTTATATTGATATTGACACAACACCAGCTGGAATTTTGGTTCGCCCTTCAATTAAACTTAATGATGATACCATCAAGGTTATAAAAATTGATCATCAACCAGGAATTATTAATGTAACGCTAACAAAAACTATAGATCAAGGTTGTATAACACTGACGTTTACTGAGTCACCATTCCAATTACGTCAATGGCAAGTAACAGATCAACAGGGCCAAATCACTACAGTTTCGTTATTTAATTCTGAAACTGGAATTTCGTTTGATAAAGAGTTTTTTTACTTCAAAAATCCAGAATTTGGAAATGGCCCAGATATATCAGCAAACGATCTATTGCGTATATCAACAAATATATGACACCATAATTATATAGTAATTATTCTTGTTGCTTCAAATTACCTTAAGAATCATCTTCAGAAAAATCTATTTTTGGAGGAGTTAACCGTAATAA
Source organism: Rhodospirillaceae bacterium (assembly GCA_031290545.1). Lineage (GTDB taxonomy): Bacteria > Pseudomonadota > Alphaproteobacteria > Rhodospirillales > Magnetospirillaceae > Telmatospirillum. Next base: position 2,988 of record JAITNJ010000031.1, on the reverse strand, counting down.
AGTAATCTGATTACGTAATCGTTTTAGTACTTCAAAACGAAATCCGTAAAATAAGAAAATTTGCCCGCTCTCAGGAATCATTCGAGATTCGTAAAGCAACAAACCAGCAATAGTAGAGGCGTTATTGTCCGGTAAAGACCAATCATATTCTCGATTAAGATCACGAATAGTAACTTCACCATTGATAATAAAAGAACCATCAGGCTGTGCTTTTACTCCAGAAGTCAATAAATCATGTTCATCTGAAATATCACCAACGATTTCTTCAATAATATCTTCAAGTGTCACAATACCAAGCAAAGTACCATATTCATCAACAACAAAAGCAAAATGTTCGCGGCGGCTACGGAAAGCTTGTAATTGATCAAGCAATGAAGTTGAGTCAGGGATAAACCAAGGTGATACAGATAAAGAAACTATGTCAATATCATTAATATCTCCAACATGATCACGAATAGAGCGTAATAAATCTTTAGAGTGTATTATACCAATAATGTTGTCTGGTTCATTTTTCCATAACGGTAATCTAGTATATGGAGATGTAGTTATCTGATCGAGAATTTCTGACATTGATATATCGGCATTAATAGCCACTAGATTTTTTCTACAAATCATAATTTTTCCAACATCAACATCACCAAGATCGAGGATTGAACGTAACATCTTGCGTTCATCCTTGACTACATCTTTTACAGTATGAATATCTATTGCCCCACGCAATTCTGCCATTGTTGTTTCTTTACCGCTCTCTGATTCAAGTGTTATTCCTGCTAGTCGCAATAAGATATTTACTAAGGCCTGTAAACCGTGAACCAATGGGCCAAAAAGCCATACAACACCTCGCATAATTGGTGCCAAACTTAAGGCTAAATCATTAGCGTGATGAATTGCTAATGTTTTTGGAAGAAGTTCACAAAAAACCAATACTATAATTGTCATTATTATAGTATCACAAATTACACCTGCATCTCCGAACAAGTTGATAGCAACTGATGTTGCCACTGCTGAAACAGAAATTTGTACTAGTGTATTACAGAGCAAAATTGATCCAAGTAAACGTTCTTTATGATGATTTAGTCGATTAACCAATGCGGCTCGTTTGTCTCCCTCAACGTCCATTTGATACATCAATGGTTGTGAGACCACAGTTAACGAAGTTTCGGCACAACTGAAAAAAAATAGCAGCAACAATAGGACTATAATAACAATTATATCCATGATCATGATTGATTTTCCCCAACATCTCTAATCATTGTATCTAGAACAGTACGCAATAAATCAACAGGCACATCTGATGACAAAAAAACTTGACCAATACCTTTTGTTAAAACAAAAGTAACACGACCATCATTAACTTTCTTATCATTATTAAAATGAGACATAAGTCGTTCGCTACTCCAAGTATTATTTTGCAACGGCGGTAATGTTATTGGTAATCCGACATTCTTCAGATGATTAATCAAGCGATCTCGATCGATTGCAAAACAAAAACCAAGAGCTACAGATAAATTGAAAGCTAATACTAGTCCTATTGATACTGCCTCACCATGCGAAAATTCACTATAACCACTTTCAACTTCCAGTGCATGAGCAAAAGTATGACCAAGATTAAGCAAGGCTCTTTGGCCAGATTCCCGTTCGTCAATAGTAACTATTCTAGCCTTAGATCGGCAACTAAAAAGCACTGCATGAAGTATAGCAGATTTGTCGTTAGTCAATACATCAACACCATGTTTTTCAAGCCAAAAGAAAAAATCAGAATCATTGATTAAACTATATTTAACTATTTCAGCATAACCGGCTTTTAATTCACGTATAGGCATAGTATTCAATACATCAAGATCAGACAGAACAGCGATCGGATGATAAAAACTACCTATTAAATTCTTACCATGCCTAGTATTAATACCAGTTTTACCACCAATAGAACTATCAACTTGAGATAATAATGTTGTTGGAATTTGAACTAAGGAAATTCCACGCAATAAAATGGAAGCAACAAAACCAGAAAGATCACCGATCACACCGCCACCTAAGGCAACAATTGTGTCGTTACGCTCACAATGCATTTCCAATATTATATCTACCAATCTTTCCAATTGTGAAAAGCTTTTACTTTCTTCACCAACCGGTAGTACTATGCAATTAATATTAAAACCAGCTCTATTAAAAGAATCTTTCAAGACCTTAAGATGTAAAGATTCTACATTTTTATCAGTAACAATAAATAATTTTGAACTTGTTAGTAAAGATCGTAAAATTTGCCCTGCATTTGCCAACAAGTCAAATCCAACATAAATGTTGTAAGAACGCTCACCAAGAACAATAGGAATCACATCGGTCATATAGAATTCAAAATCATTTTGAAATAAATTAGTAAATACATTTCTTACAATTAAACACACTAATTTACTATCAAGCAGTATTTTTAATTGCGTCAACAGGATAATTTATAGAATAAATTATCGTTTAACAAATTTTAATAAAAACCATGAATCATCTTTATTTTCAATTTATAAAATAATTTGGCCTGTCCTCAATCACAATGTTTTTACATATTGATTCAATGCTCTCATTACCTTATTAGTCATTACTTCAATCGGATAATCTTTGGAATCAACAATAATATCAGCAGACGCATAGGTTTTATATCGTTTATCAATCAATTCTCGTAAAATATTATGCGGATTCCCTTGATTAAGTAATGGTCTATGATTAAATCCTGTTATTCTTTTAACTAGCAATTGAAGATCAGTACGTAGCCAAATTGAAATAGCACGATCTTTAATTAAACACCTTGTATTAACATCCATAAAAGCACCACCACCAGTTGCTAAAATACAAAATGATCCATTAAGTAAATGACATATCATCCTACGCTCAATATCACGAAATGCCTGTTCTCCATATTTAATAAAAATATCATTAATAGAACAATTAGTACTTGCTTCTATTTTCTCATCAGAATCAACAAATGGAATATCAAGT
>JAITNJ010000023.1 GCA_031290545.1 Rhodospirillaceae bacterium | reverse complement strand
TCACAGCCAATTCCAGCAATAGCACGTTCCCATTTACATTTAGTTCCAATACCAAACAACAATTCCTCATCCGCTGGAGCATTAAGCCAAGAATTTTGTTTGATTTCACGATCCAATTGACCAGAGATCCAACCGGCATATCCTAATGCAAACATACTTTTTCTCGGTCCTCGTCCTTCGACTATATCTTTCAATACATCATCGATAGCCATAGTTAATCCAACATGTTCATCAATCATCAATGTAGCATCTCGAACATAATCAGCTGAATGTAGTACAAAACCACGATCTATTTCAATCGGACCGCCGAAATGAATGCGAATTGGATCGTATACTGATGTTTGTACAATGTTAAATTGATGTAAAAGCTCTTGAAAGCTAGTAGCAACAAATAAACGATTCACCACCAACCCCATAGCACCATCTGCCGTATGCGCACAAAGATAAATTAATGCTCGAGAAAAACGCTGATCCCGTATCTGTGGCATAGCGATCAAAAATTGCCCTGTCAGATATCCACTTGATTCATTTGTATGTAACAACATAACACATTAGAATTTATATTGAATGTGATAAAAATGCAATACTTTCACTTCATAAAAAGAATCTTGATACGTATAACAGCTCTACAGATAAACCATAATTTATTATTAATACAATAATGTAATTATTAATTCGTACTTTTAATTTATAACTTTAAAACAACGTAATTTAATTGTATTTAAGAAATATTAAATATTGTGTTACCGCAAATAAGAGTAGTTCTAAAATGAAAATTAATTCAGAAGTCAAACTTCGTCATGACTGGTCGTATAAAGATATAGAAACACTATTTAATCTTTCGTTTAATAATTTGTTATTTCGTGCAACTACAATACATCGTGCTAATTTCGATCCAAATCTGATTCAGATTAGTCAATTGTTATCAATTAAAACCGGTAAATGCCAAGAAAATTGCAAATATTGTCCACAAAGTGTACATAACAGCGCCGATATTAAAAACGAAGATCTGTTAGCAGTAGAAATTGTGTTAGAAGCAGCGCGACTAGCAAAAGATTCTGGTGCTTCGCGATTTTGCATGTCAGCCGCTTGGCGCGAGCCAACCGATAATAATGATTTTGATCAAGTTTTACGAATGATCGAGGGCGTTAGAGCTCTAGGTCTTGAGACTTGTGCTAGTCTTGGTATGCTAAACTGTAAACAAGCACAACAACTTAAGGAAGCTGGACTAGATTATTACAATCATAATATTGATACATCACCAGAAAAATATAATAGTATCATAGAAACAAGAACTTTTGATGATCGTTTAAACACTATTGACAATGTACGTGCAACTGGAATAAAAGTCTGTTGTGGTGGGATTGTAGGCATCGGTGAACAACAAATCGATCGCATTCGTATGTTACAAATTCTCGCTAACATGGATCAACATCCAGAAAATGTACCGATCAATTTGCTCGTCAAAGTTCCAGGAACAGCATTAGATAATATTGAGGATGTCGATCCTTTCGATTTTATCAAAACTATTGCCGTAACTCGTATTTTAATGCCCAGATCATATGTGCGATTATCTGCCGGTCGCAAAAATATGAGCGATGAAATGCAAGCATTGTGCATTTTCGCTGGCGCCAATTCAATGTTCTGTGGCAATCGTCTGCTTACAACAGAAAATCCATCTCTAGATTCTGACAAATCGTTATTTAGTCGATTAGGATTAAAACCAGAATAATTGAATATTATTATTCATGCTTCACATAGTTAATAACAATTAACATTATTGATCAAAATTAGTTGTTGCACTTACTTCGCGCCAATTTTCAATATCTAGCAATAAAGAAAGGCATTTTTTAGAAGCACGACCCATAGCTTGAGTACCAAGTACAAGATGAAACGGTGGTGCTGGAGAGTTAATAGCATTCATAATGACACGCACTGCTTTATCTGGATCACCTTCTTGAAGACCATGTAATTTTAATTGATTACGTCGCCATTCTCCTGCAGTAGTGTCGTAATCAGTAATTATAGAGACAGACTGACGAAGCGAGCGTCCTAAAAAATCTGTTCTGAATGGGCCTGGCTCAACTACCATTACTTTGATTCCAAGAGAAATTACTTCGTTATGTAGAGCTTCGCTAATTCCTTCAATAGCAAATTTAGTAGCGCAGTAAATTCCTAAACCAGCACGAGCAACAAGACCAGCTACAGAACCAATATTGACGATATAACCTGAACGTCTTTGTCGCATGTTAGGCAACACAGCCTTAGTAACATTAAGTAAACCAAAGACATTAGTATCAAAAGTTGCTTTAACTTCAGCATCACTAACTTCTTCAATGGCACCTAACATGCCGTGACCAGCATTGTTAATCAATATATCAATGTGACCAAATGTAGATATAGTTTTGTCGACAGCATTATTGCATTGTTCGATATCAGAAACTTCAAGGGACAATGCCATTGATCGTTCATTGTTCTTGATTAGCGGAGATAAGCAGTCGCGATTACGCGCTGTAGCTACAACTATTTCGCCACGCTCAAGAACAGCATTTGCTAGTGCTTTACCAAAACCTGAAGATGCTCCAGTAATAAACCAAACTCTTGAATTATTTTTTAATGTTATCATAAAATTCTTTCCTTTCTAATTTAATTTTAGTAAGCGTATTTCGTTAATAATTATTAAAACTTTAATAAAAAGATTCTGTATACTTTCAACATGACTTCTCTTTTTAGTAAAGAAACATTTATCTATCCAAATAGATCAAAATTACGTTATGATATTAGTATTCAAATATAGTTTTAGAATAAAACGAATCTTTTGTTGTAAATTAGCTATAACTATAAATTGATAAAAATGAAAATTATCTATGAATATTATTCCTTTCTTCTGCTATTAAAGCTAAGCCACTTCCACGTGGATCAGAAGCTACTGCGCATCGTAATTTTGACAAAATTTTATCACTAGAACACTGAATAACATTAATACGGCTTGGTAAAGATGTTTTTTCCAATTGATGCCCTCTTATTTTCAATTGATCTGTAGATTGTTCTTCAAGAAATATTACATCAGGAAATGGTATAGAAAACATGCGTTTTGTGCTAATAGCTTCAGTCAAAGAATTGCCTTCAACTAAACTAGCTAGAGCAGTTTGAATAAGAGAGGATGGAGCTGCAGGTCCTCCACCAGATGCTATAGCATAGCGAAATTCTTTATAATTTCTATTAATGACTAGCATTGGGCCCATATCAAAAGGTCCACGATCTGCAACCCAGTTAGCAGCAGCTAATAAAATTCCTGTATGTGGAATGATTCTACCAACACCAAAACTGTTGTTAAGACCAATGGTGCAAGCTACAGCAGAACCATTTCGATCCAATGCAACAAGACCTGTTCCGTTAATGGCTGAACTAGGCGGTATTTCAATTGACGACGATTTTTGATGCAAATCTGGAGTATAATTTGTCATTATTTTTGCTAAATGAGTTTTACTGAGAATGTCATCAATATCCTTAATCTGACCATTAGAAGCTAACCATTGTTGACGATCAGCAAGGCCTCTTGATAAAATTTCGGCCAATAAATGTGATCTGACTTCAACACTAGTAGCAGCATAAGTATTATCACCGTTCATTAATAAATTCCACCACTGAGCTTCAAGTAAACCTCCCGCTAGTGGTGTAAAATAGGCTACATCATTATCATATGGTACTGTAACGGAATCTCGCCATTGTGGTATAAAATCACGCATTTCACTTTCGCTCAATGATCCTCCGGAAATATTTGTGTCAATAACAATCTTGCGACACCAATTTCCATTATAAAGTTCACCTACACCATTAATTCGAAGACGTGCTAGGCTGGCCCCAAGATCAGTCTGAATTAAAAGATCACCTTCTGTTAGTAGTTGACCATTAGTCTTAGTAAATATACGTCTCATTTCAGAATTTGTCATTAATGGCATAGCTACTAATCGTAACTGATTAGACAAAACTCGAGACATCGGAACGCCACGACGAGCAAGCAGTTCAGCTGGTATTACTAATTCCTTCCAATGCAAATGTCCATATTTAGCTGATAATGCGAAAAGTCCGCGTGGCAATGCTAATAATGCCGTTGGACGATCGGTCTCTGCAAAAATCTGTCTTGGTGGTGGTGCAATAAAATCTAGAGTTTCAACAGTGTTTTTGTTATGATTATAAATCAAACAAACACCACCAGCACCTAAGCTAGCTCTTGATGGCAATGTAACGCTGAGTGCCAATGACATAGCAACAATAGCATCTGCAGAATTACCACCAGCAGAAATTATTTCGCGACCTATCATTGTTGCGTTTGGTTCATCTGAAGCAACCATACCTGAAAAATCTTGAGCATGCTCAACTATGCCAATAGTTTTAAACAAACTGCAATTACAGATCGACATTAACAAAGAAGAAATTATGAAATTTTTAATAGTACATTGACGCTTCACATTGGAAAGAATATTCTTAGTTTTCATCAAAATTCTCAAAAAAGAAATAGTACTATCAATGCCGCAAATTTTAATTTTTTTATTCATCTTCATCTTCACTTATAAAGTCGCTTCAGCACAAAATATAGAATATATTCGAGATGCTGAAATCGAAAATGCAATTCGCATGTACTCATATTCACTTTTTCAACAGGCTGGCGTTGAACCTAATGCAGTTAAAATTCACCTTGTAAAAGATAACAGTATCAATGCGTTTGTTACAGAGGGTCTTAATATTTTTATAAATACTGGGTTAATTATTAAAGCTGAGCATGCCGGTCAATTGATTGGTGTTATTGCTCACGAATGTGGTCATATTTCAGGTGGACATATAATTAAAAGTTATGACGCTATAAAAGACGCTAAAAATATTTCTCTAGTTTCAACTGCTATAGTTTCAACTATTCTTGTTTCAGCTGCATTGTTAGATAAAGATAAAAACGTTTATAACCCTAACATTAACCAAAAAATTGATAAACCTAACATTCTTTTTTCTATTGGCGATGATATGGCAAATAAAAGTTTTATGGCATTCAGCAGGGCTATAGAAAGCTCTGCTGATCTTAACGCACTCAAATTTCTCGACAATATAAAAATATCATCGCGTGGTTTGCTTGAGATTGCAAAAATTATGAATGAACAAGAATTGTTTGCATCAAAACGTCAAGATCCTTATACTAAAACTCACCCTACAACATCTACACGTATCAACGATATTCTTCACCACGTAGAAACTTCTCCATGGTCTGATGTTCCGTTACCACAAATTTATAACGAAGTACACCAGCGTATCAAAGCAAAACTAATTGCTTTCATAGAATCTGATGCTACTACTTTTC
>JAITNJ010000022.1 GCA_031290545.1 Rhodospirillaceae bacterium | reverse complement strand
AACTATCGTTACTTTAGTACTGCTAAAGATGTACTTGGAGGACGTAGCTTTGCAAGTGTTACTGCTGATAAGTTTGGAATAGATAAAACTACATGTGATAATAAACTTGAACTTAGTAAGAGTAAGAAGAAAGTTTACTCTTCTTCTTCTGCTATGATTGAATTATCTTATAGCTTTGGTAAGCCTTCTAAACTTAAGTAAATAAAGATTGATTATATGATTAAAAGGAAGAGAGCAAATGTTCTCTTCCTTTTTTATATTGTGATGTAACTTATTTATCACACATCAAATAAAAATACATATGTAAAAATATTTAACAGCCTTAATCTTCGGAAATTTTAGCGCCCAATTCATTCATCAACTTAACAAAATTAGGAAAACTAGTATTTATAGTACTAGCATCATCAATTCTAATAGGTTGCTGCGAAGCCATACCCATGATCAAAAAAGACATAGCAATTCGATGATCGAGATTGACTTTTATTGTAGCGCCTCCTCTTACAAAACCACTTGTACCATAAATTATCAAATCGTCTTTTTCAATTTCAGATTTAACACCAACAGCATCTAGTCCTTTTACTATAGCAATAAGTCGATCGCTTTCTTTAACTCGCAATTCTGACAAACCGCGCATTCGAGTTGTTCCATTAGCAAAGGCAGCTATAATAGCTAGAATTGGATATTCATCAATCATTGTTGGTGCGCGTTCATGTGATATATCAACACCAGACAACATTGAGGTATTACGTACCATAAGATCAGCTATAGGCTCACCGATCTCAAATCGAGTACCAGAAAAATTAATACAAGCACCCATCTCAATCAAAGTCTGATAAAATCCAGATCTCAACGAATTGTTACCAACATCAACGATTTTGATTTCTGAACCATCTATTAATAAACAAGCAGCTACTAGAAAAGCCGCTGAAGATGGATCGCCAGGAATCTTAATAACCCGAGATTTCAATTCTGGTTGTCCAACGATTGAAATTTTTCGTTTCTTGTTTGGCAAAAGTTCTATTAAAAGTTTTGCACCAAATGATTTCAACATTATCTCAGTATGATCGCGAGTTTGTACGTTTTCAATAACCGTAGTAATGCCAGGAATATTTAATCCTGCCAATAATATTGCTGACTTAACCTGAGCCGATGACACTTGAAGTTCATATGTAATAGGAATTGGTAAGGCTGTACCTATTACAGATAAAGGCATTTTGTCATCAGAATGACAAATAAATTCACACCCTATGAAGCCAAGAGGCTCAATAACACGACGCATTGGACGTAAGCGTAGAGAATCATCTCCAGTAATCATAGTAGTAAAATTGTAACTAGCCAACAAACCCATCAATAATCGTGCGCCAGTACCTGAATTACCCAGATTAATAACGTCATCAGGCTCGCTAAGTCCGCCAATACCACGACCAAACAAAATCCAGTAACCATTATCAATTCGAATTATTTCAATACCCAAAGCTCGCATGGCAATGATAGTTCTTAAAACATCATCACTTTCCAATAATCCTTCGATACTACTTTGACCGATTGCCATTGCACACAATATTACAGCACGATGCGAAATAGATTTGTCTCCTGGAACGCGAATTTTTCCGACAAGCGGATCGGTAACACCGAACGAGATCAACGATTTTATTGACATAATTTAAAATAACTTTATTTAAACACTTTAATTAATAACAAATTGTCTTATCAAAAGAAGAACAGTAAACTAGTTTATCAATAGAGTTATTAAATAATATTAATATATTATTTTTATGATTATTGACATATTTTGAATTAAGTGGCAAATGACTAAGTTAGATAGTAGTGCAAAATTATAGGAGGTAGTATTAAAGTGTCAAAACCGGAATGGGGTACAAAACGCATATGTCAGAACTGTAACACCCGCTTTTACGATTTTGCACGTTCGCCAATTCATTGTCCTAAATGCAAGACAATTGTAGATCCAAAAATACAATCAAGAACGTGGCGACCAATTGCTAAAAGAAAGGCTACATTCGTTGAAAATGATACGATAATATATGACATTGATAAGGTAATCGAAAAAGATATTTCTATGATTGATGATGAAAGAGATGATGATGAAAATAGCTTAATTGAAGATACGTCAGATCTAGAAGAGAATAATGACGATATGATTGAAGTAATGGAACATATTGATGACTTAGAAAACGAGCTATAAAAATAAAACAGTTTTTTTACTTGCAAGTTTCTTTCTAGATTAATATGTTTTGACTAACAATTCTAGTGTTGTTATCTAATACTGGGGCCATAGCTCAGCTGGGAGAGCGTTACAATGGCATTGTAAAGGTCGTCGGTTCGATCCCGTCTGGCTCCACCAGGTTTTAGTAGTTTACTGTCATTGACTGATATACCTATTTCTTGATCAATAAATTAGATAATAGGAATTTCTTTTTAAAGCTAAATAATAATAGAAATTATCGACTATCAAATATTTTTTGGATAATTTTGATAGTAAAATTTTTGAGAAAAATATCTACTAACAAAATTATCCAATTTATAGTAAAGTTTCTCTTGTAATACTAACAATTACATTGCATATAATGCATACTTGGTTCAATAATGCTCAGCTTTGAAGAAATTTTGAATCTTGTATAAATTTATCATTCTTGTTAGAATGCAAGCATATGATGTAGAATTATGAAATTAATGATCGTAAGAGAATGAATAAATATTTTTACTTTTTTTTGATTTGACAATTTTGGCACATTTTCATTCTTATTTTTGATAATTATTTATCGCCTTGATATCAAACCATATTACCGAAATAAAACTGGTTGATTTTTGTTTCGAAGAGTAAGTGAGGGGATTTGAAGATGAATTGGGATTTCTACAAGGCACTATAGCTCTGGAGAGTCATGTCAGCAAAAAATTTGACCCTATTGGGTTTACAGGACGTAGTTTATATAAAACGGGTTGTGATCAACGACGAGGTTTTCTGGTCAATTCATAGTGCCGACGGGACCAATATTGGTATCGCACCGGGTCGTGACTTAGCTTTTGCTGCTGTATCACAAAACAACCTGGAACCTGTAAGTGTTCACTAGTCTGTATTCAATTAGAATACTATATCAATAGAACTTAAAAATAAGAATTAATACCATTGGATAGGGAGACATAACTATAACTACGATTAATTGGTTTTTAGAAAATTAGATTTCTAATAGAGTTTGTTGCCAGTCTATTCAGTGAAATTTGTTAGATCATAATTGTTCCTTAAGATTTAAAATTAAATTTTTCACCAAGATAAATTCGTCGTACATCTTCGTGAGCGATAATTTCGTCCGGCTTACCCTCCATCAATATCATACCATCATACAAAACGTACGCACGATCAATAATATCAAGGGTTTCACGAACATTATGATCAGTTATTAAAATACCAATTCCACGATGTTTTAGATGTTCAATCAAATTTCGAATTTCCGATACAGCAATTGGATCGATGCCAGCTAAAGGTTCATCTAGTAAAATAAAAGTAGGATATGAAGCTAATGCTCTAGCGATTTCAACACGACGTCGTTCACCTCCTGATAACGTCAATGCTTTCGCTCTTCGTAAATGAGTTATAGAAAATTCTTCAAGTAATTTTTCAAGTACGATTTGACGTTTTTGACGATCACTTTCTGATACATCAAGAATTGCACGAATATTTTCTTCAACAGACATTCCGCGAAAAATAGAAGCATCCTGTGGTAAATAACCAATACCCAAACGCGCCCGTCTATATATTGGTAATCTGGTAATATTACAATTATTTAGTATGATATTGCCGCTATCTGGTTTTATCAAACCAATAATGCAATAAAAACAAGTAGTCTTACCAGCCCCATTTGGACCAAGAAGTCCGACAATCTCACCTCTTTTCATTTGCATAGAAATATTACGAAGAATAAGACGATTGTTAAATCGCTTGCTAATATCTGTAATTATCAATCCTCCGATAACAGAAACAGAATCAACTTTTGTAGTCATCGTAAGACTATTATTCCTTATCATTTTAATACTAAACAATTAATGATATGTATTGTTATCTTAGTTGAGTTTTTTTGGAGTAATTAGAGCATTTACTCGCTGTTGTTTTTCATCATTAACGATATTTGGTGAAATTATAGTAATGCCAGTTTTTAAGTTAATCTCTGCATATTCTCCATTTATTTGATTTTCTTCCTTAGTCATCTTAACTGAACCTGTTACAGTAACAATATCAGTTTCAAAATCATAATCAGCACGATCACCGATCACTATTTCTTGAGGTGTGGTCATGATAACTTTATTGTATCCGTGTATCTGTTTTATAGTCAGTTGTTTATCATTTATATTTTTTGTAAAATCAGCAATAAGAATATCAGCCTGAAGATGTTTATCTGCATGAAAAACAGTAGCATTACCGCGTGCTACAGCTCGTTTATTATGTTCCCAATATTCAAGACTATCTTTTGCTGTAATAATATCAGACTTTGTCAAAAACCTCAGATTATTCCCAGTTAAGATCAACATTGCATCGTCAATATTATAATCAGCATGATCCCCATAAGCATATTGTGACGATGACACAATAGAAACACATCCATCAGCTTCAACACGCCAAATCTCATTAACATCATCTATTTCATTATTTTTTTTATCTACATTATGTTTATTAAAAATATAAGATTTTTCGCGATAATGTGCTGTCAATTTATTGCTTTTTATCGTTACTCCACCACGAATCGCTTTAACATTTACACGTCCGATTATCGTTTTTGAAATTTGTGACAGCTCGAAACCACGATCGGCATAGATTTCAATAGAATTATCATATTTTTGATCAGCAAAATTTAAACCACTATCGCTGTCATCAATTACTGGTAGTATTGTTGTCGTTGATTCTGATTTTTGCACAAAAAATATAACAAATATACTTATTAAAAAAATCTCGACAATACATCGATTCATTAGTCACTTTTAACTTTCGTCATATTAAGTATAGCCTTTGATTTTCCAGTAATAATGATAGTTTTACTTTTCTTCAATAAACGAAAACCATCGCCTTCAATCGTTCCAAGCGGACAGTTACCTCTTGTCAAATTATTTCCTGTAACATTACCTGATTTCAATTCAATATGAACATTATTTGTATGTATTTCGTAGCCATTGTTATAAAAAAGATCAACATGTCCTCTTAAATCTATTGTATTATTATAATGTCGAAATAAACCAACGGTTGAATTAATCAGCATATTACCACCATCCTTATACTTAAGATTGGCCTTTGGATTCTTTAAAGTTGTTTCAATCTTATTTGGATTAAATTTAAAACTATCGTCAGCAGAAAAAGTAGTTGCAACATCAGCTGTAATAACGAAAGGAAGATTTTTATCATCAGTACCAAAATAGCGAGGATTAGTCATAGACATAACATCAAAGTCTTTTAGATCTACTTTGGTAAAAGTAGATCTAGATAATTTAGTATTTGATATCATTTTTGACCAAATTAAGATTGTACCTATTAAAATAATAGCAACAATCATTGTAATTTTTTTAATTAAACTGATAAAGTTACTGTGCCGTAATTGTGTTAAATGTGCTACCGATTTAACCAAATCATTTTTTTTGAAAAAATTTGTATTGTTGTTACGCAGATTCATAAATCTGACTTAAACTATACCTGCCCTCAAACAATCGTGCATATGAACAATTCCAATTGGATACTTTTCATCAACGACAAACATACTAGTGATCGATTTCACATTCATCAAGTGTAATACCTCGACAGCTAAAGTTCCAGAAATAACAGTTCTAGGATTGATGGTCATAATCTCATTAGCTGTTCGCTTGAATAAATTCGGTTTCATATGTCTACGAAGATCTCCGTCAGTAATAATACCAATCAAATAGCGACCACTATTATCTAAGACACCGACACAACCGAAACTTTTGTTAGTCATCACTAGCAAAACCTGTCCCATCAACATAGTCGAGATAACCAACGGTATGGAATCTCCAGAATGCATAATATCAGCAACTTTTAGTAATTTTCGACCAAGCTTACCACCAGGATGAAAAATTTTAAAATCATCAGAAGAAAATCCCTTGCGTTCAAGAAGAGTAATGGCCAATGCATCACCCAATGCCATCATTAATGTTGTTGATGTAGTTGGAGTCAAACCAATTGAACAAGCTTCGTCAATTTTAGGTAAGATTAACGAAATATCAGATGCTTTAGCAAGGGTGCTGTCAGATCGACTCGTCATAACAATTAGCGGAATAGCAAAACGACGTGAATACTGAACTATATCTGTTAATTCTTGAGTTTCTCCAGAATTAGACAAAGCAAAAATGACATCGTTCTGAGTAATCATACCAAGATCGCCATGACTGGCTTCTGATGGATGTACATAAATTGATGGTGTTCCAATTGATGCCATGGTCGCAGCAATTTTGCGTGCTACATGACCACTTTTCCCAATACCGCTAACAATAACTCTACCAAAATCTTTAACAGTCAAAAGATCTAATATATGAGAGATCGTATCTGTCTGTTGTTCAGCCATAATCTGCAAAGCTTCGGATTCTTTTAGCAGAACTCTGCGGACAGTAGCAACGTCATCAGCCGCTGTCCAAATGTCATCATGTGGCGACATATATTATGATAGTTTCCTATTAAATATTTATAATTTCAATGTGCAAAAACATCCTCTTCGCTCCAGCCAGCAAGATCAAGTGAAGCACGAATTGGAAGAAAGTTAAAACAAGCCTCAGCCAATGATCGACGATTTTCTCGATCTAGCAAATTATCAATTTTAGCACGAATCGCGTGTAAAAAAATTACATCAGAGGCAGCATAAGCGATTTGCTCATCAGTTAAAGTAGATACACCCCAATCAGAAGTCTGATGTTGCTTTGAAAGCTCAACACCTAATAGATCTTGACATAAATCCCTTAGACTGTGTCGAGTTGTATTTGTACGTACTAATTTACTGGCCAATTTTGTACAATAAACTGGCGAGCAAACAATACCAAAATGCCGTTGAATTATTGCTAAATCGAAACGTGCAAAATGAAATAATTTAGTTACCAAATGATCACTTAACAATGTACGTAAATTAGGTGCCTTATAGTTGAAATTAAAAAACTGAACAATATGAGCATTTCCATCACCAGAAGATAATTGAAGAACACAAAGACGATCTCGATGAATATTAAGACCCATAGTTTCAGAATCAATAGCAACACAATTCCCAAAAGAAAAATCTAATGGCAAATCATTACGATAGTAAAAAACAGACATGATTAAAATCCACCTGCTCAGAATTTAACACCATATAATCTTTTTCAATTAATATATATGGTGCCCAAGAGAAGATTCGAACTTCCAAACTTTACAGTATACTAGCACCTGAAGCTAGCGCGTCTACCAATTTCGCCACTTGGGCACATTATTTCTACAAATTAAAACACAAACCATTTAGAGTTATTATAATAGAAAATAATATAAACAATTTTTACATCTATTATAAATAAAAGCAATTGATGATGCATATTTATATTAGTATGATAAATTCATATTTTCAAAACACTTCTTTATGAATATATTTAGCAAAGAAAGTTGCTAAAACATCATATGGATTTGCTTCTGATATTTTAAATGGATGATCTTTATCTAGATACTTAAAACCTTCTTCTTGTGCTTTTATTAGCGATTTACTTTTAATCTTTTCTGAACCATATTCAATTATTTTATCCATTAATGTATTTCCAGCAACTGTTACTCCAATTGGTGTAACTTCATTCATCATCTCTTGTATTTGTGACAATGTTGCTCCATTAACAATTGCTGTAAATACGAGATACATTTTTTCACGATCAATTTCATTTAATATTACTATATTTTTTATATATGGTGCTGCTTCAATTGCTGAAGCGATTTGTATCTGTAATCCTTGTTGTATTGGATCTGGAACTGAATGATCAACTTGCAATGATGCGCTTGGATTTGCTAATGCCATCATTTGTTTAGGTGTATATCCAACTAGCATAGCCCCAAGCAGTGCTCTTCTTGCTCCTGGTATATCTTTTTCAAAAGGTGATCCGTGTGCTATTGCTAATTTGTATGCAGCTAAGAAGTTCTTAGCTGCTACATTCTGTTTAGCTATGAATGAATTATCACTTTTGATAGAAGGTAATCCAACATGCGATTGTAATGGTTTCGTAGGCGGCATTAATAATGCGCCTACTTCTTTTGCATTAGCACCATTTAATATCGATTGTAATACAGTTAGTGGATTGG
>JAITNJ010000004.1 GCA_031290545.1 Rhodospirillaceae bacterium | reverse complement strand
AATAGTTGCCAATTGAGAACTGTCTGCTGTTATTGCATCACAGCGTCCAGAAATAAAAACCCTGCTTGTCTCTTCGAAACTTTCGATAGTAAGTGGTTTAATATTAAGTCTATTAACTCTAGCAAAGTCAGATAAGTTAAGTTCTGTTGTAGTTCCTGTTTGTACACATATTGTTGCTGTATTTAACTCTTTAGCACTTTTAACTCCTAACTTTTTGGACACTAAAAAACCCTGACCATCATAGAAATTAATATTAGTAAATAACAAACCATTAGACGCTTCTCGTGTTAATGTCCAAGCTGTGATACGTGATAGTAAATCTACTTCACCAGATTGCAATGCTGGTAAACGTTGTTGTGCTGATAAAGGAACATAACGAACTTTTTTTGCGTCACCAAACATAGCAGCAGCTACTGCACGACAAACGTCTACATCAATTCCAGTCCAATTTCCTTTTTGATCAGGTGCACCAAAACCGTTGAGACCAGTATGAACACCGCAAATTATCTGACCTCGATTTTTTACTGAGTCGAACGTTTGTCCAGCTTCAGAAGCATTAGAGATTCCGATTAGGACTATTGAAATAAAAAAGAAAATGATAAATCTCATTAAACGCCCCTAGATTACACTACCTACACTATTCTAAAATGTTCAGTTAATAATAGCTATTTACATAATGATTTAATCTCAATTTAAATAAATAAATTTTCGATATTTTCTGATTTTGAGATTTTTATAAAAGTGTCTTTATTCTAATTTATTTTTAGCGATAACATATATATAACATTAAGAATAATTGAGAACAAAGCAGATCATTATTCTTAATAGAAATTAAATCATAAATTACACATGTATCCTATACAATTGATGATAGAAATCTCTTTTATTTAGTTAGATATATTCAAAATTTTAATAATCACAATCAAAAAATTGCTTTTATTATATAAACCACCATAATTAATGAAGATGATTATTAGATTATAATTTCATTAGTTATAGTTGTTGTATAGGTTTTGTTGCTTGTTTATTAATGATGATAGTATGTTAAGGGAATTTATTATCATTGATGTATATTAAAAGATTGCAGAATTTATATGATTATAAGAGCTAATTTAATCGCTTCATAGTTTATATAACGCTATAGTTAAAAACTAATAAATTCAAGGAGGTAAATTTGTCAAGTTATTCAACTTCAATGACGGCTCCATCCGATCTTCGAAAATGGATTAATCAAGTTGCAATGCCATCTTTTGCTAAAATTGTGCTACGTTCAGATGACGAAGGTTACGTTGAATTTTTGACTCCTAACTTTGTTGCCGACTTAAAGCCACGTAAAAGTACATTGTCAACAGCACGCTTAATTTATTGTTTTAGTCATGCTGCTATTCTAGATCCACATGGTCCTGGCTTAGCTGTAGCTCAACATGGAGTTGATTACTTGCTTCGACGATGTGCAAATCCTGCTGGTGGATTTTATCGTAGCTTAAAAGCTGATGGAACAGCTTTAGATGATCTTTCTGATTTGGGTGATCTTGGGTTTGTTTTGTTTGGTCTTGGTTGGTATCATCGTGCTTCAGGTAATAAATTAGCTCTAGAAATTGCCGAAAAAACCATGTGTTTTATTGAATCTAGATTGGCATCTAATGGTGGTGGATTTCGTCAGGATACAATAGATAGTTTACCACGACGACAGAATCCTCATATGCATTTGCTAGAAGCTTGCCACGTTCTTGCGGAAGAATCAAAAGAGACTATTTCAACACCTGGCACATGGTTACGTCGTGCTAATATATTAGTAGACTTGCTTCGCAAAAAATTTATTGATTCTACAAATGGTTCGTTGATAGAACAATGCGATATAAATTGGAATCCGATTGTTAATTCTGCTCGCGAACCCGGCAGTCATTTTGAATGGGTTTGGGCTCTTTTACATCATCATCGTTTGACTGGTGATGATAGTGTTTTGCCAATCGCTGAGTGTTTTTATAGATTTGCTGTAACTCACGGTATTGACAGTAATAATCCGCATTTAGTATTTGATGCAATTGACAAAAATGGTCAAATTCTATCTGCTACTAAATTGATGTGGTCTCAAACTGAAGCTATTAAGGCTTTTGTTGCTCGTTCTGAATTTCTTAATGATAAAGATGCGAATAAGAAGATTGATGACTTTATTGATTTATTATTTAAATATTATGTAGATTTAAAAACTGGATTTTTTTGCAATCAGATAGAACGTGATGGTAGGAAACGAATAATCGAAATGCCGGTTCGCGTTCTCTATCATTTAGAATTAGCGTTAGCTGAGGTTATTCGTTGGCGATCTTAATTAATTTGACGGTATATTTTTAATTTATGAATTTTTAATCATTAATTAATTCTATATTTATATTTACTAGATTCGTTTTATGTGGCGTTGCAAATTTTAATTGACTAACAAGAGAGAACAGCTGTTCTAAAATTATTACATGATAGGTAAGAACAGGGTTATGGTAAGGTGATTAATGTAATTGGTTTTATATAAAAGAGTTAATTATTAAGATCAAGATTTACATCGAATTGATGTAATCACATTTAAGTCTATCACAGGATGATGGTATTAGGTGTTTGAGTTGAATGCGTTCTTAGTATATTATTAATTGCAAATGATTTTTAGTGTCTAGCGTGCGAAATTGTTTTTATGCTTAATTTGCAGTGACTGATGGGGCTTACGTAGTAATTCGCATATGCACGTCGATTTGATCGATTTATTTGTAAATTGATACTGTTTGTTCGATGTAGTGTAGAAATTCTATTTTAAAATAATAATGAAACTTTATCGTTTATGATTGATAATGAATTAGTAAATTTGAATCAAAATTTCGTTTTTTTATTTGATTGTTTTAGATAACTTGGTATGGATTAAGCTGTAATATTTATCCAAACTGTATTTTCTAAAATGTTTTAGCTGTAGTCATATCCTGGTTGTACCTCGAATTTTTATAATCTAAGTTTATAAATCATCATTAGTAGCAAGTAGCAACAAATATGAAGAAAATATATTATATTGTATGTTGTTTGTTTTATCAGAGTATGACTTTCAATTGCTATCCATAAATAGTCGAAATGTTATTTAAAAATATTCAAAGTCAATAATTTGGTAACATAAATTAATTTTATGTATATAGTTATATTTTCTTATATGAGTTAGTTTTCAAATTTAACATTATTAACAATTTGATAATATTTTAACTGTACAACTTTGTGCTAAATTTATTTAGCGCTTGTGTGCTTTTAATCTTTTGTTAAAGAGCTTTTTTATGATTGATCAGTCTGTTCTTTTGTCTGTAATTAAACGTAGTGGTGATGTTGTATCTTTCGATGGTGACAAAATATACTCAGCTATTATGCGTGCTGGCAAAGCAACAAACGAGTTTGTTGATTCTGAGGCTAGATTATTGGCTATCAAAGCTATAAATATTATTGCTCATAAATTTGACGCTAATTCTCCTCATATAGAGGATATTCAAGATATAGTCGAAAATGTATTGATATCAGCTAAATATTTTACTACAGCACGGGCCTATATAGTCTATCGTGAACAACGATCAAGATTACGAGGTGATCTTAAAACTGCTGTTGATGTTGAAACTTCAATTAATGAATATCTAGACCGTGCTGATTGGCGAGTAAACGCTAATGCTAATCAAGGTTATTCTTTAGGTGGATTGATCCTTAATGTTTCTGGGAAAGTAGTTGCAAATTATTGGTTATCTCATGTTTATTCGCCTGAAATAGGTCGAGCTCATCGTAACGGTGATATTCATATTCATGATCTCGATATGTTAGCAGGCTATTGTGCCGGTTGGTCATTGCGAATGCTTTTAACTGAGGGACTAAATGGTGTTCTTGGAAAAGTTGAAGCTTATCCACCAAAACATTTATCTAGCGCAGTTGGTCAAATAGTTAATTTTCTAGGAACATTACAAAATGAATGGGCTGGTGCTCAAGCCTTTAGTTCGTTTGATACTTATATGGCTCCATTCGTTCGTAAGGATCGGCTAGATTATAAGGATGTATTACAATCTATTCAGGAGCTAGTTTACAATCTTAATGTTCCATCACGTTGGGGCACTCAAACGCCATTTACTAATTTGACTTTTGATTGGACTTGTCCGGAAGATTTAAAAGACCAAATTCCAATAATTGGTGGTGAAGAAATGTCGTTTACTTACAGCGAGCTTCAGGATGAGATGAATATGATTAATCGCGCTTATATGGAAGTAATGACAGGAGGTGATGCTAAAGGTCGTGTTTTTACATTTCCTATTCCAACTTACAATATCACGTCTGATTTTCCTTGGGATAGTGATAATGCCACACGTTTGTTTGAGATGACAGCAAAATATGGTTTGCCATATTTCCAGAATTTTCTTAATTCTGATTTAAAACCAAATATGGTTCGCTCTATGTGTTGTCGTCTTCAATTGGATCTAACTGAGTTGCTGAAGCGTGGTAATGGCTTGTTTGGTAGCGCCGAACAAACTGGCTCAGTTGGTGTAGTTACGATAAATTGTGCGCGATTGGGGTATTTTTGCAAGAATAATGAAAAAGCACTATTTCAACATCTTGATATGCTTTTGGATTTGAGCTCTAATAGCTTAGAAATGAAACGTAAAGTTATTCAACGTCACATGAATAATGGTTTATTTCCTTATAGCAAGAGATATCTTGGTACGCTAAGAAATCATTTTTCTACTATAGGTGTTAATGGCATTAATGAGATGATTCGAAATTTTACAGATAATAGTGAAGATATTACAACAGATTGTGGTCATGACTTTGCCATTAAATTCCTTGATTATTTACGATCTAGCATTATTTCTTTACAAGAAAAGACAGGTCATCTTTTTAATTTAGAAGCTACTCCGGCTGAAGGTACAACTTATCGCTTTGCTAGAGAAGATCAGAAACGCTTTCCAGACATATTACAAGCTGGTACAATAGACAGACCTTATTATACTAATTCTAGTCAATTGCCTGCAGGTTTTACTGATGATCCTTTTGAAGCTTTGGAGCGTCAGGATGACTTGCAACGTAAATATACTGGTGGTACTGTGTTGCATCTTTATATGAATGAGCGGATTTCTTCGGCAATGGTTTGTCGTAAGCTTGTACAACGTGCTCTAGAAAATTTTCGATTACCATATATTACAATAACACCTACTTTTTCTATTTGTCCAACACATGGTTATATTGCTGGAGAACATGATTTTTGTCCAAAATGCGATGTTGAGATAATTTCTAGAAAAAAGAACTACTATTCACAATTAAATTAAGGAAAATCATATGACATATGTTTCAAATGAAGATAATTTACAAGCATCTATTGAACTTAAAGATGAAGAACGACAACCATGTGAAATTTGGACACGAGTGATGGGTTATCATCGTCCATTGACATCGTTTAATCATGGTAAGCAAAGTGAATTTCATGAGCGTAAATATTTCACTGAAAAGCGAATCAAGCTTGATTGAATTGCATGTTGGTGGATTTGTACGATTATCTACTTGTGATTGGCCTGATGAATTAACAGCAACGATCTTTTGTCAAGGCTGTTCTTGGAATTGTGTTTATTGTCATAATCAGCATTTATTACCGACTAAAAGCATAAAATTAATTGCTTGGGATGATATTCTGAATTTTCTGAAAAGTAGACGCGGATTGTTGGATGGCGTAGTTTTCTCTGGTGGCGAACCAACTTTGCAAGCTGCTTTACCGGATGCCATTCGAACAATTCGTGATATGGGTTTTCGTATTGGCTTGCATACTGCTGGTTCATACCCCGATCGTTTAAATACAATACTTTCATTAGTTGATTGGGTTGGCCTTGACGTCAAGGGACCATTTAATATTTATGAACGTATCACTGGTGTTGTTGGTAGTGGTGATAAAGTTAGCACTAGTCTGCATCTTCTATTAGACAGTGGCGTCGCTAACGAAATTCGCACTACTGTACATCCTGAGCTACTTACAAAAGACGAATTATTAGATTTAATGGAATATTTAGTAAACGTTGGTGTAAAACACTATGCGATTCAACAAGTTCGTGTTACCGATTCGTTCAATGAACTTTTATCAAAAACTAAATATATGCCTTTTTTTGATTTACCGCACCATGATAAACGTTTCATTAAATACTGTGTTCGATAAAACACCATCTGTTTGTATTATATATTGATAACAATAAATATTTTATCTAGAAATTTATGGTGGTAATCTAAATTGTTACTAAATCATTGATTATTTGTTGAAAGATATTCTGGCTCAAAATGGCAATTTAAGTTCTTAATATTCTAAATAAAGCATCGTTGAGTAAGTCATTATCAATAACCATTAGCTGTGGTATATTGGTCCATAACAAAGCACAACTAATGGTTCGATTTGAATATATGTTAGACAATATGGCTTTGTATATTGCTATTTGATGTAAATTAGCTAATGTAACATCGTTAGCACTGAGTGGTGGTTGTTTGTTGGTTTTATAATCGATGATCAATACCTCAGTTTTAGTAACTAACAAACGATCAATTTGTCCTGATACAATTTTTTTATTAAGAAATCCAACTATTGGAACTTCAGCCAAACTACCAGTTCCAAAAATTGGAGCGAATTGTTGATTGTTTAATATTGCGATTATATTGGAGATTAATGTTGTTTGTTCTAGAAAAGATAATTTCCAGTAAGGTTGGCTAAGAAAATTAATTATTGCTTCGTTTCGTTTGTCTGGCTCTAAGTTTGGTAATGATTGTAATATACGATGAATTAAATTACCACGTTGAAATCTTATTCTATTAGTTTCACCAAAAGACTGTAGTATTTCTGATTCGTTGTTGAGATGTGACGGAACCAAAGACCGTGGTGATGTTTCAAATGGTGCTTTTTCATTAATCCATGCTGGTAATGTTTGTGATGTTATTGGTTTAGTAGTTATTTTTTTAGATAAAACATCAGCTGTTTGATCTGAAGTTAAACGTAGTACTTCAAAATTTTCTATACCACTTTGTTGAGCTAAAGTTGCATCAAGTTCAGAAATGCAAACTGGTTTTAATGCATTGAATATCAGATTATACCAACAATGTGTTTTTGTATCTGTTTCAATATTAGATTTCCAACCGCATATATAGAGACGATCTTCAGCTCGTGTCATAGCAACATAAAGCAATCGAATATATTCTTTATTACGTTGAATATCGTAGATGTTACTAGCGATTTTGCAAATTTCATCCTGATCATTAATTCGAGGTAACCATATCATGAATTCGTTTGTTTTGTTGTTGTTATCTTTTTTATCGAGCCATAATAGATGTGATGAATGCACTGCCATTTTTATAGTGTCTGGTAAAAAAACGATTGGCGCCTGTAATCCCTTAGCACCATGTACAGTCATTATACGAACTGCTTCGACATTACCATGGTCTAGATCGCGCTTAATTTCTATCGAGTCT
>JAITNJ010000019.1 GCA_031290545.1 Rhodospirillaceae bacterium | reverse complement strand
TAGATAAAACTATATGTGATAGTGATAATAAACTTGAACTTAGTAAAAGTAAGAAGAAAGCTTACTCTTCTTCTTCTGCTATGATTGGATTATCTTATAGCTTTGGTAAAGCTAATAAGATTAAATAAATAAACAATAATATTAATAAATATTTCATATGCGATGAAATACATTAGCTAATGACTTTAAAGACGGGTATTATGACTAATTGTTTTTATTCTTTAATGAATGAATTAATAAAGTTCATGTAAAAATGGATTTTTATAGCATAAGTCAACGTCATGTAAATTTAATAAATAAATATTTGTGATATTCTTATGAAGATTATAGCTTGCAATAGTAACTTACCTCTTGCAGAATCTATTTCTAGTTATTTAGGTTTAGCTTTGACATCAGCTAGTATCCGACGATTTTCTGATATGGAAATTTTTGTAGAAATTCATGAAAACGTTCGTGGGGAAGATGTTTTTGTTGTACAATCAACATGTTTTCCTACAAATGATAATTTAATGGAATTGTTGGTGACATTGGATGCATTACGACGAGGTTCTGCTAAGCGTATTACTGCTGTAGTTCCTTATTTCGGTTATGCACGTCAAGATCGTAAATCAGGACCTAGAACACCTATATCAGCTAAGTTAGTTGCTAATTTGATCACAATTGCTGGTGCAAATCGTATAGTTACGCTAGATCTGCATTCTGGTCAAATTCAAGGATTCTTTGATATTCCATTAGATAATCTTTATGCAGCTCCAGTATTTACTGAAAATATTATTCGCTGTTTTAGCAATGAAGATATAGTGATTGTTTCACCAGATGTTGGAGGTGTAATGCGCGCTCGTTCTATTGCAAAACGTATTGATGCAGATCTTGCTATTATTGATAAACGTCGTGAACGTGCTGGAGTTTCGGAAGTTATGAACATTATAGGTAACGTTAATAATAGACGATGCATATTGATAGACGATATTGTTGACTCTGGATGTACGCTATGCACCGGGGCCGAAGCGTTGATTGCTGCAGGCGCAACATCTGTTTTTGCGTATGTTACTCATGGTGTATTTTCTGATAATGCTGTGGATCGTATTACCAACTCATCATTTGAATCATTAGTAACTACTGATTCTATTCCAGCTACCGCATCATCTAAACAGGCTTATAATATTAATCAAATTTCAATAGCACCTCTGATGGCAGAAAGTATTAGACGTATAAGTGAAAATCGTTCTGTATCAAGTCTTTTTGGCTAAAATATCTTTTCTGGTGTTAATCGTTATTAACAATATTCAGACTGGCACTTGAAAAATAGTACTTAGAAGACGTATAAGTCTGTGATAAAATTGTTGCTTGTCTAAAAGTACTATTTCTTTTCAGTTGGAGATTTTGTAATGAATGAAGTGGCTACTATCAATGTAGAAATACGCAATCGGGTCGGAAGTGGTGGCGCCCGTGAAATTCGTTGTCGGGGTTTAATCCCAGGAATTATTTACGGAAATAATCAGATTTCAATTCCAATTTCGATAAATCCTCGCGTGCTTTGGATCGAAATGAATAAACCTGGTTTCTTTACTCGATTGTTTAATCTAAGCATTGATGACAAGATTGAAAATGTATTATGTCGAGGAGTCCAGTATCATCCTGTAAGCAATAAATCACTCCATGTAGACTTTATGCGAGTAAGTTCAGAATCAAAGGTTCATGTTCACGTTCCTATACATTTTAACAATCACAGCAAATCTGTTGGATTGAAAAAAGGCGGAGTATTGAATGTTATTGCTCATGAATTGGAACTTATTGCTCCAGTTAATTCAATTCCTAACGAATTGATTATCGATTTGACTGGTCTCGATATTGGTGCTTCGATACACCTATCAGCAATTAATTTGCCGATAGGTGTTAGTATAGTGGCGCATGAAAAATTTCAAACCATTGCAACGATTGTAGTACCAACTGTAGCTTCATCAGTTGAAACAGAAATAGTATCAACAACTGAAACATCCAATGAAAAATAATCTAAATTAAGTCAACATGTTTTTGTTAGTAGGATTAGGTAATCCTAGCTTAGCTAATTCTAAGAATAGACATAATATTGGATTTATGGCAGTTGATAGAATCGCAATATGTTATGGGTTTATTGGTTGGCAATTGAAATTCCATGCACGTGTTTCTGAAGGAATAATTGGAAAAGAAAGAATTCTGATATTAAAGTCAGAAACATTTATGAATCTTTCTGGTAAGGCTGTTTTCGAGGCTACCCGTTTCTATAAAATCGAACCAAGTCGGGTTATCGTTTTTCATGATGATTTAAATTTGCCGATAGGTAATGTTCGTATCAAAAAAAACGGCGGTGCTGGTGGACACAACGGGTTGAGAAGCATTGATGCCAATATAGGCAGTGACTATTGGCGAATTCGTCTAGGAATTGGTCATCCAGGTCATACTGATTTGGTTACATCGTGGGTATTAGGTGATTTTTCTAAAATTGACGAACTGTGGTTAATACCTTTACTAGACACTGTAGTAATGCATTTACCTTTGTTGATTTCAGGTAACGAAGTTGAATATTCAAGTGTATTAACTAACGACTCTTCAAAAACGATAAAGAGATAACTATGGGATTTAATTGTGGGATTATTGGGTTACCTAATGTTGGTAAATCAACATTATTTAACGCATTAACATCAACAATAGTAGCTCAAGTTGCTAACTATCCATTTTGTACTATCGAACCAAACGTTGGTCGCGTTGCCGTACCAGATCTGCGTTTGAAAAAACTCTCAGAAATATCTAAATCAGTAAAAATTATTCCAACACAACTTGAATTTGTTGACATTGCCGGTATTGTTCGTGGCGCTAGTCGCGGTGAAGGTCTTGGTAATCAATTTTTAGCTAAAATTCGTGAGGTTGACGTTATTATTCATGTGTTACGTTGTTTTGAAGATTCTGATATTGTTCATATTGAAGGTAATGTTGATCCAATTCGTGATGTTGAAATTATAGAAACAGAATTATTATTAGCAGATCTTAATAGTTTAGAACGCCGTGCTGTTAATATGAATAAAAAAGTTGTTAAAAATAAAGAATCAAAAATACAACTTGACTTAATGAATTTGATTTTAACTACGTTACGTGAGGGACGCCCTGTTCGTGCAATTTCATCAATTATAGAAAATCGAACTATCTTACGAACATTTGGCCTTCTGACATCCAAACCTATGCTCTATGTTTGTAATGTTGAAGAATCGGCTGTTACTACAGGCAATATTTTTTCTAAAAATATTGGCATAAAGGCCATCGTTGATAATGCTATTAATGTTGTTATTTCTGCTGCTATTGAAGCCGAAGTTGCTCTTCTAAAAAACGAATCTGAAAAAATAGCATTTTTAATGGAACTCGGCTTATTAGAAACTGGATTAAATAAAATAATCCGTGCTGGCTATGAACTTTTGCAACTAATTACTTTTTTTACTAGTGGTCCTAAAGAAACACGTGCTTGGACTCTAAATAAAGGATTCAAAGCTCCACAAGCTGCAGGTAATATTCACCAAGATTTTGAAAAGGGTTTCATTCGTGCAGAAACCATTTCTTACGCAGATTTTATTTCATGTGGTGGAGAATCTAAAGCTAGAGAAGCTGGTAAAATGCGTATCGAAGGAAAAGATTATTTAGTTCAAGATGGTGATATTTTTCATTTTTTATTTAATGTTTAAGTATATATAAAACAATTTGTGTTGAGTTATGAATATCTAATGTTACTTATTCATAATAATTAATACACTGGTTTTTGAACTTTAATCTTGAGGATATTTATTAATCGCTATTGCTATAACTCTGACTTTCGCAGTAACCATCGCATTATACACTCTGTAGGCATTGCTGAAATTAGTGCCATAATAAATGCTGTTAGATATGGAATTGATTGTACGATTAACATTAGTATCCAAATTCGAGTATCAAGATCGTCCCACCCATTGACAAACAAAATAAGTGCTATGCAAATCCATTGAGAGAACATGAATATAGTTTCTTCGGAAGCCATCATGAAACCTGCGGTCCAAGCAACCTTGCCATCGCATTTGGGAGTACGTAAAAACGGGACGTTTTTAGTAAAAATGCCCTGTAACATAGCGCGACCGATATAATAAGTTAAGCTCATACTTGCAATCGCAGATCCAATGCGTTGACGCCAATTGCACTTTACTCTTGTTGAGTAAAGAAATTGATGATGAATTATTTTTGCTACGAACACGCCAACTGTAGGCATAACAAAAATTGCTAATGGAAAATCGAAAATCTGTGGTGAGGTAATCAGCCCAATTGTCCAAAAAACAGAAAGAATTGTGAATATTACATATAATGCATCGGCAAACCAAGGTAACCATCCTGTAATAAAATGATATTTTTGGCTTGCAGTCAGACCAGTATTACGAAATGGAATTAGTGTGCGCCAATGATGTTTGAGAATCTGACAAGCTCCATAAGCCCAGCGAAAACGTTGTTTTTTATAATCAGTAAAATTATCAGGTGTTAGTCCATAAACAAAACTATGATCAAGATAGACCGATTCGTATCCACTTTTTAATAATCGTAAACCTAATTCAGCATCTTCAGCAATGGTCCATTCTGCCCATTTTCCAGTTTCTTCTAATGCTTTGCGATTAATTAATGTCATAGTACCGTGCTGAACAATTGCATTATCTTCATTTTTGGCTATCATGCCTATGTCAAAAAATCCTGCATACTCCCAATTAATAAATTCTTTGAATAAGTCTAATTCCCATTCACGATGATCCTGTGGTGCTTGTACCCATCCTACTTTTGGATTTTCAAAATAAGGAACTAGAATTTTTAACCAATCAGAATTTACTCGATAATCTGAATCAATAACACCAATTACTTCGGCCATGAGATCTGTATGAGCTAAAGCGAAATTTAACGCTCCAGCTTTTGCGCCAGGCCATTTTTCTAGATGATAAAAATGAAATTTACTACCTAGTTTTTTACAATAGTCTTGGATCGGTTTCCATACCATTGAATTCTTAGTATTATTATCTATAACTAAAACTTCAAAATCTGGATAATCAAGAGCATTTAAACTATCGATAGTTAATTTTACCATATCTGGAGGTTCATTATAGCATGGTAAATGTAGAGAAACCTTTGGAAAACTAGTAGCTATCGGTGATGTTTCTATGGTAAATTTTCTGCGTATTTGACGTACCCAAGTTAATTCTGTTATTTCATATCCTGCGATTAGAACAATCACTAATAAAATCAATTGTGCAGGTAATAAAACTGAATACATTAATTCAGGTGATGGTGCAAAATCACGAATCATTGGAATCGACATTGTCCATATAATTAGAGAAGCCGACCCTTGAACTAAAGCAGCAAAGAAAATTTTTCCGCGTATATGTAGATGCCTCCAATTGTATAAAAACCAAATTACTGGAATAATAGCTAAAATGGTAGCAGCAATGGCTTGAATTGGCCATTGCTTCATTTCAAGAACAGGTTCAACCATAGAGAATTTCTGATTTCTATTAGCATCCCATATACCCCAATGAGTACCAACTGTCCATTCAAAAGCTCTCTTCCATGGTTGATCGAAAGCTTCTATGATATTGTAATTGATATTATTTTTTGTAGCACGATTAAGAAATCGTCTTAAAAATAGCGCTTGATTTATTACTGAAGGTTCAGCTCTATGTCGCCATTTACCGGCTGATGGCCATCCTATTTCAGCTAACATGATGTGTTTGTCAGGATAGATTCTTTTTAAATTATCATATTCACCGAAAACAAAATCTACAGCATCTTCTGCTGATATACCCTCCCAATATGGTAGAACGTGTAATGCTATGAAATCAACTTCGCGGACTAATTCTGGATGTGATAGCCAAACTGATGCAGGTTCTGCAGTCGAGATTGGCAATGTTATTTTTGTTTTTATTTGTCGAATATATCGAATTAACTGAAAGACTGTTGTTTGGCCAGATAAAATTGTTTCATTTCCAACTATTATACGTTTAATATTAAAATTTTTTCGTGCCATTGTAATGACGTTATTGATTTCTTCTTCATTAGATATGAGATTGCACATTTGTATTTGATATGCATTTAACTCATCAGAATTCATTTGTTCTGGCGATTTATCAAGTCTTAAATTTGGATTAGATAATGCTCCTGAAATCCACGCCCCAGCTGTTACACTAAGATTATATTTTGTTGCCATAGCTGGGATCATTTGAGATATGGGTTTTGCTGTATAAAGACGAATTGAATTTACAATTGGGGCAATTAACGCTAAGTCTTTATCGATAGATTCTGGTGGAGGCTCCTTATCGATCAAAGCATCATCATCTTTACGATATGGACTAAATGAGATGCTATTAATTTCACCATGCCAAGCTATGTCAAAATGTGGACGATTCATTAGCCACCACAAACTTAGATTGACTATAATGATTGTTAGTAAAACGATAAACCCTGAGATGCTACGCATACAGATTGTGTTTATACTTAAATTGATACTTGTTTAGCTCTATTTTGTTGTTATAACTAGCTAATGTGTTTAACTATCAAAAGTTTAAGATGTCGTCTTATAATTATAATATTAACATATTGATTCAATTTTCATGTTTTATCATGGATGAAGCATGCATTTTTATAGCAGAACTCATATTATTACAACTTACTAAGTTGAAATTTTTAGAAAAATCATCCTTATTTATATATTCGAATCTTTTATTAGAATGATGGAATACTCTTAACTTGATAAGAATGAAAGAAAAATTAATTCATTCATTTCTAAATGAAATAGATATATCGACTGATAGTCATTATTATCTGCTAATGACTGCTAAATATTTAAGTATAGCAAACTAGAATTTAGAACACATGAATTTATGTAATATTATTGTGATTTAGCAGGAGAAGATATTGTTGCGAACGATTATTTCGGCAACTGCCAATTTTGGCCCCTGTTTTCGACCAAATATTTGGGATTTGGCGGTTTTGCCATTGATACTAGCAATCTTGTGGTTGTTTGCATTTGGCGGTTCACAAATGACAGCGCCATATAATATTGGTGATTCACTACCAATTTCTCTTGATCCAGATGTTTTACCATATTATTTATTACGCTCATTTTTGCGCATGATTGTTGGATTGTTTATCTCTCTGCTGTTTACAATGATTTATGCGACGTTAGCGGCAAAAAATAGATATGCAGAAAAAATCATGATACCGATTCTTGATGTTTTGCAATCAATACCTATTTTAGGGTTCTTATCGATCACTGTAACTGGATTTATAGCGTTGTTTCCTGGAAATTTAATTGGTGTAGAGTGCGCTTCAATTTTTTCTATATTCACTTCGCAAGCATGGAATATGACTTTTAGTTTTTATGCTTTATTGCGTACTGTTCCATATGATTTGCAAGAAGTAGCTACTATGTTTAATTTATCAACATGGCAACGTTTTTGGCGATTGGATCTGCCATTCGCTACACCTGGATTGATTTGGAACATGATGATGTCAGTTTCTGGTGGATGGTTTTTTGTTGTTGCTTCAGAAGCAATTACTGTCAATAGTCAAATAATTACATTGCCTGGAATTGGATCGTATATTGCTTTGGCTATTGCTCAGCAGAATTTGGTAGCAATTGGATATGCGATTTTTACAATGTTTATTGGAATCATTGTTTATGATCTGTTATTTTTTCGACCATTGATAGCATGGACTGATAAATTCAAGTTTGAATCAATACTTGATAAAGAAATTCCAACATCGCAACTGCTTAATATATTACAACGAACTAGATTTCTTCGTATCTTTAACGCCATGTTTGTATTGATTTGGGAATGGTCTTTACCAATTTTTCGTAAACGTACAGATAACATTGGTAAATCAAAAGAAAATCGTATTTTTTGGTTTGATCGATTATGGATTTTGTTTTTATTGATGATCTCCATTTTTTCCATTTATCACGTTTGTGAATATATACAGGATAAAGTTGGATTCGATGAGATATTGCATGTATTCATGCTTGGTTTGATAACTGCAATACGAGTAGTTGTATTGATTGTTATTGCAGCGATGATCTGGGTGCCGATTGGTGTATGGATTGGTTTTCGTCTACGTTTATCACAGACTGTGCGGCCAATTGTTCAATTTATGGCGGCATTTCCAGCTAATCTAATGTTTCCAGTAGTAGTGATTTTAATTCTTCGATTTGATGCAAATGTTGAAATTTGGATCAGCCCATTGATGATTCTTGGTACTCAATGGTATATTTTATTCAACATAATTTCAGGTGCTATATTGATACCAAATGATCTACGAGCAGTTGCTGATAATCTTGGACTAAAAGGATGGTTGCGGTGGAAACGTTTAATTCTTCCTGGTATTTTCCCTTCTTTTGTCACTGGAGCGATTACTGCTTCAGGAGGATCTTGGAATGCTAGTATTGTTTCTGAAATGGTTAGTTGGGGGAATACAACGTTAATGGCTACTGGTATTGGCTCTTATATTGCGGATAATACTAGAAATGGTGATTTTCCTAGAATTGCACTAGGTGTAGCTGTTATGTGTTGTTATGTTATGTTATTTAATCGTCAGATATGGCGTAGAATGTATCGTTTATCTGAAGAGCGGTTGCGAATCAATTAAGAGTAATCAGTATGACTGATTTTAATGAGCTATTAATTAATCTTGAAGGTGTTCGTAAACTCTTCAGTGCGCCAGATCGTTCTAATCATGTTGTGTTAGAGAATGTGAATTTTCGTTTGAGGAAAGGGGAAATAGTTTCATTATTAGGTAAGTCAGGTTCTGGAAAATCCACTTTGTTACGTATTATTGCTGGACTTATAGATGCTACAGATGGCACAGTCCTTTACTGTGGAAAAAGAATTAACGGACCAGTGAGTGATATTGCAATGGTTTTTCAGTCTTTTGCATTATTTCCATGGCTAACTGTTCAGCAAAATGTAGGATTAGGCCTCGAAGCTCAAGCTATTCCAGTTCGTGAACGTGAAATTAGAACACTGGAAGCTATAGACGTTATTAGTCTTGGTGGTTTCGAATCAGCTTATCCACGTGAGTTGTCTGGCGGGATGCGTCAACGTGTTGGTTTAGCAAGAGCTCTAGTAATGCGGCCTGATGTATTACTAATGGATGAGCCTTTTTCTGCACTTGACGTGCTAACAGCTGAAACGTTACGTGCTGATTTACTCGAATTGTGGGCAAAAAGAAAAATACCAACTAGAGGAATTCTATTTGTTTCACACAATATTGAAGAAGCAGTAGCAATGTCGGATCGTGTTTTAATATTTTCATCGGATCCTGGACGTATTAAAGAAGAAGTATTAGTGCCACTATCTCATCCTAGAGATAAAGAATCATCAGCATTTAAAGCAATTGTTGATCAAGTTTATTCTATCATGACTCAACGTCCATTGAGATCGGCTGGAGTTGACGTGTCAAGTCTTGGCTATCGTCTGCCATCAGCTACACCGCACAAAATCGAGGGTATGATCGAAACATTAATAGAGCCTCAATTCAATGGTAAGGCAGATCTTCCAGCATTGGCTGATGAATTACAATTACCTGATAATTCGTTGTTTCAATTACTTGAGGCTGGATCACTTTTGGGATTCATTCGTATTGATGAAGGTGATGCTATTCTGTTGCCGCTAGGAAAAATCTTTGCTAAATCAGAGATGACAGTACGCAAGTCTCTATTTGCTGAACAACTAATGAAACATATTTTTTTGGCTAATCATATTCATCGTGTTCTTGATGAAAGACGTGATCATAGAGCCCCAGAAGGGAGATTCATTCATGAATTAGAAGATTTTTTGAGTGAAACTGAAGCAGAACGTGTATTGGAACAAGTAATATCTTGGGGAAGATATGCGGAAATTTTCGATTATGATTATACGTCTGGAGTTCTTTCTTTACCAAAAGAAGATAGCGATCAATCAAAAGAAAACATAATTATTGAATAATAACAATTTATTCATATTATGATTTATTTTGATTATTTAATTAAATTTATTAGTATTATTTATTGTAAATAATTGTTTTAGATCAAGGATTGATACGCTGTTTGATTATTATCGTTTTGTTGGACCTTTGATTCGTTTATTGCCAGCAGAGATGGCACATAATCTTTCAATTGCGGTTTTAAAAACTGGATTGGTTCCTAGTCAAAAACGATTAGAAGATCCAATATTAGAAATAACTTTATGGGGGATGAAGTTTTCAAATCCTATTGGTTTAGCTGCTGGTTATGATAAGAACGCTGAAGTTTCAGATGCTTTATTTAAACAAGGATT
Organism: Rhodospirillaceae bacterium; assembly: GCA_031290545.1. GTDB lineage: Bacteria > Pseudomonadota > Alphaproteobacteria > Rhodospirillales > Magnetospirillaceae > Telmatospirillum. The sequence continues at coordinate 2,722 of JAITNJ010000019.1, read as the reverse complement.
TGGTTTCGTTGAAATTGGAACGGTTACACCGCAACCACAACATGGCAATTCTAAACCTCGTTTGTTTCGTCTAATTGAAGATGAGGCAGTGATTAATCAAATGGGATTTAACAATTCTGGAATGTGTCAAGTAGCTAAAAATTTAACTCGTAGACGTAATCGTGATGGTATCATAGGGGTTAATCTTGGTAAAAATAAAACTACAGAAAATGTTTCTATTGATTATGAAAAAGAAACATTGATTTTGGGTCCTCTATCAGATTATTTAGTGATCAACGTTTCTTCGCCAAATACACCTGGACTAAGAGCGCTGCAGAGTCGTTTTACTCTGGAAAATCTAATAGAAAAAGTTCAACACAATCTTAATAAATTGACACAACAACCACCATTATTGCTAAAGATCTCGCCAGATTTAAACGATAAAGATCTTTATGATATTGCTGAAGTCGCAAAAAAAACTAAACTTGATGGATTGATTGTTACCAATACTACAATTACTCGTCCGTACGGGCTGCATTCATTTAATAAAACTAAGACAGGCGGATTATCTGGAGCACCTTTGTTTGAACTGTCGACTAAAATATTACGAGAAATATATTCTGTGACAAATGGATGCATACCATTAATCGGTGTTGGTGGTATTACTACTGGAGCTCAAGCATATTCTAAAATTCGTGCTGGCGCTTCGTTGATTCAGCTTTATACAACTTTAATTTATCATGGAATGTCACAAATTACTAAAATCAAATATGATCTTGGGCGGTTATTACGTCGTGATGGATTTCAGAAATTGACAGATGCGATCGGTGCTGACCATAAAGGATCTTAAATGAACACACCAATTCTTACTGGAATTCGAGAAATAATTAATAATTATGATGGTCTTATTATAGATTTATGGGGTGTGATTCATGATGGAATAACAAGCTATGTTGGTGCTAAAGAAGCTCTAGAAGAATTAAAATTGCGCGGTAAACGAATTGTTCTTTTATCTAATGCTCCTAGACGAGCAAGAAATCTAGTAAAATTTATGACAGAATTGGGGATAGACCGCTGTCTATACAAAGAAATTATTACTTCTGGCGAATCTGTTTATCTTGAATTATTAACAAGACGTGATCCGTGGTTTGCCTCTATTGGGCGTCGATGTTTTTATGTTGGAATAGATAGTGATAAAAATTTGATCGAAGGTCTAGATATTGATTTGGTGGAAAATGTTGAACAAGCGCAGTTTATTTTGGTAACTGGACCAAGTGAATTTAATAATCGAATTGAAGATTCAGCTCCGTTGCTCGATATTGCAGCGAAGCATTTTTTGCCACTTGTTTGTGCCAATCCTGATCATATAGTAATTAGTGGAGGTCGATCGTTCATTTGTGCTGGTGCACTAGCTTCCTATTATGAAAAAATTGGTGGTATTGTGCGTTATCGTGGTAAGCCGGACCCAGCGATTTATGATGTGTGTTTAGAAAGATTGATGATTTCTGATCGCAGTCGTGTGCTTGCGGTAGGCGACTCTTTTAGTACTGACGTTGCAGGTGCGCATGCTTCTGGTCTGGATTGTTTGTTTTGTAGTGGAGGTATTCATGCTGAAGAAATTGGTTTTACTTGTAATGAAATGCCGAATGTCAATAAAATAGAATCTACAATAATGGCACACGGAAATTTACGTCCAACTGCTGTAATTAGTAATTTTATTTGGTGAAATTGAATATTAATTAATCGCAAATAGATTTTTTTTAAAAAGAAAATGACGTTAAGTGTGTCATTGAATTAATAATAAAAGAATTTCTCTAACTAAAAAATTGTTTTATAAAAAATATGTCTTCATCGTCTAGTGGTTCAGGACACTGCCCTCTCACGGCAGTAACAGGGGTTCAAATCCCCTTGGAGACACCAATCTATATGTATGATTGTATAATTTAAGATGGATTTTTATAAAGTTAACCAAGAAGATCCTTCAATTATTACGTTTAATGCTAATATATTTATAGTTTTTCAATTAAAAATAAAAATTCATCACTGAGATCAATGTAACTTTGTTATATAAGTTTTTGAGATACAAATTTAATTTTTTATTTTTTCTTATAAATATCGTTACTATTAATAATCTATATTATTTAATTTTTATATGATATTTCTGTAGAAGTATTTGATTTTAGATAAATTTAGATGAGAATTGTTCTTTTTAATAAAGATTAATTACAGTTATGGTTATAGCTGATCAAATATCTAAATAATCTAATTCCCTTTATAAACGAAGTAATTTCGATAAAAATACAAAGTATTGCAAATAATTTAATATCTTTTATTTGTATATTAATAATATTAAAATTAATTTAGTGGACATGTCTTTCTTCCTGACAATGGTTTTGTACTATTTAATTAGGCTGATTATAAATGTCTAGCTCTGGTATTAATCAGAAAGGAAATGTTTATGAATCGCGCAATTCGTAAGAAAATAGCTCTTATTGGTGCTGGTAATATTGGTGGAACACTTGCTCATTTGATCGGCTTAAAGGAGCTTGGTGATGTCGTTTTATTTGATATCGCTGATGGAATTCCTCAAGGCAAGAGTTTAGATATTGCTCAATCAACACCAATAGATGGTGTAAATGTAACTTATTCTGGTACTAATGACTATTCTGATATTCGTGATTCCGATGTGGTTATTGTTACGGCCGGTGTGCCTCGTAAACCAGGAATGAGTCGCGATGATTTG
>JAITNJ010000001.1 GCA_031290545.1 Rhodospirillaceae bacterium | reverse complement strand
GTTTTTGTTACTGTGTGGTTGGCTGCTATAAGCGTACCTACTTTCACGACCTATATGGTACTTAATACGTCAATAGATTTGATTGCTATGATAGCTTTATTAGGAACAGCCCGTTTCTTTACTGTACTGGCAGGCCTTGATGTAGGAACTCCATTCGGTGGTTTAGGGGCAAGTCGTGAAATGTTTATTTCTTCTATAAGTGAACCTGCCATACTGATGGTGATCTTTAGTTTGTCGCTATTAACACACACTACCTTACCTACGCAGATGGTTATTTATATATTAGAAGGACATATAGGTATTCAAGTGTCAGTTGGGTTAACTCTTGTTGCTATGGTGATGATTGCTATTGCTGAAAACGGTCGTATTCCTGTAGATAATCCAACTACTCATCTTGAATTGACAATGATTCATGAGGGTATGTTACTTGAATATTCCGGAAGTTATCTGGCATTAATGGAAGCGGCGAATATGGTTCGCCTTTTATTATTTATGTCAATAATTTCTTGTTTGTTCTTTCCTTGGGGCATCGCTGATTCTGATAGTGATCTAATACATGTGTTATTTGGACTGATAATTTGGGCTTTTAAGGTTGGAATATTGTCTATGATTCTCGGTTGTTTTGAAACTGCATTGATTAAAATGCGATTTTTTCAAATATCAGATTTTTTAGGAGGTGCATTGTTGTTTGCATTATTAGCAACATTATTTCTTTATATTTCGGAGGCTGTGTGATTTTATCTAAATTTTTTGAAAATTATGCGTATGACGTAGCTCATTTAATTGGTGCAGTAGTGTTGATGATGAGCTTCGGATTACTTTATCAATGTAGAATGACAGCAGTAATTCGAATTTATTCATTTCAAGCTATGGTTTTGGCACTAGCAGCGGCATGGCAAGCTTTAATTCAATCTGCACCACATCTATATGCATCATCTTTAATTGCTTTGTTTTTTAAAGGGATTGCCGTTCCTTTTGTCTTAAGCTGGTTGGTTAGACGTCTTGGCATTCATCGTACTATTGAGACTGCTCTTGGTATTGGACCTACGATGATCGTAGGGGTTGCTCTAGTTGCTTTGTCGATCGTTTTACTATTACCTGTAACTACTCTGTCTACGGCAATGACAAGAGAAAACATTGCGTTGGCAATGTCTGTAGTTTTGTTAGGCTTTTTAATGATGATCACTAGACGAAATGCAGTTATGCAAGTAATCGGTTTTATGTCACTTGAAAATGGTCTAATACTAGCTGCCGTTGGTGCTAAGGGTATGCCTTTAGTAGTTGAGATAAGCATTGCCTTTTCAGTATTAGTAGCTATGGTTCTATTTGGAATTTTCTTTTTTAGAATTCGAGAACGTTTCGATAGTTTAGATATAACTTATCTTGAGACTTTTCGTGGTGAACGTAGATAATGGAATTCTTTGAAGGCGTGCTGGTTTCTGAAATCTACAATCCGTTGTTTTTGATTCTTGGGATTCCTTTAGCTGGCACCATAATTCTTGCATGTATTTCTAATAGACATTATGCAGCTTGGTTCAATGTTATTATTTCTTTAATAACATTGAATGGTGCTGTGTCTTTGCTCGTGATTCGTCCTTTAGAAACAATGTTATTTTTTATAGATGATTTTAATATTTACTTGGTTATATTGACGGCGTTTGTTGGTTTTACTACTGCTTTATTTTCAGCTGCTTATATAGGCCGAGAAAGCAAAGCAAGAAGACTTTCGTTAAATCAGTTACGATTTTATCACTCAATGTACCAAGCCTTTTTGTTTACTATGTTGTTAGCACTAACAGCTAATAATATTGGTGTAATATGGGTAGCAATCGAAGCAGCAACATTGACTACAGTGTTAATAGTTAGTCTATATCGTACTAGAGAAGCGATTGAGGCTGCATGGAAATATTTCATTTTATGTAGCGTTGGTATAGGTCTTGCTTTATTTGGCACTATTTTGATTTATCTTTCTGCTCAACCAATAATGTGTGATGGTGTTGCAGCATTGGCTTGGACTCAAATGATCAAGCGAGCTGAAATTTTTCAACCTGAATTAATGAATCTAGCTTTTGTGTTTTTGTTGGTCGGTTATGGAACTAAGATTGGATTGGTGCCACTACATGCTTGGTTACCTGACGCTCATGCTGAAGGCCCAACTCCTATTTCTGCAATATTATCAGGATTATTGCTTAATGTTGCATTATATGCTTTGCTACGTTTCAAGATGTTAATCAATTCTAACACATATGCTTTACAACCTGGATATTTAATGATTGGTATTGGATGTAGTTCGATCTTTGTTGCGGCTTTTATGCTTTATCGTCGAGGAGATATTAAACGATTATTTGCATATAGTTCGATTGAACATATGGGTATTATTATTTTTGCTTTTGGTATTGGTGGTACATTGGCTAATTTTGCCGGATTGTTACATATGGCTATGCATAGTTTAGTTAAGTCAGCAATCTTCTTTGCAGTTGGATTGATTACACAGGCTACTGGGACTAAGAGAATTAATGATATTAGAGGATTAACAGTTACTCATCCGATTCTTGGTTGGGCTTTTGTTATTGCTGTATTAGCAATTGCTGGTATGCCACCTATGGGAATTTTTATGAGCGAATTTTTAATTATTAGCTCTACTTTTACTAGAAATGCTTGGTTGGCTATACCAGTAATACTTGGAATATTGACAGCTTTTGGTGCTTTAATTATGCGTCTTCAGGGAATGGTTTTTGGTAATCCAGGACATTTATCGCCAAAAAGTGAGAGAACTTATCAGGGAAGATTTCTACGTAGTATTGGTTTGGCGCCACTTATAATGCATTTAGTACTTGTTTTAATTGTTGGTGTTTATCTTCCAAAATCGCTTGTAATTTGGTTTCAATCTGTTGCTAAATTGTTGGGATAATAATGCCTGATCTTAAAGACTATTTTAGTCGTACTCATGCTGTACCAGAACATAAACCATGGTCACGTTTTCAGCTCGACGAGCATGGTTGGAATGATATGATTCATCAACTAGCAGTGTCTGATTGGACTCTTCTTGGATTGTGGGCTTACGGTAATGAAGTGTATGCGGCCTTTCGTGATGTAACGATTGCTGTAGTGTCATTTGAGTGTCGAGAACGGAGATTTAAATCGTTAACTGAAGTACGTCCTGCTGCAGCAAGACTCGAACGTACTATTCGTGATCTTTTCGGTCTGATTCCTGAAGGTATAGCGGATTTTCGTCCTTGGCTTGATCATGGTCGATGGTCACAATCACAACCATTATCAAATGTTCATTGTGGCATCCCGACTGGTTCTATAGATTACCATTTTTTATCTACTGATGGGCAAAATTTGCATCAAATTCCAGTTGGCCCAGTACATGCTGGCGTAATAGAATCTGGACATTTTAGATTTACTTGTTCTGGTGAAACGATAGTAAGACTTGAAGAACGCTTTGGATACAAACACAGAGGAATAGAAGGATTAATAGTTGGAAAAAACTTAATAGAAGCATCTAAGATAATCGGAAGAATTTCTGGGGACAGTACAGTTGCCTATGCAATTGCATTTGCTCGTGCTGTTGAAGCTGCTACATGTACTGAAGTTCCACCGAGAGCGCATTGGATACGTGCTTTGATGTCCGAACTTGAGCGTATATCGAATCATATTTTTGATTTCGGAGCAATATGCAATGATGTAGCCTTTTCCTTCATGTTATCTAAGTGTATGACAATACGCGAACAGATATTGCAAACAAACAATATTTGTTTTGGTCATCGTTTGTTAATGGACAAAATAATTCCAGGTGGCGTAACAATTGATTTAACATCTGAAGGAGTAAGAGTTCTTAGTGATTTAATTAAAGAATTAAGGAAACAGATATGCAAACTTGCTGATATTTATGATAATATGCCTATTCTTCAGAATCGTACTATTGGTACTGGAATCGTTAAATCTGCATTAGCACATCGTTTTGGCGCTGGAGGTGTTGTTGGACGTTCGTCATCGCAATCTTGTGATGCTCGTAAAAATCCAGGATATCCACCATATGACGATCTGAATTTTGATGTTCCTGTGCATTTAGAAGGTGATGTTAATTCACGTATTTTACAACGTATTGAAGAAATTCAAGTTAGTATAGGTCTGATCGAACAAATTCTTAAACTAATACCTGACGGTTCTTTGTTTAATCAGACTAAGAAGTGTGATGGCGAGGGTATGGCTTTAATTGAAAGCTTTCGTGGTGAAATTCTTTTATGGATTCGATTGTCAAAAACAGGACATGTATTGCGGTGTCATCCGCGAGATCCATCTTGGTTTCAGTGGCCATTGCTAGAGTCTGCTATAGAAGGAAATATTGTTGCTGATTTTCCAGTATGCAATAAGTCATTTAATTGTTCTTATTCAGGTGTAGATCTCTAATTATGAGCAGTCTAACGCGATTACTATTTAGTGAATTGTTTAATGGCCCAAGAACGATTGATGGCCCATCGATCGATTATTTAGATGTTGAGAAATTAAAGTTGATTGCTAAAAAGTATCATCGCAAACATCGTGGTCGATCCATGTATATTAGAGAATGTGACGCAGGATCATGTAATGGGTGTGAATTGGAAATACATGCTGTTAATGGTCCTATATATGATCTGGAACGATTTGGAATTAGATTTGCCTCCAGCCCACGTCACGTAGACGTACTATTAGTAACTGGTCCGGTTAGTAGTAATATGACAGAAGCATTGCAACGTACTTATGCTGCTATACCTTCACCAAAATGGGTGTTAGCTATGGGTGATTGTGCTATTAATGGAGGTTGTTTTAATAGTAATTATGCTGTTCTAGGTGGTGTTCATCATATTTTACCTGTAGATCTAACGATCATTGGCTGTCCACCAACACCAATTAAATTACTATCTAGCTTGTTAACATTGCTTAAGGTAATGAGTTGATATGATTATATAAAGTTATTTAACAACAATTTTAATATTTTATTCGTTATTAAATGAAATTATAACGAATAGTTAAAAATTCAACTTTTTGTTATGAATAACAAATCAAGCAATTAAGTCATATACATTGTTTTCAACGATATTATGATAATAGTAGTCATATTGTTACAACAAATGTTTAATGACAAAATATTTCTATATATATGAGAGTAAAATCCTTTGAGCATTAATTTAGATTACGCTAGTTCGTTTTTATTAAGTTTTATTTTGGCAATAGTAATCTTATTGTTGTTTCGCAGAAATATAATGCCACAATTGTTTAAGACTTTGGAAAGTAGATTAAATGATATTCCTAATCGCAAAGAACAAAATGATCAAGCGAAGAGTTTACGTGAAGAGGTCATGAATACATTGAAATCACTGTTTGATCTTCAAAAAGGTAGTTTAGAAGAATTGCGAACTACTGTTGATAAACTAAAGAAAGATAATTTTAATATACTTGAACAAATGCGTAAGACGGTTGATGAAAAACTACAGGAAACTCTAGAAAATCGGTTGAAAAAATCCTTTAGTCTAGTTGTTGAACAATTAGAATTGGTGCATAAGGATATTGGTAAAATGCAAAACTTGGCTGAAGATGTTGGTGATTTTAAGAAAATCTTTAATAATGTGAAAACTCGTGGAATTTGGGGTGAAGTACAATTAAGTAATTTGCTAGAGCAAATGTTAACTACTGATCAATATGTTGCTAATGGTGATTGCAAGAAAGGATCGCAAGAACGAGTTGATTTTGCTGTTTGCTTACCAAGTAAAAATGATGATATAGGTGAAGTTCTTTTACCTATAGATGCTAAATTTCCACAAGATGATTATGAACGGCTGTGTGAAGCAACTGAGCGTGCTGACGCGGATGGTGTCGAGTTTGCGTTAAAAGAACTGGAATCTAGGATCAAAAAATTTGCTAAGGATATTTGTAATAAATATATTAATCCTCCATATACTACTGATTTTGCTATTATGTTTCTGCCTACAGAAGGTCTTTATTCAGAAGTGTTACGCAGACCAGGTCTTGCTGTTCAATTGCAACGTGATTATCGAGTTATTATTTGTGGACCAACCACTACTTATGCAATATTAAATAGTTTATTAATGGGTTTTAAGACGTTGGCTATATCAAAACAGTCTAGTGTTGTTTGGAAAGTTTTAGAAGAAGTAAGAAATGAATTTGGAAAATATGGAGAAATTTTAGATAAAGTACAGAAAAAGTTAAGTGAAGCCTCGGATAGTATTACTAACATTTCTATACGTAAACGAAAGATTGATAGTAAATTGAGTTCAGTTGCTAAATCATCTAGCGATTTATCAAACGATTTGCCAAAATTAGACTTTCATGAAGAAATCTTAAGAAAATCGATTGTAAATGAACGTGAATTTACGAATGATGAAAGTGATAATATTTTCTAAGTTAATAATACTATTATGCTGATGAAATAAATTTTTATAAATATGATAATTAGTACTGTTATTATATTTTTATTAGCATTTAAAGAATTGAATTCACATGCAAATAATCAATAAATTTTTTACAATTTTTTTTATTGTATTGTTGTTGATCACAGGTCAGGATTCATTTGCTCAAACTGACAATATTCCAGTTGTTGCTGCTAATCAGTCGATAATTGTTGATAGAGTCGATATCGAACATCTAATTTCTGTAATTGAAGATCCGCAAACTAGACAGAAACTAATTGCTGATCTTAAAACTCTAATTATTGCTGAAAAAGCCCTAAAAGATGTAAGCGAACCAGGATTATCAAGTCTTTTCTTAGAAAAGATTAAAAATTTTAATGCAAGTATTCAGTCAATAATGCCGACATTCTCTGATATCGAACATATGATTAATTTGGTAAGTATGCAAATTAGTGACACAAAATTACGTGCAATTTGGTTGGGTGGTCTATGTAAATTTACAATAATTCTTGGTGGTGGATTGCTTGTTGAATTTATTGTGAAAACTTTATTGTTACGTCCTCGTCGGTTTTTAGAAAACAAGTCAATAACAAATCGCTTATCTCTAGTTCCGCTTATTTTTTATCTTATAATTTTGGAATTACTGCAAATCATGGGTTTTGTAATTGCTACATACTGGTTGCAATCATTAAATATGTTAATGCAGGTTGGTGAAGTAAAACAGGCAACTTATATAGTAATTACATCTTATATGTTGATTAAATTCTTGCTAGTTTTAGAAAAAGCTATGTTGATGCCGAAAAGCATAAATCTTCGTTTTGTACCTCTTTCTGATAAAACGGCAAAATATATGTTTATTTGGGTGCGACGATTGATCGTAATAATGATTGGTGGCTATTTTCTGATTCAAGCTATGACGTTACTTGGCATATCGAAAGGAAGTTACAATTTTTTCATTAAAATGTTAGGATTGCTAGTTACAACTTTGCTGATCATTCTAGTTCTGCAAAATCGTCAAGTAATTAGTGACTGGATTCGCTGTCGTGGTAAACGTGCTGAAGTAGTATCTAAAAAAATTCAGATTTTGTACGATCGTTTAGCTGATATTTGGCATATTTTAGCTAGTATTTATATTACAACCTCTTTTGTTATCTGGGCTTTGCAGATTCAAGATGGTTTTGAGTTTATTGTTAAATCTTCGACTCTTAGCATAATTATTTTGATCATTGCTAATTTACTGATTGACTTTTTTAAACAATTATTTAAACGATCTTTTACTTTCAGCGATGATCTACGTAGTAAATTTCCGAAATTAGAAAATAAGGCTAATCGTTACATTGTAGTTATACACAATGTAGTGCTCGTAACTACCATAGCTATATTTACATTGATGCTTGTTCATGTTTGGGGTGGTAATGTGTTAATGTTATTAACATCAGATCTCGGGAAGCATGTGATTTCTAGTGCTTTTTCAATTACTTTTGTATTGATTGGAACAGGAATATTATGGGAAATAATTGATGCTTTAAGCGAAAGATATTTAACACAAATTGATGTCGATGGACAGATGGTCGAACGAAGTGCAAGAATACGTACTTTATTGCCATTATTTCGCAATGTTATAATGGTTACACTGATAGTTATGGTTATTTTGATAGTTCTTTCCGAAATTGGTATTAATACAGCACCATTACTAGCAGGTGCTGGAGTTGTTGGTGTAGCGATTGGGTTTGGTTCACAAAAATTAGTTCAAGATGTGATTACTGGGGCATTTATTTTATTTGAAAATACAATTGCCGTTGGTGATTTAGTTCAGATCGGAGAGCATAAAGGAAACGTTGAAAGTATGACTATTCGCACTCTTCGACTACGAGATATCGATGGACAAGTTCACACCTTGCCATTCAGTAATGTTGCTAGTGTTATTAACTTAAGTCGTGATTTTAGTTATCATGTTTTTCAAATTGGAGTGTCTTATTGTGAAGATATTGATTTTGTAATTAGTTCTATTGAAAAATTAGGTAAAGAAATGTACGAAGATTCAAAGATCGGAGCATATCTTCTTGATGATTCAATAGAGGTCTTTGGTATTGATAAATTTGCAGATTCGTCAATAATTATAGGCGGACGACTTAAGACATTACCAGGTAAGCAAATAATAATTGGTCGTGAATTCAATATACGAATAAAAAAATGTTTTGACGAATTATTGATCTCACTGCCATATCCAGCTAGAACGCTTTATTTTGAAGAGAATTGTAATAAAAAAATTCATAAAGTGATGAGAAAAATAGATGCGACATCATAATTAATTATGATGTCGCATCTATATCTAATTATAAATTAAAAGCTTTTTTTGTAAGACGGTATGCTAGGTCATTGGCTATTTCAAGGGCTTCATCCATATCAAGTCTATGTTCTGCAACTAAACGACCAAGATAACCGCAATCGATTCGTCTTGATACATCGTGACGAGCAGGGATCGATGGTAATGCACGAGTATCATCAATAAATCCTATAGTATTGTAAAAACCAGCTGTTTCAGTTACTTGTTTACGATATCTGAGCATACCTTCCGGGCTATCATGAAACCACCAAGAAGGACCTAATCTAAGTGCTGGAAAATGACCAGCAAGTGGAGCTAATTCCCGTGAATAACTAGTTTCATCTAATGTGAATAAAATGATAGTGAGCTTGTTTTCATTACCAAAACGATCAAGCAATGGTTTTAGTGCGTAAACATAATCGGTTTGTTTTGGAATATCGCATCCTTTATCCTGACCGAAGATCTTGAATATCGTTGGATTATAATTGCGAAAAGCTCCTGGATGAATCTGCATAGTTAACCCGTCTTCTAAACTCATACGTGCCATTTCAGTTAACATTTGACCGCGGAACAATTCTGCATCTTCGATACTTGCTATACCAGTTGAAACTCGAGAAAACAAAGTTTCAGCATCTGATTTTGATAAGTTTGCAGTAAACGCAGTTGGATGGCCGTGATCAGTTGAAGTGCAACCGCCATTTTCAATAAAGTAACGTCGACGAACAAATAGAGCCTCTAAATATTCATTCCAACTTTTAGTATCTTTATTTGTGATTTTTCCTAATTCGATTAAATTTTCAAGAAAATTTGGAAAATTAGGATCAACAACAGGATCCGGACGGTAGGATGTAATTACTCTACCTTTCCACTGATCATTTTTGATCTTTTTATGATAACGCAAATCGTCTAACGGAGATTCAGTAGTTGCTAGCACTTCTATATTGAATTTTTCATAAAGTGCACGCGGATAAAACTCAGGACGTTCGAGGCAAGTAGAGATTTGATCATAGATTTTGTCTGCATTAGTAGCATTAAGTCGTTCATTAATGTTAAATACTTCGTGAAAAGCATGGTTTAACCACATGCCTGATGGTGTGCCTCGGAATAAGTAGAAATTTTCGGCAAATAGTCTCCAGATCTTACGTTTGTCAGTTTCAATAGTACTGCCATCAATGCGCGATACTCCAAGCTCTTCTAATTTTAAACCACTGCTGTAAAGCATGCGAAGAACGTAGTGATCTGGTATGATAAATAAACTAGATGGATCCGGGAATGGTTGATTTTCTGCGAACCATTTTGGATCAGTATGTCCATGCGGACTAAGGATTGGCATGTTAGATATTTTTTGATAAAGTGTACGTGAAATTTCACGTGTAGCTGAATCACTTGGAAATAATCGATCTGGATTAAGTGTAAGCGGAATAGTCATGATAAACAAGACCTCCAAAAATTAAAAAAAACAATAAAACATAAAAAATCAAGAAAATAATTTTCTTGATTTGAAAATTTGATCCCTTTAATAAAGCAAGTAACTAAGATGTAATAAGTAATCATGAAACGTTCTGCAACCATCAATGATGGTGATTTATAAACATTTTTAAAGAAACTGACTCAGACTTACCATATAGTATGTAAATCTATGATTGTGATATGTCAATAATTTAAATATAAATAAAGATCTAATCGTGATCAATTTGATATTTACATTATATATAGCGATGTTGACGCTTCTACTCGTGCTATTAGTTCATCATAATTTTTATATTGTGCTGTGCCAGATTTAGTAATCTCAACGATTTTATTAGCTTTGCGAATAGTTGACAATCGATGTGCTATGATTAATGTAGTACGTCCACGTGATAATTCTGTTAGAGAACGATGAATTTCTTGCTCTGTTTCAGCATCTAGTGCTGACGTTGCTTCGTCAAGAATTATTATTGATGGATTTTTAAGAAATATTCTTGCAATTGAAATGCGCTGTTTTTGACCACCAGATAGTTTGACACCTCGCTCACCGATTTGTGTATCAAGTCCTTCTGGTAGGGTAGCTATAAAATCATTAAGTCTAGCACGATTAGACGCATCAACAATTTCAGTCTCGCTCGCATCTAATCTACCATAAGCTATATTTTCACGAATACTACATCCGAATAAAAAAACATCTTGTTGAACAACACCAATTTGTTTACGTAATGAAGTTATTGTTATATTTCTAATATCAATATCATCAATCGTTATTGTACCATCTAATATATCGTAAAATCGTGATATTAGCGAGCAAGCAGTAGTTTTTCCAACTCCAGATGGTCCAACTATAGCAACAGTTTCACCTGCATTAACATTGAAATTAAAGTTATTTAGAATTAATTGATCTTCTGTGTAACCGAATCGTACATTGCAAAATCGGATCTTACCATTAAAATGTGGTGCTGGTATTGCATCATTTCTATCGATAATATCTGGCTTAATACTCAGAAGTTCCATATAACTGCGAAAGCCTGCTATTCCTTTTGGGTAAATTTCAATTATTGTATTTATTTTTTCGAATGGGCGAAAAAATAATGTTACTAACATAAGAAATCCTAAAAATCCGCCAACACTAAGTTTGTTAGTTAGAATAAAATAAGAACCACATAACATTGTTATTATTAGCATTAATCGCATACTGATATAGTCTAAGCTAACTGACATTCCCATAATTCTAAAAGCTTCGAGTTTTGTACTACGATAGTTATTGTTGTTTGTGGCAAATATGTTATTTTCGTGTGATTCGTTGGTAAAAGATTGGACAACGTGCATTCCACCAACATTTTCTTCAATACGAACGTTAAAATCACCTATTTGATCATATATTTTCAGTCCATTATGCATCATACGCCTTCCATAATGGGCTGTTATCCAAAATACTATAGGAACTATTAGTATAATAATTAATGCTAGTGGCTGATAAATTTTTATCATCAAAATAAAAGATACAAAAAAAGTCATTATTGATAACAACAAGTCTTCTGGTCCGTGATGAGCTAATTCGCCAACCTCTTCTAAATTACGCGTGATACGGGCAACTAGCTTACCTGTTTCATGATTGTCATAAAAACGGAATGATAACTTTTGAATATGTGCAAAAGCATGACGACGCATATCAGTTTCTATGCTAACACCTAACTTATGGCCCAAATATATTCCCATTCCATTAAGAATAGCGTTTAATAAATAAATGAAAAACAATAGACAAGATACTTTAACAATTAAATTCCAATCTTGTGTTGGAAGCATAATATCAACAAAAGCTTTTATCGCCATTGGGAAGCAAAGCTCAAGACTACTTACGGCTAATGCACAAATAACATCAAGTATTGCTAAACCAATATAAGGACGATAATAGCTGAAAAAACAAAACAGAGTATTCATATAACTATCGTTATTAAAACTATACGATTTTTGTAAATTTTTAAGATTGAAATACTCTTTTGTAGATTAAGATTAATTAATGATGAAGTCAAAAACTCTGTCATCTTACTTTACGATAAGAAATTGTCTATTAGAATTTGATTTAAACAAAATTGTATCACTACAAAGATAATAAATATTGCTTATTTGAAATAAGTAAACTTGTTTTTATCAAAACAATACAGATGTAATTTGATTAATACTTATTTTTTTAAGTAAATCAAAGCTTTATGTTGTAACAATTTGATTTTCGATTAAATAGCTTATTTATTACATAATAGCATCGATTTGCCAAGGTGAAATTTCACTTAAAGTAGTAGTTAGTTTTTCACTTTTTGTTAATTGCCCTGAGGCAACATTTAAAATTGTTTCAAAAATCATATGACCCATTTCTTCAATAGTTACATTATTAGTGATAATTTGACCACAGTTTATGTCCATGTCGTCATTCATACTATCGAACAGTTGTGTGTTTGTTGCCAATTTGAGATTTGGAACTGGTTTACATTCATAAACGGAACCACGTCCTGTTGTAAAACAAATAATATTAGCACCTCCTGCAATCTGACCTGTGATTGATACTGGATCATAACCTGGGGTATCCATAAATACTAGGCCATGATCTTTGATTGATTCAGCGTATTTTACTACATTTACTAAATCGGTTGTTCCTGCTTTAGATATTGCACCGGATGATTTTTCTAAAATAGTAGTTAATCCTCCAATTTTGTTACCTGGCGATGGATTGTTGTTCATTTTTCCGCCTGTTTTATTTAAATAAAATTTCCACCAATTGATACGATTGATTAATTTTTCAGCAACAGTTGGTGTTATGGCCTTGTTTATTAATAGTTGTTCAGCACCGTAAATTTCTGGGGTTTCGCTTAAAATCGCTGTTCCTCCAGCTTTAATTAGAAGATCTACCGCCACTCCAAGTGCAGGATTAGCGGTAATTCCAGAATAGCCATCAGATCCACCACACTGTAATCCAATACTAATATGACTTGCAGAAACAGTTTGTCTTTGAAATTGATTAACTATTGGTAATATATATTTTATATGTTTAACTACTGTATCAACACAGACTTTAATTCCACCAAGTTCTTGAACAATAAATGATTTGAGTAGATCTCCAATTTTAAGGTTTTCAGTCTCTACTATTCTGGAAAACTGATTGTTTTCACAACCTAGTCCTAAGATTATAACGGCTCCGAAATTTGGGTGTCGTGCGTACCCTGCTATAGTACGTCGCAAAATATCCATACCATCGCCATCTTGAACTCCGCCACATCCAAGGCTGTGGGTTAATGCCACAATACCATCTATATTAGGGAAAGCATCTAGAGCATGTCCGTAAAATTGTTCGGAAATAAGTTTTGCAACTATATTTGTGCAGCTTACTGTGGTTAATATGCCTATATAATTGCGAGTTGCTACTTGTCCGTTTGAACGAACAATTCCTTTAAATTTATTTCTCAATACATCATTCAATAAAGAGACTGTCTGAATATTGTTATTAACGACGAAATGATTTTCACTCATTCCAGTGTTATGTACATGCACATGTTCTCCTGCTAAAATCGTTCTAGTAGCAAAACCAATAATCATATTAGACTTTCTGATTGCATCACCTCTTTCGATCGTTGTTGTGGAAATTTTGTGACCACACGGAACGTTATTTCTGCAAACTATGTTAATTTCAGAGATAACGGTCCCGCGTGGTATTGAGTCAATTGCAACGATCACGTTGTCAAGAGAATGTAGTTGAACAAATGATATCATCTGAGACAACTTATAAATAACAAATTGATTAATTTTATTAAATTATTGATTTTAACGAATCACTCGAGCACCAGAACCCTTCATTATTGCTTCTACTTCTTTTACATTAACCATAGAAGTATCACCAGGTGTGGTCATAGCTAGTGCTCCATGTGCTGCTCCATACTCAACAGCTGATTGCGGTCCCTTACCTTCTAGAAAACCATAAGCCAATCCTGAGGCAAAACCATCTCCACCTCCAACTCGATCATAAATCTCGAGATCTTTTCGTAAAGGTGCCTCATAAAACTGACCGCCTATATAGATTATTGCACCCCAATCATTAAATGTTGCAGTCTTGGCATTACGCAATGTTGTTGCTGCTACCTTGAAATTTGGGAATTCCTTAACTGCTCGTGCGATCATTTTTTTGAAATTTGCAGGATCGATCTTGGAAATATGTTCATCTAATCCCTCTACTTCAAAACCTAAACAAGCTGTAAAATCTTCTTCGTTTCCAAGCATTACATCAACATGAGGTGCTATGGTGCGATTAATTTTCTGTGCTCCTTCTTTTCCACCTTGGCTTTTCCAAAGAGATGAACGATAGTTTAAGTCATAAGATATAATAGTGCCATATTTGTGAGCTATTTCAACAGCCTCAATAACTGCTTCTGATGTGTTTGACGACAGTGCTGCAAAGATACCACCAGTATGAAACCAACGTACACCTTCTTCACCAAATAACTTTTCCCAATTTATTTCGCCTGGTTTGATTTGTGATGCCGCAGAATGGCCACGATCAGAAC
Source organism: Rhodospirillaceae bacterium (assembly GCA_031290545.1). Classification (GTDB taxonomy): domain Bacteria; phylum Pseudomonadota; class Alphaproteobacteria; order Rhodospirillales; family Magnetospirillaceae; genus Telmatospirillum. The sequence continues at coordinate 2,641 of JAITNJ010000001.1, read as the reverse complement.
AACCAAGGGCTGCACGAACACCATAGCCTTTTTCTGTAAAATTTAAACCAACACGAGTGTTACGACCTAGACCGTCAAAATCACGCCAAATAAGATGCGAAGTATCGACTCCGCCCTGCCAGATCAAATCTTGAACCAGCCAACCTAGATCGTTCTGTGGTAATGCTGTTATAATTGTGGAGCGTTTACCCCAGCATTTACGCATAGCTCTTGCGACATTATATTCACCACCACCTTCCCAAACACGAAAATTTCTAGCAGTGCGTACCCTACCAAAATCTGGATCGAAACGGAGCATAACCTCACCGAAAGACGCACAGTCCCATTTTGTTTCGCAACATGACCGAATTTTTAAAATTTCATTGTTCATCGATTATTTACTCCTAATTGTGTGAACAAGCGCGATTGTTTCACTTACTTTCTTTTCAATGCCAGCATAGTTCTTTTCGTCAAGTAATTGCTTAGTGATTAAATTACTACCCATACCAACACAAACAACGCCAGCCTTGAACCATTTAGTCAATGATTCCTCAGTACAATCTACCCCACCAGTTGGCATGATACGAGTCCATGGACAAGGACCCAATATTGATTTTACAAAATCAGGACCACCAACTGAACTACCAGGAAACACTTTAACAATTTCACAACCAAGTTCTTCAGCATAACTGATTTCTGAGGCTGAACCACAGCCTGGACTGTATGGAATTTTACGACGATTACAAACTTTGGAAATTTCTGCATTAAGTAACGGCCCAACAACAAATTTAGCTCCGTTGGCAATATAGATACCAGCGGTTGGTGCATCAACAATTGAACCAACGCCCATAATTACACTAGGATCTGTATTGGCAAAGTGATGAGTTACTTCGAAAAATACGTGTGAAGCAAAATCACCTCGATTTGTGAATTCAATGCACTTAGCCCCACCGTTTGCACAGGCCTGAATAACCTTTTTACATACTTCTGCATCAGGATGATAGAAAACAGGAATTACACCTTGGTTCATCATCGCAGACAATACCGTCATGCGATCAACTGCCATTTTTTACTCCTCTTCAAATTTTTAACTTTTCTTCCATTTATCTTCTAGGATAGAAGATGAATATAAGAGATAATTCAAATATTATCACACTGTCTATATGAAATGAATTTTTAGTATAGAAAATTTCTTATAATTTTTTTAGTGAAATTATGGTTTTGTATATAAAAATCTTTTGCTGAATTATGATTGAGTCGTTAAAATCAAATTTTAAGGTGGTAGTTAAACTTTACAGAAAAATAGCTCTAAGTATTTGATATTACGCTATAAATTTTGAATATGTTATCGCGACAAGAGGTCTAACTAATGATTAGTAAAATGAAGTTTAACTCATTTAATCAGCCGTCATCATTTAAAACTCGTCGTATTGTATCAATTGGTGAATGCATGATCGAGATGGCGGATCGCGGTGATAATATTATGACAATGGCTTATGCGGGAGACACTTTAAATTCAGCTGTATATTTATCACGAATCAACGGTCCAAATTTAATTATTGATTATGTTACTGCGTTAGGCGATGATCCTTATAGCGATGCCATGATGTCATTTTGGCAACAAGAAGGAATAGGTATTGACTGGGTGGTGCGTTTGCCTGGACAATTACCAGGTCTTTATTTGATTCGTACAGATAATACAGGTGAACGTAGCTTTTATTACTATCGTTCATCTGCTCCAGTTCGATCTTTATTCGATCTTCCAGAAACTGTTAATCTTCTAGATCACCTTGTCGATGCTGATATGGTACATTTTTCAGGTATTACTTTGGCGATCTTGTCATATCCAGCTCGTGATCGATTGGCAGAATCTCTAGAAAAACTTAGACGAGGAGGCACTCGAATTGTTTTCGACGGAAACTATAGACCGTCTCTTTGGCCATCACCTGATGTAGCGCGTCGTGTTGTTACAAGATTTTTATCATTTGTTGATTTGGCCTTACCGTCAGCTGACGACGAAGATTTGTTGTTCGGTGACAAGAGTTGCGAAGCAATTGCAGAACGTATGCACAACCTGGGGGTTAACGAGGTGCTTGTTAAGCATGGTGCTTCAGGATGTTTTATATCACATGAAGGTTTACAAACTCATGTTCCGGTTATCAAACAAGTCAAAGCAATTGATACTACTGGTGCTGGTGATAGTTTTAATGCTGGATACTTAAGTGGTCGTCTAGCCGGCAAAACACCAATAGATGCTGCTCATATGGGAAATAATTTAGCAACAACTGTTGTGTGTTATCATGGCGCTATCATATCTCGAGAGTCAATGTCTGATTTGATGTTTAGCCCGCATTAAACATGCACTATTATAAATATATATAATAGTGCATGTTTATATTTAATCTTCTTTTTTATTAAGTTCTCCAAAGCTATAAGATAATCCAATCATAGCAGAAGAAGAAGAATAAGCTTTCTTATTAGAAGTAGTGTTTGTTGTAAATAATGATTTAGATAATAATCTATCGACATAAATATCTTTAAGCACTTTTTTAGCTGTAGCTAAATAGCGATAATCAATCATAGCTTTTATTTTAGGTGTTATCTGATAAGAAACACCTAAAATACCTTGATAAGCAAATGAGTTATTAGACTTATCTTCATT
>JAITNJ010000024.1 GCA_031290545.1 Rhodospirillaceae bacterium | reverse complement strand
AATTCATGTATAGACAAACATTTTGATATTTTGCTTGATCGTTGTGGGCGTCACCCTAATCAACTTATTGGTCGTAGTCCATACATGCAGTCAGTTTTTGTTACTGCCCCGAATGATATGCTGAATACGATACAAAAACTAAAAATAGTCAAGGCTAATCTTAATTCATTAGGAGCAGATCTTATTTAATCTTAATTGATTAATAGTTTTAATATTAGATGTATAGATTTTAGTATGTGGAGATTATTTTTGAGGATCTCACTTATGTCTGTTTAATCCGAATTTGGTCTTGATAACAATATTGAATTATATAAAACAATATTTTCTTATATATGATAAGTATTTGTATGTTAAATTTGTAATTGATAATTAATTGTTGTCTATTAATTTATTTTTAATGAATCAAAAATATTTAACTATGTATGACGATTTGAACTTTTAAAGTGATGTATTTTTATTTAATGGCATTGATGTGTAATAATTAATCGTAATTGTGAGGATGATCAACGCTACTAACGAAGATTGAAATGATTGAGAGCATTTCTAGCAGTATCGAAATTTCAGTCGCAGTTCTATGTACAAATTGGACTGAAAGTTTGCCAGCGGTTGATGATTTATGTCGATATGTTGTTTTGACTGCAGTTCTAACTAATACCGATCTTTTACCAAAAGAATTTCTTGATAAAATCGAAATTAGTTTGGTTTTAACTGATGATTCAATGATACAATGTTTAAACCATAAATATCTCGGTCAAAATAAGCCAACAAATGTATTATCATTTTTATATTTTGATAGATGTGACAATCTTCCAATTAATTCACCATTGTTATTAGGAGACATAATACTTTCCTTTGAAACAACAGCACGTGAAGCTGAGATTGAAAACAAATCTTTTTTGGATCATATGTCGCATCTTTTGGTGCATGGTGTTCTACATTTGTTGGGTTACGATCATTCGATTAATAGCGAAGCTGAGAAAATGGAAAATTTCGAACGAATTATTCTGGATGATCTTGGTATTGATGATCCTTACATCATGTAATTAGTAATTATCACGTGAAAAAACACGATCTAACAAATACAAACGAATTACATGTGATATTTAAATCTTTTTATGAAAAAAAGATTAATAACAAAGTATACATTTTGTGTAATTTGTTAAGAGGTTTTTGTTGGTATAAATCTGTAGAATCTTTAAACGGAACTCTTGAAGAATCGATTGAAAAACACGAAGAAACCAAAATTCTTATCGATAAACACGAACGTAGATTACTCCGGTAATATACTTGATAATATTTTGCATTTGCGTGATGTTATTGCTTATAATGTAGTGGTGCCGTATTATAGCTGTTGACGCTAATATAACTCTTGAAAAATTGATCGAAATAATTAATAAAAATAGACATTCGCGTTATCCAGTATTTCGTTGTACTCTGGGCAATGCTATTGTGTTAGTGGATATCAAGAACGTACTTTTAGCTTATAGCAATTTATTTAAATTGCAACGAATTATTCACAAAGTACTGTTTGTTTCATCATCGATCAGATTACTTGATTTGTTACAAAAAATGCATCTAAAACGTACCCACATGGCATTAATTGTTGACGAATATGGTGGGTGCTATTGATAGATTAATTACTATTGAAGATATAATTGAACATATTGTTGGTAAAATTGGTAACGAACATGGTAATAATGTTGATCCTTATTATAATGAACGTCCGGATATAATAATTGAGGCTGATGCAAGATTGTCTCTTGAATATTTTGAAACAAAAGTCGGATCATTGCTTGATAAAGAAAATCGTGAAGATGTTGATACCTTAGGCGGGTTGGTTATTTTCTTAGCTGGTATGGTACCTTCATGCGATGAATTGATTAATCATAATTCTGTATTGGAATTTGAAATTATAGATGCCGATCCACGGCGAGTTAAACATCTTAGGATTAGAAATATACCAAAACTGGAGAATTGTACTGCTATCAAATAAAATTATTCAATTATTGCAGAATGTTTCTGTTAGAGTTTCAGTTGTTAGCGGATGGCGACGTTGCAGTTTCTCTATGATTTGCGGTATTCTTGCGGCAATGGCCTTACCACCAATTCATGCGCTTCCTTTATTATGGATTTCATTTCCATGTTTGATTTGGTTGCTAGATGGCGATGAAAGCAACAAAGAAGCCTTTAATGATGGCTGGTGGTTTGGATTTGGTCATTTTTCTTTGAGTTTTTATTGGATTTCTCATGCCCTTTTAATTGATCCGCTTAGGTTTGGATATTTTGTTCCAATTGCTGTTTTTGGATTAAGCGGTTTTTTTGGCGTGTTTGTTGGAGCAACAGCCCTTTTTGCTAGATTGATAGCACAACCAAAAACATCACGAGTACTAACATTTGCGTTGATTTGGATATTATTTGAATGGGTTCGTAGTTGGGTGTTTACTGGATTTCCTTGGAATCTGATTGGTTCAGTGTGGATGCCAATTCTTCCTATGATTCAATTCACTGCTATTGTTGGTACTTATGGTCTCGGTCTATTGACTGTGATCGTTGCTACTATTCCTGTATTATTGATTCAACCATCCAAATTAAATCAAAATTTTGTAGTAACTATTATGGTTATTTTGGCTATAATAGTAACGTGGGGTAGTTTTAGATTAACTAATGGTAGTACAAATCCTGTTCCTGATGTTCGATTGCGCTTGGTTCAGCCAAATATAAAACAGACTTTGAAATGGAACAACGAATTGCGTATGATACATCTACGGGAACATCTTAATCTAACAATGTCTCCTGGTTGGGACAATGTAACTGATGTTATTTGGTCTGAAACAGCAGCTCCATCATTTTTAGAACAAGATGCAACAGTACGTCAAATGCTAGTAGAAGTGACACCACATTTAGGTGTGCTTATTGTAGGTGCTGTTCGTAGAACTGCATTAGGTGAAGTGCCATTTCGTATCTGGAATAGTCTTCTTGCTATGACATCTAATGGGAAAATAGTAGGAACTTATGACAAAGCACACTTAGTACCTTTTGGTGAATATATGCCATTATCATCTTTGTTTGTATTTAACAAAATAACAGCGGGAAACATAGATTTTACACCAGGAACAGGATCTAAAACTTTGATTTTACCTAGATTACCACCTGTTGGACCATTAATTTGTTACGAAGTAATTTTTTCAGGTGCAGTAGTAGATCAAAAAAATAGACCAGCATGGTTACTGAATTTGACCAATGATGGCTGGTATGGTATTAGTGCTGGACCATACCAACATTTCGCTGCTACAAGATTACGAGCTGTCGAAGAGGGGTTGCCATTGGTTCGTGTAGCTAACACTGGAATTTCAGCGGTGATCGATCCATACGGACGTGTTATTTCTAAATTATCATTGGGCAAACGTGGTATCATTGATTCTTATCTACCACAGCCATTATCCGTAATATCCCCATTTGCAAAATTTGGTGTGCTATCTTCATTTATCTTTTGGATATTAACAGCTTTTTGCGACATTTTATTGACTTGGTTATTCAGAAACAATTCTTAGTTTAAATCAATTAATAATAAAATAAATTGCTTTTGGATTCTGATATTCTAATATTCAGTTGATAAATTAAATGTATTGATATTTCTTAATAGAATTTAATAAAAATAGGACTGTACAATATTGTACTATAAATATTACCGTTAGTGTTTAAAGAAAACTATCAATGTGATCTATATCCTTGATTATGGTCCAAGTTGATAGGAATGATTTATGTAAATTATTATTTTGGTAAGGATATTGTAATAGCTATGTTTGCGGTTCGTATTGTTGTTTTCGCTTTTCTTATTTCGATTGTTAACCCTGTTTTTGCTAATAATACAAAAATTTTAAGTAAATCAGGAAGTTGGGAGAGCTTTGTTTATATTAATAAAACTGGAAAGGTTTGTTATACAGTAAGTTTACCGAAAGGTAATTCTAATTTTTCTAAAGGGCGTAATAATGAGACTTATATTTCAATTACGCATAGACCTAACAACAAAAGTTTTGACGTGATAAACATTACTCATGGTTCTGCCTTTAAAAAAACTGAACCTGTCAAAATAGATATAAATGGTACTAAATTTGATCTTTATACTTCTACTAATGGAGCGTGGGCATATGATGATAAAGCTGTTGTACAGGCACTATTAAAAGGAAAGACTCTTGTAGTACATGGAAATTTGATAAATGGAACTGTTATTAACGACACTTATTCTCTTGATGGATTAGTTAAAGCTTATAATGACATTAGTAAAGCATGTGCAGTAAAATAGATATTTTTACTGCACATATGTTTATCTAATTATTGATATTTAAAATGCATATATAAATTGTATTTATATATGCATGAATAATAGTGGTTTTATGAAAGATCTTCTTGGTCTATCTCAATCAGAATTATGTTCAGAAATG
>JAITNJ010000011.1 GCA_031290545.1 Rhodospirillaceae bacterium | reverse complement strand
TAGCTAATCCTGTTATTGAAAATTATCAAATTGATTTAGAATCTTTATAAAAGATATTTCTCTTTTATAAAGATTCTAATAACAGAACCATTAAGAAAGATTATATGTATGGTTAAAATTGCACCATCTATTATAGCAGGTGATCTAGCTCGTTTAGGTGAAGAAATCCATGCAATTGATGTTGCGGGTGCTGATTATATTCATATTGATATTATGGATGGGCATTTTGTTCCAAATTTAACTATAGGACCAGCAACTGTGAAGGCTCTGCGTTCATATACCAATAAGCCTTTTGATGTTCATTTGATGATTGATCATGTCGATAAGTATATTTCTGCTTTTGTAGAAGCTGGTAGTAGTATTATTACTGTACATTCAGAAGCAACATGTAATCTTGATCATAATTTACAATTGATTCGTTCTCTTGGGTGCAAAGCTAGTGTTGCGCTTAATCCAGAAACACCGGAATATGTTGTTCAACGTCTACTTGATAAGATTGATATGATTTTGGTTATGTCAGTTAATCCAGGTTTTATTGGGCAAAAGTTTTTATGCTCGACATTAGAAAAAATAAACAGATTACACAAAATGATTGGAGATCTGTCTATAGAGATCGAAGTTGATGGTGGTGTGACTTCAGATAATGCTAAAGACATTATTACTGCTGGTGCTGAAGTTTTGGTAGCAGGTAGTGCAGTTTTTTGTACACATGACTACAATACTAATATTGCTACTTTGAGATACTGAAATTAGTACTAAATATTTATTTAGGAGTATTTATTTTTCATTGAAATCAAAAAAATTGGTTTAATGTGAAAATATTTTTTTGAAAAATAGATGTTATTTTACAGAATTCAAGTTTATAAAAATATGTTGAAAATTGATTTAATAACTAGTCAATCTTATTTAATAATAAAAGTTAATTAATAAATTAATCAAAAAAAAGAGGCGGAGTAAAACCCCACCTCTTTTCAGCCCATTATAAAAAAGGAATTATAAAAATGAAACTATAATGAGTAATAACACGAAAAAATATAAATACCAAGTATTGATTTGATATTAATTTAATTTAATTATTAAAAAATTATTATTTTCATAGGTTGAACTTGTTCGATTTATTATTTTTTTAATAACACTAATTACTTGAAGAGATCTAATTTTGGAAAACTTGATACATTTGTATTTATAATATTTAATTATAAATGATATGCTCACTCGTTATTGAGTAATGAACGTGTAGCTGCTGTCACGTCGCTTGCTCGCATTAAACTTTCTCCAACTAGAAAACGTCGTATTCCGATTTTTGATATACGAATGATGTCTTTTGATGTTTTAATTCCACTCTCACATAATATAATACGATCGTTAGGTATTTTAGTAGCTAAGTATTCTGTTGTACTAATATCAGTAGTCATTGTCTTAAGATTACGGTTGTTAATGCCAATTAATGGGGAACTCAACAACATAGCTCGCTCCAATTCTTTTTCATCATGAATTTCGATTATGACATCCATGCTATGATTTTGAGCTTGATCTTCAAAATCAATTGCTTGATTATCAGAAAGACATGACATAATTAACAAAATACAATCAGCACCAATTGCGCGCGACTCTTCAATTTGCCATTCATCAATTATGAAATCTTTTCGTAATATTGGTAGAGAGACTGATTTTCGTACTGACACTAGATCTTCATTTCTTCCATGAAAATAAAGATTTTCAGTTAATACTGAAAGACACGCGGCCCCTCCTGAAACGTACGATTTAGCTAATGATATAGGATCAAAATCTTGACAGATTAATCCTGCTCCTGGAGAAGCTTTTTTGATTTCTGCAATTAAACCATAACCAGTTTTTGCAGCAAGATTCAAGCTAGTAGCAAAACCACGTGGTGCTGATTGAGTTTTTGCTAAATCATGTAATTCACTAATAGAATGTAATAATTTAGCTCTTTCAAGATATTGTTTTTTATTAGAACAAATGGTAGTTAAAATATTGTTCATTATATGGATTCTAGGTTGCTAATATCGATTAGGCGCAACAAAGTGTTTTTTGCTCTACCATCGTCAATCGCTAGTGCTGCAATATTTACACCGCTTTTAATATCAGAAACTTTATCAGATACAACTAAAGCGGCAGCTGCATTTAACAGTACGATATCTCTGTACGGTCCATGTTCACCGTCCAGTAATCGTTGAATGGCTTTGGCATTAACTATTGCATCACCACCTATTAAATCTTCTGATTGTGCTATAGGCAGATCGCCCATTTCTGGTGTTATTTCGAAACTACGAATATTACCATTATGCCATTCGGCAACATAAGTTGAACCTGTAGTTGTTAATTCATCTAATCCGTCTGAGCCATGTACAACCCAAGTTCGTTCTGCGCCAAGACGTCCTAAAACATGTGCTAATGGTTCAATCCATTGTTGTGCAAAAACACCAACGATTTGGCGTTTTGTGCGTGCGGGATTTGTTAGAGGACCTAGTAGATTAAAAATAGTCTTAGTAGCTAATTCAATACGAGTGCCTGAGACGTGACGCATTGCCGAGTGATATTTAGGTGCCATCAAGAACCCTATATTGTTTTCCCAAAGACTCTTTCTTACTAAGCTTATGTCCGAATTGATATTAACGCCTAAAGCAGTTAGTACATCTGCTGAGCCAGATTTTGAAGATATTGCATAATTCCCGTGCTTAGCGACCGGAACGTTACAGGCAGCGATCACAAGTGCTGCTGCTGTTGATATATTATATGTTCCTGAATAATCACCACCAGTACCGCATGTATCAATAGTACCTTTTGGCGCATCTAAAGTTAGAGCTTTTCTTCTAATAATTCGTGTAGCACCTGTGATTTCAGTGATAGATTCACCGCGTACTCGAAGTGCCATTAAAAAACCACCGATTTGAGCCGGTGTTGCATCACCGGACATAATAATATCAAAGGCTATTTCTGCTTCTTCTTCAGACAATACCTCAGAGTTGGCTATTCGAGCTAATATCTCTTTCATGAGATCAATGCTACCCATAGAAACGTCCTATATAGTTTTAAATAAAACAATGTGCTTTAAAAGCATTTAAATAGTTTGAATAAATTATACATTGTAAATATAGAATTTATTTATTCATATCATTTTGATGAAGAAGCTTTTTTGATATTATAAGTATAATTTTTATAATAGACATTGTCTATAATGTTCGAAGTGTTTTTGTAGCGATCTTGTTAAAAATTATTAAATATTAGATCTTGTTCTTCTCATTGGTAGAATTGCAAGATTATTAATCTCACAAAAATATATGAGCTGTTGTTTATTGTTAAGGCTTGTTAAGGAAATATATCAAGTTTCTTTTTAGTATTAAAGATATGATGACAGTTTACTACTGAACTAAGGAGATGAATTATTGAGGTTAGTTAATAAACTTGTAGATAAACTAAAATTACAACTTTCTTTAAAAAGAATCATTATTTTTTGGTTTTTATTTTTTATCGCTATTATTGGCTCGTATCTTATTTTTAATAAGAGTTTTTATAAAATTATAATAGTAGATTCTAAAATTAAGGAAAATGATTCTCAAATTATCATTAAAAATGAATCGTTTGAATCTGTTAAGTCTTCAAATAAAACGATTATATCAAATACATCTCTTAACACTCTTAAGCATGATCTGCCAAATTGGGAAAAATATGCAGTACCATTGGTTATTGATTCAGATCGTCATGTAATTGCCGTAATTATCGATGATATGGGGTTAGATAAGCGAAGATCTAAGGAAATTTTGCAATTATCAGGACCGCTAACAGTTTCTTTTATGTCATATGCTGATGATTTGAATCGTCAAACTAGAGAAGCTAGTGCTAATGGACATGAGTTAATGATGCATATACCAATGGAGCCGTTAATATCAAGTCTTGATGCAGGTCCTAGTGTTTTGAAAGTTAATTTGTCAATTGAGGAGTTAAAGAAGCGGTTAATTTATAATCTTAATAGATTTAATGGATATGTTGGAATCAATAATCATATGGGTAGTAAGTTTACAGCTTGTACATTTGGTATGCAAGTATTGATGGATGAATTATATCTACGCGGTGTTTTATTTATTGATAGTTTGACAACACATAATAGTGTAGGTTTGAAGATTGCTAGAAAATCAGGTGTTCCTACAGCCGAGCGCAATGTATTTCTTGATAATATAGGAAATATGATGTCGATCAACGATCAATTAATCAAACTTGAGAAATTGGCTCATAAAAATGGTAACGCAATTGCTATTGGACATCCACGTGACGAAACAATAAAAGCCCTTGCTACATGGTTACCAACTTTGTCCAAAAAAGGACTTACATTGGTTCCTATTAGCCACGTAGTAAAAACTCGTGAGTCTTATTTTCGCAATAAAAAGTAATGAAATATAGTGATGCTAATTGATTATTATCAATGGCTCTATAAAGTGAAATAGCACACTAAACATTAATATAAACCGACATCAATAAAATTGCATATGATTGTTTTTTGTGATTGAAAAACATTTCATTTTTTGAAATGTTTTTCAATCACATCATTATTAACACTAACGCCAATATTTTTGTGTAATGCTATGATATATTGCTGCAATATATCTTGACTTAAAGTTTTATTTAACTGATTGCGAAAATTATCATCTTGAGTTGCAGGATCGGCAACAATAATTTCTTTCAAACGCGCTACTGTTGTTCCATCTTGTGTTTTAATTATGCTAGCGTCGCCTATTTTGAGATGATTTTTGAACATCTCAGTTACTATAAGAGGTGAAACAGCTACTTCTTTATCGGTGTGACGATAGAATGGCTGAGTGGTTTCAGGTTTTAAAGGATTTGCAACGACAGTTAATAGTTCACCATTTTTTAAGCGCTCAATTACTGCTGTAGCTTTTTCGTATGTTACTCGTTTCTTTTGTTCTTGTACCCAAGAATCTATAACCCGATCTTTGATTTGATCGAATGGTTTTATGGTTGGTGGGGTTACGCTATCTACATGCAAAATAAAATAATCATTACTATCGTCAAATCTTATTACTTCAGTAGTTGTTCCTTGTGGAGTTTGAAATGCTTTGGTAAGAAAACTTGGAATTTTTGGTATATCTGTAATTAAGTTATCGTTAGAATCGAAACCATGTTCATCAACTGCTGCTATCTTTATTGGTTTTAAATTGAACGTGTTTGCTACTTCATCGATACTAGCACCTGATCCAATAGCATCTTCGATCTTTGTTGAAAGGGCATAAAGACGGTTAGTGGTTTCGTCGTTCGTTAGATCTTGAATAATCTGATTTTTTACATCAGATATAGGTCTAGGTTTACTTGGTATGACTTGATTAATACGTAATACATGCCATCCAAACGAAGTTTCAATCGGACCAATTACACCTAAACTATTGTTTTCGAAAGTAGCATCAGCTAAAATTGGCAATGACATACTATTACGATCAACCCAACCAAGATCGGAAACTTTAGCTCCGGCAGTTCTGGCTACGTTATTAAAATTTGAGATCTGTTTAGTTGCAAGAACCATGTTAGCAAATTCTTTAGCTTTAGTTGCGTCATTAAATAATGCCTGTTGTACATTACGCGTTTCTGTGGTCTGGAATTCTTTATGGCGAATTTTATAAGCTTTTTCAACGTCAGCATCTGTAAACTTTATATTATCAGCAACATCTGTTGCTCGTATAGCTATAGCTGTAATTCCACGCATTTCTGGTAACATAAACAAATGTGTGTGATCTTTATGATACTGGTTAAGAATAGTGTCATTTGGTTTTGCTGGTTCAGGTACCTTGTCAGTTAAAAAAGTGATAGTTTCAGCTATTCGTTTTTCTTGATGATATGAGTATAATGGATTAAACATTAGATCTGGCACGTTCAATCCGCTACTGATCATTTTAATGATCTGTTTACGCATAATGTTGTTTTTTTCTGCAGTAATAAATTGTCGTTCGGTTAATCCAGAATGATTCAATATATATTTATATATATTTTTATCAAAGACACCCGATTCATTTTGGAATGCTGAAATTTCAGAAATGATCTGTCGCATATTATCTTCACTGACATCAAGCTCAAGATTTTTGACATCTTGATTAAATAATGCACGAGTGATCATTTGATCAAGAGTGTGCTGTAATAATCCAAATTTTAGTGCCTGTTCAGTTGTTACTTTTTCTCCTAAAGTATAGGATATTTGTTCTATGCTACGTTGCAATTCATTAGATATTTCTTGTATTGAAATTGATAGTTTGCCAACAACAGCAGCCGGTTGTACTTTTGTTCGATTCCATACGATGTCGCCGATTCCCCATATTCCAAAACTTAATATCAGCAATCCTAATAAAATCTTTATAAACCAGGACTTCGAAGCATTTCGTAAAGAATTGAGCATTGAATCTCCGCTAAAATGAAATTAAAATAAAAAACAATTACTTTTTATAATACGATTCTTTAAAGAATATTGTTAGATTTATTATTCTAATTAGATAGTTATTAATCAAATAATAATTTAAATTTACAACAATTAATTGAAAAAGCAAAAAGGAATCTTAATTATGACACGTCGTTTATTGGTCGCTGGAAATTGGAAAATGAATGGTCTTATGTCTGATGGAAGGGAGTTTATTGATAAAATAAAAAAAATATCATCTGATGTAGACATATTGATCTGCCCACCAGCTACATTAATTGATTTTATGGTTAAAGTGACAAAAGGATCCAAATTATCAATTGGTGGTCAAGATTGTCATTTTGAAAAAAGCGGCGCATACACTGGTGACATATCTGCTTCTATGTTAAAGGATTTGGGGGCTAGTCACGTTATAGTTGGTCATTCTGAACGACGCGCTAACTATAAAGAAATTAATAAAGTTGTACGAGCTAAAGCTACTATGGTAAATATAATTGGATTAGTAGCGATTATCTGTCTTGGTGAGACAGAGGCTGAGCGTGATAATGGGAAAATGTTGACAGTAATAGAAACTCAATTTCTTGAATCTTTGCCAGAAATAGCAACGTCTGATAATACAATAATTGCTTATGAGCCAGTGTGGGCTATTGGCACAGGACGTACGCCATCTGTTACTGAAGTAGCTGAAGCTCATAGAAAAATTCGTGAATTGGCTGAAAAGAAATTAGGCTTGAATGTAGCTAAACGTCTTAGAATTATTTATGGAGGTTCTGTGAATCAATCTAATGCTAGAGAGTTGTTTGCTATTGAGGACGTTGATGGTGGTTTGGTCGGTGGTGCAAGTCTTAAAGCTGAAAATTTCTCGTCTATAATAGAAGCTGGTACTTTCTAGTATTGTTTTTTAATAAAAATGCTACGAACTGATTTGGTATTTATAAATTATACTGAGATGTCAATTTAGTGAATTTGCTTTGGAAGGTTCTTGATGACCTGATCGATCAAAGTTGATGTCTGTGTTGGCGAAAGATTTTCAGCAACTAGTTTGCGTGTAGTATTGATAACAATATCTACTATCTTATCGCGTACCTCGTTCAGAGCCGTTGCCTTGGCCTGATTTATACGATCAATGGCCTGTTGTTCGCGATTTTTTAGTATATTTTCTAGATCATTCAATTTTTTTTCTGCTAAAAAATCGGCTCTTTCTTTTGATTGTTTTATGATTTCCTCAGCTTCTTTGATAAGAACATGCTGGTTTTTTTGATATTTTATAAGCATTTCTTCGGCTTCTTTGCGTAATTGTTCTGCTTCGTTTAATTGCATGCGGATCTTTTCTTTTCTCAAATCAAGCTCATTTGTAATGAAATGAAAAATTGGACGAGCAACAGCAACTACTACAATTATCCAAGTTATAGCAATCCATGTTTCTGCTCTAGAAAAAAAACCAATATGCTCATTGTGTTGAGTAACAATCTCTATTGCATGTGCGATATCAATAAGCACTGTTAATTATCCTCAATAGAGGTAGTTACTACTTGTGCAATTTTAGTATCATCGTACAGTACTCCTGTTAATTTCATAATTGCTATCTTAGATATGTCAGTAGCAATTTCATGAATATTAATCAATGCATGCTGTTTTGTATCATTAATGCTACATTCGGCAGATTTAATTTGATTGTTTAAACGTTCGCTTAATTGTTTTTGACGATCTTCGATCTGCTTAGTCAGTTCATAGTCGTTCTTTTTTAAAATTTCAATCGCTTTGATACGTGATTCTGATTGAATATTTTTATAACGTGCAATTAGCACTTCAGTTTCAGTTTTAAATTTAATAGCATCGTTGATATTCTCATCTATGATGTGTTTACGCTTATCTAAAATCGCACTGATCTTAGGAATTGTTAAAGTTGACATTAATACATATAGAAAAACAAAAGTAATAAATAACCAGAACAGTTGTGTTGTAAAAAAAGTTGAATCAAATTGAGGCATCGCTTAACTCTTTTTATAAGAAATAAGATTACGAGAATTAGAACTTCAAATGATCGTAATGCCAATGATTTAAACGATGTTCTAAACAAACAACAAGATTAATGCGACAACCAAAGCGAATAAGGCAATGGCTTCTGTTACAGCGAAGCCGATCCAACCATAAAGTTCAACACTGTTCTTGGCAGCTGGATTACGACCAACAGCAGTAATTAAGCTGGCCCATATGTTACCTACGCCAATACCAGACCCAATCATACCGATAGCGGCAAGTCCAGCACCGATCATCTTTGCAGCTTGAGGATCCATAGAATTTTCACTCCAAAAAAATAATTAATTGAAATTTAATTTTCTTTTTAACAAAAACATTTTCTAATTATAAATCAACAATGCATTTCTTGTAAATCAACGACTTGTTGACAAAATAAGATATTTTTTCATTTTTTATATATCAAACGTTTTTTAATGCATATGAATTGCATCATGCAAATAAATGCAAGAAAGTATAGCAAATACGTAAGCCTGTAAAATAGCAATACCGAATTCTAAAATTATTACACCACCAAGAAAAACCATAGGTAGAATACCAAAAACACCTAGTGCTACTATAAAACCAGACATTACTTTAAGAATTATATGACCAACTGTCATATTTGCAAATAAACGTATGGCTAAACTAAATGGACGTGAAAAATAAGAAATCAGTTCAATTGGTATTAAAATTATAGCAGTAATGGATGGTGCACCATGTGGAAAAAACATTCGCAGATAACCAAATCCATGATGTACGAAACCTATAATAGTGACACCTACGAACACTATAATTGCTAAACCAAAAGTAATGATGATATGACTAGTATAAGTAAAAGCGTAAGGAAACATTCCTAGTAAATTTCCAAATAACACAAACATAAATAAACTAAAGATAAATGGAAAATATTTTTTTCCCTCTATACCAACATTATCACGAACCATATTGAAAGAGAATTCATAGAAGATTTCAGCTAATAGTTGCCATCGTGTTGGGATCAATGTGCTTTTTCTAATAGAAAGTATCAGAAAAGAAACGATAAGAATAACTGATATCATCATAAAAAGTGCTGAATTTGTGAAAGAAAAATTCACTCCACAAATTTCAAGAGGAATCAATGATTGGATCTTGAACTGCTCGATAGGATTAGCCACTTATCTTCTTCTCATGAAGGTTAATCGTGATCATATTACTTATGTTTTCTTTAGTTTTAATACTTTTTAGAAATTCGATAAATATTCATTGTAGCTGCAACAGCTCCTAAAAATAGAAAAATTATCATCAAAAATGGTCTCGTACTAAACCAACAGTCTAGAGTATATCCGATGAGAGTGCCAACTGCAATTCCAGCAATCAGTTCTGTAATGACATGAAACCCTAAGCCTAAGTTAGCTTTGTCATTCTGTAACGTCTTTTTTTTCAATATCATCA
>JAITNJ010000034.1 GCA_031290545.1 Rhodospirillaceae bacterium | reverse complement strand
TTACATTGATTGCACCGATCGCTATGGACGAAGGTTTGCGCTTTGCTATTCGCGAGGGTGGGCGTACTATTGGTGCTGGTGTAGTTTCATCAATCATCGAATGATGAACATATTAAAGTAAGTAAGATTAAGGTTAGTAATTTATATGGAAAACCAAAAAATTCGTATTCGTTTGAGGGCGTTTGATCATCGAATATTAGATCAGTCTACTCGTGAAATAGTTAACACAGTTAAACGAACTGGCGCGCAGATGCGAGGGCCAATTCCATTACCTACTAAAATTGAAAAATTTACAGTTAATTCTTCACCTCATATTGATAAAAAATCTCGCGAACAATTTGAAATTCGTACACATAAACGTCTTCTTGATATTATTGATTCAACACCGCAGACTGTAGATGCATTAATGAAATTAAATCTAGCTTCTGGTGTTGATGTTGAGATTAAATTGTAAGGAAAAAAGATGCGATCAGGTCTCATCGCTCAGAAAATTGGAATGACTAGAATCTTTACTGATGATGGCGTACATGTACCAGTTACAGTACTTAAGATCGATAATTTAAAGGTAGTTTCGACTCGATCTGAAGGAAAAAATGGTTATTCTGCTGTACAGTTGGGTTATGGTTTTTCTAAAATTAAAAATGTAAGCAAAGCTCAGCGTGGTCAGTTCGCTATTGCTAAAATAGAGCCGCCAAGAAAGATTTTAGAATTTCGTGTTACATCAGATGCTTTACTTGAAATTGGTACTGAGCTTTTGGCTACTCATTTCGTTGTCAATCAATATGTTGATGTTACTGGAATCATTATTGGTAAGGGATTTGCTGGTGGAATGAAGCGTCATAACTTTCATGGCCTGGAGGCATCACATGGTGTATCTGTATCACACCGTTCGCATGGTTCAACTGGTCAATGTCAAGATCCAGGTAAGGTTTTTAAAGGAAAGAAGATGGCTGGTCACATGGGGAATATTCGCGTGACTACACAAAGTTTAACAGTAATATATGTTGATGAAGTGCGTGGATTGATTTTAATTAAAGGAGCAGTACCTGGTTCACGTGGTGGTTGGATTTTGGTTCGTGATGCGGTAAAAAAGATGTTACCACTCAATGCTCCGTATCCAGCAGGAATCAAAAGAATAAACTCTTGATGTTCTTATAAATTAGTCAAGAGAGCAGACGGAATTAATAATAATGAAGAGCGTAAGGATTGAGTAATGAGGATCGACGTAGTTAATTTTGAAGCTGAAAACGTCGGTTTTGTCGATTTATCAGACGAAATATTTGGAATTGTTGTTCGTAGAGATATTCTTGTTCGCATGGTTAATTATCAGCTTGCTAAAAGGCGATCTGGAAATCATAAAACAAAACAAATTTGTGAAGTTTCAGGTACCACAAAAAAGCCTTATAGTCAAAAAGGTACAGGCCGGGCCCGTCATGGATCTTTGCGTAGCTCACAATTTCGTGGCGGTGGAATTATTTTCGGTCCAGTAGTACGTTCTCATGCTAATAATTTAACTAAGAAGTTTCGTGTCAAAGCACTCAAGAACGCTTTATCTTCAAAAGTAATTGATGGTAAACTTATTATTCTTGATAAAGTTGACATATCTTCGCTAAAGACTAAATATCTAGCTGTCAAATTAGCTAAACTCAATCTAGCAAATGCATTGTTTATTGATTGTACTGAAGCTAATGCAAATTTTGCATTAGCTTCTCGTAATATTCCGTTAATCGATGTTTTGCCGATTCAGGGTGTTAATGTCTATGACATTTTGCGACATGATAATTTAGTTTTTACTAAAGATGCTATAAAAGAACTAGAGGCACGTCTAAAATGAAAATATTGCAAATTAATAAAGAAAGAGCTTATGATATTGTTCGTTTTCCGGTAATTACAGAAAAAACGACCATCGCCTCAAAGTATAATCAGGTTACATTTATAGTGTCACTAGATGCAACTAAAAACGAAATAGCAGCTGCGGTTGAGACTATTTTTAATGTCAAAGTTAAGGCAGTTAATACGTTACGACAGTCAGGTAAAACTAAACGCTTTAAGGGTTTTATTGGTAGGCGTAGCGATTATAAGAAAGCAAATGTTTCGTTGGCTGAACGTCAATCGATAGATATAACAGCGAAAGTCTGATAGGGAATGACACTTAAAAGTTTTAATCCAACTACACCAAGTCAACGTCAATTAATTATTGTAGATCATTCTGATTTATGGAAAGGTGATCCTGAGAAATCGCTAACAAATGGTTTGCGTTCGCATGGTGGTCGTAATGTAACTGGAAGGATAACAGTTAGACATCGAGGCGGTGGTCACAAACGTCTTTATAGATTGATTGATTTCAAAAGAAACAAGATAAATGTTATTGCTACAGTGGAACGTTTAGAATATGATCCAAATCGATCTGCTTTTATTGCTTTAATTCGTTATGATGACGGTCAGTTATCTTACATTTTAGCTCCACAACATTTATGTGTAGGCGATCATATAATTTCCGGTCAGGAAGTTGACATTAAATTAGGCAATGCATTACCACTAAAAAATATTCCTGTTGGTACTATTATTCATAATGTAGAAATGAAAATTGGTAATGGCGGTCAATTAGCTCGTTCAGCTGGAACTTATGTTCAATTAGTAGGTAAAGATCATGGTTATGCTCAGATTCGTTTATCTTCAGGTGGATTTCGAATGATTCGTAGTGAATGTATGGCGACTATTGGCGCTGTATCTAATCCAGATCAAAAAAACATTAATCTTGGTAAGGCTGGTCGCTCGTGTTGGTTAGGTAGGCGTCCACATGTTCGTGGAGTGGCTATGAATCCTGTTGATCATCCTCATGGTGGTGGTGAGGGGCGAACTTCTGGAGGTAGGCATCCTGTTACTCCATGGGGTAAACCTACTAAAGGTAAGAAAACTAGAAGCAATAAAAAGACAGATCATCTAATAATTCACCGTCGTCAGCATAATTAAATAGGAAAAATAAGACGATGACACGCTCCATTTGGAAAGGTCCTTTTGTAGATGGCTTTCTTTTTAAGAAAGCGGAAGTGTTACGATCTTCTGGTCGTAATGATGTAATTAAAATTTGGTCAAGACGGTCTGCAATTCTTCCACAATTTGTTGGTTTAACTTTTGGTGTACATAATGGGAAAAAATATATTCCAGTATTTGTGACAGAGGATATGATCGGACATAAGTTTGGCGAGTTTTCACCAACGCGCACTTACTATGGTCATGCTGTAGACAAAAAGGTGAAGAGAAAGTAAGGTTTAATAATATGGGCAAAAAGACTATACAGCGCGATTTAACTGATACCGAGGCTTGTGCTATAGCTACTGCAGTTCGCACTAGTCCACGCAAGCTAAATTTGGTAGCACGGTCAATTCGTGGTTTAAAGGTCGATGTTGCTATGACTTCTTTGACATTCTTACGTCGTCGTATTGCACATGATGTTAAGAAGGTTTTACAATCTGCTATCGCAAATGCTGAAAACAATCATCAGTTAGATGTAGATCGTTTGGTTGTAACTGAAGCATTTGTTGGTAAAGCTATGGTTATGAAGCGGTTTAGACCACGTGCTCGTGGCCGTTCTAGTCATATTATAAAACCATTCAGCAATCTAACAGTGATTGTTCGTGAATGTGAAAAAGGTATTAAAAAAGGTAATATGTAATGGGCCAAAAAGTCAATCCAATAGGGTTTAGGCTAGGAATTAATCGAACTTGGGATTCTCGTTGGTATACTACTAGCCGCAACTACGCTAAAATGCTACATGATGATTTGATGTTACGTGATTTTCTGCGTGTCAAGTTAATCAATGCCGGTGTTTCACGTATTGTTATTGAACGTCCTGCTCAAAAAGCACTTGTTACTATTCATACGATCCGACCTGGAGTAATAATTGGTAAAAAGGGTGCTGATATTGAATCATTACGTAAGGAATTGTCTAAAGTAACTGGCGATGAGATTCATCTTAATATTGTCGAGATTCGTAAACCTGAATTAGATGCTCGTCTTGTTGCTGAGAATGTTGCTCAGCAATTGGAGCGTCGTGTTGCCTTTCGTCGTGCCATGAAACGTGCTGTGCAAAATGCCTTACGCATGGGAGCAAATGGTATTAGAATCAATTGTTCCGGACGTCTTGGCGGTGCTGAGATTGCTAGGACTGAATGGTATCGTGAAGGGCGTGTGCCATTGCATACTTTACGCGCTGATGTTGATTATGGAATAGCTACAGCAAAAACTACTTACGGTACATGTGGTATTAAAGTATGGGTATTTAAGGGTGAGATTATGTCTTATGATCAGATTATGCAAGATAAAAATACTTCTGAAACACGACAAATTGTACCTAACGATGTTTCTGAAAATTAATACTTGTAGTAGAGACGTGATTAAAAATGCTTAGTCCAAAACGCACAAAATATAATAAAGCTCATAAGGGTCGTATACATGGGTTGTCCAAAAGTGGCTTTACTTTAAGCTTTGGTGTTTATGGTTTGAAAGCTCTTGAGCCTGAGCGTATTACTGCGCGTCAGATTGAGTCTGCGCGCCGCGCTTTGAGTCGTCATATGAAGCGTCAAGGTCGTGTGTGGATACGTGTTTTCCCTGATCTACCGATATCTACTAAGCCTGCAGAAGTACGAATGGGTTCTGGTAAGGGCGCTCCAGAATATTGGGCCGTTCGCGTAGCTCCTGGTCGAATTATCTTTGAAATTGACGGTGTTTCTGAGAAAATTGCACGCCAGGGATTTATTTTAGCAAGCGCTAAATTACCAATTAAGACTAAGTTTGTATATCGTATGGTTAGTGAGACTTGATCATGAAAAACATTGTTGATTTTAAGACAAAAACTATCGATCAATTAAGCGATCAGATTATTGAATTAAAAAAGGAGCAGTTTAATCTTAGATTTCAACGAGTCTCTGGTCAGTTGGAGAATACTGCTTTAATGCGTAAAGTACGTCGCAAAATAGCTATGATCAATACCTTAATTAAAGAACGCAATTGTAATAAAAATGTAGGTGGTAAAGATGCCTAAGAGGATTTTACAGGGTGTGGTAGTTTCAGATTTCATGAACAAAACTATTGTTGTACGTATTGATAGAAATGTCATGCATCCTATTTATAAAAAATTAATCAAGCGTTCAAAAAAATATAGTGTTCATGATGAAATTAATAATGCTAAGATTGGTGATGTAGTGCGAATTGAGGAATGTCGTCCGATTTCAAAGAATAAGTGTTGGACAGTTCTTGCTGGTGATGAAATTGTAAATTGAATATTGAGGTTTGTAAGATGCTTATTGAAAGGAAGAACATATGATCCAGATGCAAACTAATCTGGACGTTGCTGATAATTCTGGTGCTCGTCAGGTGCAATGCATCAAAGTTCTCGGTGGTTCTCATCGCACTATTGCTAATGTTGGTGATGTGATTGTTGTTTCGATAAAAAGTGCTATTCCAAGAGGTCGTGTTAAGAAGGGTGATGTTCATAATGCTGTAATTGTACGTACTTCTAAAGAAATTCGTCGTATTGATGGTTCTGTTATTAGATTCGATAATAATGCTGCTGTTTTAATTAACAAACAGGGTGACCTTATAGGTACTCGTATTTTTGGTCCGGTTACACGTGAGCTTCGTGCTAAAAAATACATGAAAATTATATCTCTAGCGCCTGAGGTGTTGTAATGTCTATTAAGGTAAAGAAAGGTGATCTGGTTATTGTGATCGCTGGTAAGGACAAGGGTAAGAAGGGTAAGATTCTTCGTGTTATTCCAAGTGACAATCGTCTCGTTGTGCAAGGTATAAATATGTTAACTAAGCATACTAAGCCATCTAAGACTAGCCAAGGCGGCTTAGTTAAACTGGAAGGAACTATTCATATATCGAATGTAGCATTACTAGAACCTAATATAAATAAAGCAACTCGTGTTGGCTTCAAGATTCTTGAAGACGGGCGTAAAGTTCGCGTTTCCTGTCGATCTGGCGAGCAGATCGATCATTAAATGGAGTTATGATCAATGGTCGTTCGATTACGTGAACATTATAATAACGTAGTTAGAAAGAGTTTGCAGGAACGATTTAATTATGTGAACGAAATGCAGATCCCACGTCTTGATAAAATTGTTATTAATATGGGTGTTGGAGAAGCTGCTAGTGATATTAAAAAAATTGAAGGTGCTTTGGCTGATTTAACTGTTATTACTGGACAAAAGCCTGTGATAACTAGAGCGAAAAATTCTATAGCGAGCTTTAAATTGCGTGAGAATCAAGTGGTTGGATGTAAAGTAACTCTTCGTAGAGATCGCATGTATGAGTTTCTAGATCGGTTGATTACTATTGCTTTACCGCGTATACGTGATTTCCGAGGCGTTAGTGATAATAGTTTTGATGGATGTGGTAATTTTGCATTAGGTATAAAAGAACAATTGGTATTTCCAGAGATTGATTACGACCGCATTGACTGTGTTCGTGGTATGGATGTTGTTTTAGTAACAACAACTAAAATAGACGATGAAGCTAAAGCTCTTCTTAAAGCATTCGAAATACCATTTAGAACTTGAGTTGATCGAAAAGAAAGTAAAATAATGGCGAAGATTAGTTCTATTGAACGAAATAAAAAACGTGAAAATCTTGTTAAACAACAAGCAAATCGTCGTGCTGAATTAAAGACTATCATAATGAATCGCAATATAACTCTTGAAGATCGATTCAAAGCCACGTTAAAAATGGCAAAATTACCACGTAATTCATCTACTACTCGCGTTCGTCTAAGATGTACAATTACTGGTCGTCCTCGTGGTAATTATCGTAAATTCAAACTTTGTCGTATTAAATTACGAGAATTTGGGTCAGGTGGATATATCCCTGGAATGATCAAATCTAGTTGGTAGGAGATATGAAAAAATGATGACAGATCCTCTTGGAGATATGTTAACGAGAATTCGAAATGGTCAGATGGCAAAAAAATCGAAAGTAACTGTTCCTGCCTCTAGAATTTGTAATAACGTGTTAGAAGTTTTGAAGCGTGAAGGTTATATTCGTTGTTACTCACAAGTTGAGTTGCGTTCTGGTGTATGTGAAGTTACTATTGAGCTTAAATATTATAATGGCATTCCTGTTATTCATGAGATTTCTCGAATATCTAAGCCAGGTCGTCGTGTTTATTCGAAAATTAAAAATTTGCCTAGGGTATCTAATGGTTTGGGCATCTCAATTTTATCAACATCACATGGTGTGATGTCAAATATTGAGGCTATTGCTACAAATATTGGTGGTGAGATCTTTTGTAGAGTGTTTTAGGGGCGTATTGAAGATGTCGCGAGTTGGTAAATATCCTGTTATGGTACCAATCGATGTTATTGTTTCGATTTCTGAAAATGAGATTTCTGTGAATGGTAAATTTGGTATTTCGAGGCTTTCTATTAGTAATGATGTAGAAGCTATTTTGGATGGTAATCATTTATTTGTAAGGCCTACATCTAAAACTAAGCACTCTCATATGATGTGGGGAACCGTTAGGTCTTTAATTTTTAATATGGTAAAGGGTGTATCTGAAGGCTTTAAAACTGATCTTGAAATCAATGGTGTTGGATATCGTGCTGAGGTTAATGGTAAAATTTTGCAACTTCAATTGGGTTTCTCTCACGAAATAAAGTATCAAATTCCAGATGATATAATTATTAATTGTGAAAAATCGACTAATATTTCAATTATTGGAAAAGACTGTCAAATAGTTAATCAAATAGCATCTGAGATTCGTGCGTATCGTGATCCGGAACCATACAAGGGTAAGGGTATTAAGTTTGAAACTGAGGTAATTCTTCGTAAAGAAGGAAAAAAGAAATAAGGATACGCAATGTTATCATTAAGAGATCTTTTTCTACGTCGTAAAAAACGCAATCGTTCGGCTCTTCGTAAAAAGGCTAACGGGCGTCTTCGTCTGTCTGTATTTCGTTCATCTAAACATATCTATGCTCAGATTATTGATGATTTAAGAGGTTTTACTATGATCGCTGCCTCAACGTTAGATGTTGAATTGAATGGTAAATTGAAGACTGGTGCTGATTCTTCTGCAGCAATGATGGTTGGAAAATTGATCGCTGAACGTGCTATAAAAGTTGGTATTACTAAAATAGTATTCGATCGTGGAGGTTATATTTATCATGGTAGGATCAAAGCTTTAGCTGACGCTGCTCGAAAAAACGGATTGTTGTTCTAAGGAATCATAAAAGAAATGGTACATATACTAAATACTGAGCGTGGTGAGCGTTCAAATCGTAATAATCGTAGTTCTAATAATCGAGCTACACGAAATAATCAAACGCAAAATGAAGAAAGTAATTTTATTGATAAACTAGTACACATAAATCGTGTTTCTAAAGTGGTTAAGGGAGGTAGGAGATTTGCTTTTGTTGCTTTAGTAGTTGTTGGAGACGAAAATGGTAGTGTTGGTTATGGATCTGGTAAGGCTCGTGAGGTTCCAATAGCTATTCGTAAGGCGTCAGATCGAGCAAGACGTAATATGATTCATGTAATATTACATGAAGGCCGCACGATTCACCATGATGTACATGGTTATTTTGGTGCTGGGCATGTCATATTACGATCAGCTCCGTCTGGTACTGGTATTATTGCAGGTGGATCGATGCGTGCTATATTTGAAACTATGGGCGTTCAGGATGTGGTAGCTAAATGTATCGGTACATCTAATCCACACAATATGATTAAGGCTACATTTAATGCATTGATTAATATGTTTAGTCCATTAGCGATAGCTTCTAAGCGTGATAAAAATGTTAGTGAAATAATTTGTTGTCGTGACGATATTGTATAGATTAATTAGTTTTCCTATCAAGGATGGAAGTTTATGGTCAAAAAATTTACTATTGTAGACGTTCCTAAAACTATAAAAGTTACTCAAATCGCTAGTCCTATTGGCCGTCCTGCTGATCAAAGAGCGACATTGATTGGACTTGGTCTAAATAAATTGAATCGTAGTCGTGAGTTAAAAAATACACCATCTATTCGTGGTATGATTGAAAAAGTACGTCATTTAGTGCAAATTGAAGAGGAATAATTTGGAATGAAACTTAATGATCTTCGCGATAATGCAGGAGCTAGCAGAAAACATTTGCGTGTTGGTCGTGGTATTGGCTCTGGTAAGGGTAAAACTGCTGGACGTGGTGTTAAGGGACAGTCATCTAGAACTGGTGTAGCTATTAATGGTTTTGAGGGAGGTCAAATGCCGATTTATAGGCGTTTGCCAAGGCGAGGATTTAAAAATTTATTTCGGTTGAATTACACTGAATTAAATCTTGATTTTTTACAGAGAGCAATTGACTGTGACAAACTGAATATTGAGAATAAAATTACCGCCGATGATCTTTTAGCGTCAAAAATTATTACACGAATAAAAAATGGCGTTAGATTGCTTGGTAGAGGTAAATTAAAAAGTTCAATTATTATTGAAGTTGCTGGGATAACATCTTCTGCTCGTGCTGCAATAGAGAAAGCTGGCGGCGTAGTTATTGTAAAAGCTACAAAAATTACACATGAAACTGTAAATTAAAAATATTTTTGACTAACTAAGGTCAATATTAGAATTATATATAATTGTTATGTTATTATTTATTAGTAGATAAATTGATAAATAAGATTATCATTCATATCTAGTTGTGTTGGAATTTTAATCATTAATATTTGGAGATCGGTATGGCATCTGCCTATGAGCAGCTTGTTGCCAATTTGAATTTTGGTGTTTTTTCCAAAGCGATCGAACTTAAGAAGCGTATTTGGTTTACCTTAATTACTTTAATTGTATATAGATTTGGAACTTGGATTCCTATTCCAGGAGTCGATCCACATGTACTAGTTAATTTTTTTAGCAATTCTAAAAATGGTATTCTCGGCATGTTTGACATGTTGGCTGGTGGTGCATTGTCTCGAATGACTATTTTTGCACTAAATATCATGCCATATATTTCATCATCGATAATAATGCAACTAATGACAACTGCAGTGCCATCCCTAGAATTGCTCAAGAAAGAAGGTGCGCAAGGTCGTAAAAAGATCAATCAATATACACGATATTTTACAGTATTAATTGCTATGATCCAAGCATATGGAATTGCTGTGGGTTTGGAAATGATGACTGCTGGTAATAACGGTGCTTTGGCTGTTTTTGATCCTGGAGGATTCTTTCGATTTACAACAGTTATAACGCTGGTAGGTGGTACAATGTTCTTGATGTGGCTTGGAGAACAAATTACTGCGCGTGGAATTGGTAATGGCACTTCATTGATTATATTTGTTGGTATTGTAGCTAATCTTCCGAATGCTATTATCAGTACTCTAGAATTGGGTCGTACTGGTGCTTTGTCAGCAATACTTATTGCTTTTTTGATTATTATGATTATAGGCGTCATTGTTTTGATTGTATATGTAGAACGTGCACATAGACGAATTATAATTCAATATCCAAATAGACAGATTGGTAATAAGATTTATGCTGGTGATGCATCTCATTTGCCACTTAAAATTAATACATCTGGTGTAATTCCGCCAATCTTTGCTAGTTCTATTTTATTAATGCCTGTTACAGTATCTGGTTTTCTTACTAAGAATGATCAAGAGTGGCTAGGTACTATTGCTACTTTATTGAGTCACGGACAGCCGCTATATTTGATTCTATATCTTGGATTGATCATTTTTTTTGCTTTCTTTTATACATCGATCGTATTTAATCCAGTGGAGACATCTGATAATCTTAAAAAAAATGGTGGATTTATTCCAGGCATTAGACCTGGCGCAAATACCGCAGATCATCTTGATTATGTTTTAACACGCCTAACGATAGTTGGCGCTACTTATTTATCTAGCGTATCTATTCTTCCAGAAATTTTAATAAGTCGATTTTCAGTACCATTCTATTTTGGAGGTACTAGTTTATTGATCGTAGTAACTGTGACTATAGATACTGTATCACAGATACAATCACATCTTTTAGCGCATCAATACGAATCTTTGATTAAGAAATCTAAGTTACGAAAAAAATAAAATTGATATGAGATTAATTCTATTAGGACCACCTGGTAGTGGTAAGGGAACACAAGCCGAGAGACTGAAATATACATATAATCTTGTTAGATTGTCGACTGGTGATATGCTAAGAGATGCTATAGTATCTGGTAGTGATATTGGTAAAAAAGTTAAAGTAATAATAGAAGCTGGAAAATTGGTATATGATGAGATCGTAATAGACATTATATCAGAACGTATTAGTCACCATGATGTTGAATACGGTTTTATTCTTGATGGATTTCCAAGAACTATAGCTCAAGCTGAGGCTCTTTATGCGATATTAGCTAAGAAAAAAATTACCATAGATATTGCGATTGAAATCAAAGTTCCTGATGAACTAATTATTGATAGGATTGCTGGTCGTTTTACATGTGTCAAATGTATGGCAGGCTATAACGATAAATTTAATTATCCAAAAATAGATGGTAAATGCGATGTTTGTAATGGTACTGAATTCAGTAGACGTATTGATGACAATGCAGAAACTTTGTTCTCACGATTGAATACATACCATTTTCAGACAGAACAGATCATCTCATTTTATAAAAAAAGTGGTATATTAAAAATAGTCGATGGAACCATGTCAATTGAAAAAGTAACTAAACAATTAATTGATATCATTGATATGTTTATCGATTGATTGACAAAGATAATAAATCTTAATAAAATATCCTCTTTAGTTCTTCTTATATTAAATGAAGAAGTTTTTATATTAAGTGATTGAAAGGGTAATCAGTCTTGGCACGAATAGCTGGGGTTAATATTCCTACCAATAAATTGGTGTTAATTGCATTAACATATATTCATGGAATTGGAAATACCAAAGCTCGGCAGATTGTCGATAAGATTGGAATTCCAGAAACTAGACGTGTTAATCA
This sequence comes from Rhodospirillaceae bacterium, assembly GCA_031290545.1. GTDB lineage: Bacteria > Pseudomonadota > Alphaproteobacteria > Rhodospirillales > Magnetospirillaceae > Telmatospirillum. The sequence goes on along the minus strand of JAITNJ010000034.1, from coordinate 51,493 downwards.
ACTTTCTAACGATGAAGTTTTGATGATTCGTGAATTGATTGATCGTGAATACAGCGTTGAGGGCGATCTTCACCGTGAAGTTGCTATAAATATAAAGAGGTTGATGGATCTAAGTTGTTATCGCGGTCTGCGTCATCGTCGCGGTCTTCCTGTACGCGGTCAGCGTACTCATACCAATGCACATACTCGTAAGGGTCCAGCAAAATCGATTGCAGGCAAGAAAAAGGTTACAAAATAATATTATGCCTAAGGTGATTACTCAACGTTTACGTCTACGTGAACGTAAAAACATTGTTTTTGGTGTAGCACATGTTAATGCTACGTTCAATAATACGATGATTACCATTACTGATGTGAAAGGGAACACCATTGCTTGGTCTTCGTCTGGTATGCATGGTTTTAAGGGATCGAGAAAATCAACTCCTTATGCCGCTCAGGTTGCAGCTGAAGATGCTGGCCGTAAGGCTTCTGAGCATGGTATGCGTACTCTAGAAGTCGAAGTAAAAGGTCTAGGATCTGGACGTGAATCTGCTTTGCGCGCATTGCAATCTGTTGGCTTTTCTATTACAGCAATTCGAGATGTAACGCCAATTCCACACAATGGATGTCGTCCTAGAAAACGTCGTCGTGTATGAAAAATATGTGTATCAGTAATGGATTGATATTTTAAAGAATTAATTCTAAACTAAAAAAAGAGGTCGTACTCGTGATTCAAAGTAACTGGCAGGAATTGATTAAGCCAAACAAGCCTTTAATCGAAAGTGGCGATGACGTTGCAAGAAGTGCTACGATAGTTATTGAACCGTTGGAGCGAGGTTTTGGTTTTACTTTAGGTAATGCACTTCGTCGTATTTTGTTATCATCAATACAGGGAGCAGCGGTAACTGCAATTCATATAGATAATGTATTGCATGAATTTTCATCGATTTCAGGAGTTCGGGAAGATGTCACTGATATTATTTTGAATATTAAGACTCTTGGTATTAGAATGCATGGAGAAGTAGGAAACCAAAAACGAATGATATTGCATGCTAATTGTGCAGGAGAAGTTACTGCAGGAATGATAGAAACAGGGCATGATATTGAAATTATGAATCCTGAGTTGGTTCTGTGTACTCTCAATGAAAGCGCCTCTCTTAACATGGAATTAATGGTAGAGTCTGGGAAGGGTTATGTTCCTGCATCAAAAAATCGCCCAGAAGATTCTCCAATTACTCTAATTCCGATTGATGCGATCTTTTCACCTATTCGTAAAGTAGCATACAAAGTAGAGAATACTCGAGTTGGAAGAATTACTGATTATGATAAGTTATCTATGATTATTGAGACTAATGGTGCAGTTACACCAGAAGATGCTGTCGCTTTAGCCGCTAGAATCTTACAGGATCAGCTACAAGTTTTTATAAATTTTGAGGAAAAATTGACTGTTGTTGAAGAAAAAAATAACAATGAGTCATTTTTTAATAAGAATTTGTTACGCATGGTTGATGATTTAGAGTTATCTGTTCGATCGGCTAATTGTCTCAAAAATGATAACATTGTTTATATTGGTGATTTGGTTCAAAAAACTGATGTTGAAATGTTGCGAACACCAAATTTCGGCCGTAAGTCGTTAAATGAGATTAAAGAAGTATTGTCTCAGATGAATTTGCATCTTGGTATGAAGAATTTAAATTGGCCGCCTAACGATATTGAAGAGTTAGCTAAAAAGCTTGAAGATCCATATTAATTACATTGATCATAATATTTTTTAATTTCTTGTAAATAAGAGTAGTCGTTTATTTTTAATTGTTACTTGTTTAATAAATAAAAAATTTTGTTATTAAATATTAATAGGAGATAAAAGTATATGCGTCATGGTATAAGTGGCCGTAAATTGAATCGTACTAGCACTTCTCGAAAAGCGTTATTTAGTGCCATGTCTCATGCTCTGATAAAACACGAACAGATTAAGACAACATTATCTAAGGCTAAGGATTTGCGCCCAATAGTTGAAAAACTCATTACTATTAGTAAATGTGGTGATTTGCATGCTAGAAGAAAAGTTATTGCTTTTTTGCATGATAGAAAGATTGTTGATAAACTATTTTCATTTATAGCCGAACGATACAAGAACCGTAATGGTGGTTATACTCGTATTTTAAAGTCTGGTTTTCGTTATGGTGATTCAGCGCAGATGTCTATCATCGAGTTGGTAGATCGTGATATTTTAGCTAAGGGTTTGAATAGTGGTTTTAAGCGAGATGCAGTTGAGAAAAATGGTAATACGAATTAATTTATAGTATAATTTAGCTATTAGAAGATCGTACTTTAATAGTAATAAGATGTGTTGTTTTATAATACGTCATCTTGCGTTGAAAAAACTATAATAATAAAATCCTGTCTTTTTGTCGGTGTTGAGTTGCTGTTGTTATAATTTACATATGCTTATAGTAGTCAAGTGAATTTGCCATGACAGTACATCGTGGCTTGTTATTTCTTTTCATGACCGTTGTTTTAATAATTCGAACTGAATCTGTGGTAGGTGATCAAGTCATTTCGCAGCAGCAGTTGCGAATGAGTTTTTCACCGGTAGTAAAACAAGTAGCCCATGCCGTTGTTAATATCTATACCAGAAAAATAGTTCGTGATACTTTACCTATATTTAATGATTCTTTTTTTCGTCATTTCTTTGGAAATCAAATGGGATTATCGCAAGAGCGAGTGCAACGTTCTTTAGGATCCGGAGTAATCGTTAGATCTAATGGAATAATAGTTACAAACAATCATGTTATTCGTGATTCTGACGAAATTATAGTAGTACTATCTGATCGTCGTGAATTTGAAGCTACATTAATTGGCGCCGATGAGCGAACTGATCTTGCTATACTTAAAATTAATACTGGAAATCAAAAATTGCCTGTATTAGAACTTGGTGATTCTGATGTTCTTGAAATTGGCGATGTCGTCCTTGCTATTGGCAATCCGTTTGGTGTTGGTCAAACAGTAACTATGGGAATTGTTTCGGCTTTAGCAAGAACAACTGTCGGTGGTTCTGATGTTCGATCTTTTATTCAGATAGATGCGGCAATTAATCCAGGAAATTCTGGCGGTGCTTTAGTTGATCTTCAGGGACGTTTAGTTGGAATTAATAGTACTATTTTTTCATCTAATGAAGGTGGTGGTTCTGTTGGTATTGGTTTTGCTATTCCATCAACTATGGTCAATGCAGTATTGACTGATATTATTCGCATTGGTAGATCAATAAGACCGTGGTTAGGAGTTTCTGTTCAACAAGTGACGTCGGAAATGTTTCAAACGCTGAAACTTGATCATCCACATGGTGTTTTGATAAATGAAATTCAACAAGGAAGCCCAGCAGAACGCGCAAAAATTAAAATTGGAGATGTGATTGTGGCAGTAAATGATCATAATATAGATGATCCAGAGACATTACGTTTTCGCATTGCTACTTTAAATATTGAAAATCAAACACAATTGACAATTTTTCGTAACGGACAAAAACACAATGTTGTTATAAAACTTGAAATTCCGCCAGAAATTCCGCCACGTGATACTAGCATGATTATTGGTAATAATCCATTTGCCGGAATTATATTAGCTAATATGAATCCTGCTTTAGCAGAAGAACTCGGAATCGAGTATGTAAAATCTGGTGTTACAGTGATTAGAATTAAACACGGTACTATTGCTAGTAATTTACAATTTCAACCTGGCGATGTGATCGTTAAAGTCAATGATCAAATTGTTACATTGGTATCAAAATTGAAGGCATTACTGAACAACAGTCATGAAAAAAAATGGGTAATTATGATTCAACGGTCAGGAAAAATTTTTACTTTGACAGTTGGTGGCTAATTGTCTTTTGTGATCAAAACTAATACTACCTATAACTAGTTGGATTATATCTTAAACATTTAAAAATAAGTTGTTGATCGAAGATTCATACTATTTGATTTGAATGACTTACTGGATTTATGTTTAAATAATAGAAATTATCTTCTATATTTTATGTGCGGTTATGCTGACATTAACTAATAATATTTATTATTAGTTAATGGTAATAAATCTTTCATTTATGATTACTGTCCACATTTTGGATGCTTATCTTAAAAAATATTAAGTATAGCAATAATATTTGTTATAGAATAAATCGTTATTATGTTATATAGAATTTATAGCTTCAAAGATCGTGATTAGTGAAACTGGTTACATTTGAATTATTAATTTGGTTTTTGTGTGAAAGAGTGACTATCAAAATCATTTGTTTGGACTAAACGTATTCAGTTAGATTCTAATTCTGTTCTTTCGATGGATTATAAAAAAGATCTACAAATTTTTTGAAAACAAGAATAAAAAATTAACTTTTTATGTTTGATGTATTGAAACATCTATCAATTATCATTGTATAATAACTAATTAAGATGAATAACTATAAGTTATTTTAGATGAAATAAATAAAAATACTTGTTTCATCATATTGAACTCATTGATCAGTTATTACGTTTAAATAAAACGATCGTAATATTAAATAATATATAATATTTAATAATGTTTAATGTTTCATGTATTTCCTACATACGTAGAAATTTTGATTTGTAATTAATTTTATACAATAAAAGATTTTTAAAAATTAAATATCTTTTAAAAATATCGATTGTTCGAATCAAATTTAACACTACATAGTGGTTTATTTACAAAAAATTTATATTTTCTGATTTTATATTTGTTTTTAATGATGAGCTCTTATGCATGGTGTTCACTTTATGAAGCGTTTTTACACTGAGTATACAATTGTTAGTTCTGATATAGGATTTAGTATTGCGCTTGATAAAAAACTTGTTTTAACTCCATGTGGAAATATTCTTATAATTCAGTGTATCGAATTGGCTGAAATTATTGCTAAAGAATTGATGATAAAAGGTGAAATAATCTATCACGAAAGTATGCCATTTTTTCGGTTAGCAAGCACTGTTTTTGATTGTGTTATTCCAAACCAGACAACAATAATTCAACAATTACTTAATTATGCAGAAACTGATTTAATATGCTATAGAGCAAGAACCCCTAAAAATCTAGCTGAACGTCAAAAACAGTTGTGGCAACCAATAGTCGATTGGTTAATGAAGATTTTAGAAATAGATATACAAATAACTTGTGGAGTAATTCCGATTGTTCAGTCTAATAGAACAATTGCAATTTTACACGATGCGATTTGGCGGTACGATTTTATAAGATTAACTGTGCTGCAAAATATCGTTTTGGCCACAGGTTCACTTTTTTTAGGATTGGCTTTGATTGAAGAGTACATAACTTCAGAAGATGTGTTTATCGCTTCGCAGCTCGATGAAATCTATCAGACAAAGTTATATGGTGAGGATGTAGAGGCTGCAAGATCTAGAGATGTGTTGAATAAAGATATTCAAATAGCTACACTATTTCTTAAATTATCATGTTCTAAAATTATATAAGATCAAATTATAGATTTGATCTTTAAAAATAAATAAATTTGTAATTTTTTGATATAAAGATTATATTTGTGCAATATTTATATCTCTATAGTGTATAAATCTAAGTATCAAATAAAACAATTTTTAATTGAATATTTGTTGAATGCTACGAGCGGTCGTGGCGAAGTTGGTAGACGCGCAGCGTTGAGGTCGCTGTGGATTGTTAAAATCCGTGGAAGTTCAAGTCTTCTCGACCGCACCATCCACATTCACTCAAAACTTTTTTGATTTTTATATCTTTTTATTGTTTTTTGCTTGAGAACACTATTGAATAATAAAAGTAAGCATTTTAATAAAAATTTTCTTTAAAACAATCAACGAATAGCATCAATTCTCTTTAAGAAGAAATTGCGATCCAATAAATAAAGTAAGAAATTCAAAATGAAACAAATATAAACAACTTTTTGTAAAAATCTAAAATTTAGAATACTTCCTGATGTAGATATTTGAGAATATCTACATCAGGAAGTAACTGTTATTAAAAACCTTCACGCTCAAGACGTTTACGTTCTAACTTATGAAATCGTCTAATTGCTTCAGATTTTTCTCGCACACGTCTCTCAGATGGCTTTTCGTAATTACGACGTAATTTCATTTCACGAAAAATACCTTCACGTTGCATTTTCTTCTTAATTACTTTAAGTGCTTGATCGACGTTATTATCACGAACGAGAACTTGCACGACGGGCCACTACTCCTAATATAAAGCACAAGAAACTATTTTTGTGCTCAACAAAAAAACATTTTTATTATTAGATAGCATAAATTGATTCTTTATGCAAAGAACTAATCATTATTAATAACAAAAATCGATTTTATTAATCAGAATTACTCTAATTTGTATATTTACTGTCTAAATCATCAATTACATCAGTAATTGATGATTTATCAGATACTGTAACTGTAATCATATTTTTTTTACGTTGACGAAACCAATTAATTGTTGCAAAAAATAAAATGATGATAATTAGAATAACTGAGGCTATATGTGAAGATGTTCCGAAATAAGTTTCAAAAACACTACCTAGACTGTAGCCTCCCCAAGCGAATGTATTAGCCCAAACTATAGAAGCTATAAAATTAAGAGCTACAAATTTTGTTCTAGATACTCCAGTCATGCCTATAATGAACGGACTAATATTTCGCAGGCCATATATGAAACGAAAAGATAGAATAAAAAATGTTTCTTGACGTCTTAGTAATTTTAAAACGAATCCTACTTTTCGTTTTATGCTAGGCCATCGTTTTAGTATGGACATTCCATAAGAGCGACCGATATAAAACCAAGTTTGATCACCGCCAAAACTTCCTAGTATGGCAAATAATATAAGCAACCAAATATTTAGATGCACAGCGCTACTTGAGATTAATGTTCCAATTACAAGTACGATTGTCTCTCCTTCAAGAAAGGTCCAAACAAGAATTAAAATATAAATTAAGTGACCATAAGTATTGACGAAATCAATGATCCATTGTTCCAATGATAAGATTCCATATTTGTGTTTATTGGTAAATATGTATTATTATGTATGTATGGTATGTCGCTAGAAGATTACAATTGTCACTATATATAATATAGAAATATTACGGTATAAAAAAGAAAATATAATCAAATTTTGAATTTAAGATATAGGATTAATTTTATTATTAAATTGAATTACTTGTGTGACGTGACCCATTTTACGATTTTGATGAATTTCTTTTTTTCCATAAAGGTGAAGGTGAGCATTTGATTGATGCAAAATTTGTAACCATTGATCTACATCGTTTCCGATCAAGTTTGTCATAATTGCATTTGAATGACGTTGCGTACTACCTAAAGGTAATCCACAAATTGCGCGTATTAGTTGTTCGAATTGATCTGTTACGCAAACATCTATTGTCCAATGACCAGAATTGTGTGGTCTTGGTGCCAATTCATTAACTAATAATTGATCATCTAATGTGACAAACAACTCGACGGCTAATAAACCAACTAAATTTAGCGTCTTAGCTATTCTTATGGCTATTTTTTCGATACGTCTCACTAGATCCTTAGTTATTGGTGCTGGTACAATGGTTTTATAAAGAATATGATCACGATGGCGATTTTCTGTAACATCGAAACAACGCGTAGTTCCATTACTACTGCACGCTACAATAATTGACACTTCATATTTGAAATCAATAAAACTTTCTAAAATTGCCGGAGCTCCATTTATTGCATTCCAAGCTTCATCTAGAGAGATTAGCGTATCTATTTTTATCTGACCTTTACCATCATATCCAAAGCGTGCAGTTTTTAATACTGAAGGTTTTCCTATTGTAATAACAGCATTTTCAAGATCATCACGATTTTTTACTGGATACCAATTTACTGTAGCGACATCTATAGAATTTAAGAATGATTTTTCAAGAAGTCGATTTTGTGATATTTCTAAAATATGTAAATTAGGATGAACTTTGATGTGCTTTGATATAATACTAACACTTTCTAAGGGAATATTTTCAAATTCAAAAGTTACTACGTCAACATTATTTGCAAAATTTATTAATGCTTTTTGATCTTCGTAAGTTGCAGTGGTTGTTAGTGCTACATGTGAAGCCGGGCAATTAATTTCAGGACAAAAAACATGACTACGATAACCTAAACGAGCTGCTGCCAAAGCAATCATACGACCTAATTGACCACCGCCAATAATTCCTATAGTTGCTAATGGTGAAATATGATCAGACATGAAATTTTTTATTATTATTAGGTTTCTCAGAAACAGCAGCTGTTTCTTTAGATCGCCAATCCTCTATTCGTTTTGTTAAAGATGAGTCACTTAATGCCAGTACTTCTACCGCTAATAACCCGGCATTGATGGCCCCAGACTTGCCTATAGCTAGTGTTCCAACTGGAATACCACTAGGCATTTGAACTATAGACAATAAACTATCCAATCCTCTAAGGGCCTTACTTTCTATTGGCACGGCAAAGACAGGCAAGGTTGTTAATGCTGCTGTCATTCCTGGAAGATGAGCTGCACAACCAGCTCCGGCAATAATTACTTTGAGACCTCGATTGCTAGCACTTTTTGCATAATCGTAAAGTCGTTGAGGGGTTCGATGTGCTGAAATAATACACGTTTCATAAACAACATTTAGTTTCTCAAGTATTTCTGCTGTATGATGCATAGTTGACCAATCTGATTGACTTCCCATAATAATACCAACAACTGCATGAATCATTTTTTATTTGTTTCTCAAAATAATTATGTTAGATCTATTAATTACTGATCTAAACAACATACAAATTATATTTTATATGTTCTAAGTTAAACATTCTAATGTAAAGATGTAAGTGTGTTATAATTGATGTTATTATATCAATAGTAATTAAATTTGTGAATGAATTATAAGACTAATATTTATTAACTAAATAAAATCTAACAATTTATTCATATTTCATGAGTAGAGTTCTTTTTATATAAAATAAGTCAGATCTTCCTAAGAAGCTTTTTTAAAAAAAAGAAACTAAAATAGTTAATTACTGCTGGTAATTTTTCAAAAAACTTTTTTCATTGAGTTGTTGGTTGTTTAATACTAATCACACTCGATTGTTATTTTCAGTTCACAAAATTAAAGTAAAGTGAAATATAAAATAAATTAAATAGTTAATCTGTGAATATAAATCAAAAAAATTTGAGATAGAAATATTATGTAAATAAAAAGAATAATTATAAGCACTATTTGCTAATTTTATAGTTGATATAATGATACAATATAATTTGCTGTATTTTCTTTTTTTTAAGAAGTTAATATCTATTATCAATGTACTTGTTAATAATCTAAGATATCACTTAAATACAGGAGTGTTATACGTTTAACTTAAGGTAGATTTAAAAGAAGAATGGAGAATATATCAAATAAAATTTTATTATTGTATGTATAAAATTATTTATGATATTGACTTGGACTTAGTGATATAAAATACCAGTAGAATTATTTATTGTTGATTTTTAAATTTTTTAGTAAAATATAATGACTGTAACTTCATTATAGTATTTGATAATAAGGATTATATATTTAAAATGAAAGTTCGAAACTCATTGAAATCGGCAAAATTACGTGATAAAAATTGCCGTGTTGTTCGTCGTAAAAATCGTGTTTATGTGATCAATAAGATAAATCCACGGTTCAAAGCTCGTCAGGGCTAAGAAGAAGACACGCAGATGTAAATTATAGAAAATGATTTATAATATACACCTTATTAATCTTATTAAGGCTCTTCGATCACAGCTATTCTAAGAATATTGGTTGTTCCTTGTTTTCCGAACGGAACTCCAGCGATGATAACTATCTGTTCTTTCCAATTGGCAAACCCTTGATCCTTAGCGACATGAATGGCAACAGTTACCATTTCGCTAAAACTGTGAATATCATCTGAAGTAACAACAGCATAACTACCCCATACAATGGCCATTTGACGAGCTACAATTACATTGGTTGTTAAGCATAAAATAGGAACATCTGGTCGCTCTCTTGCAGCACGAAGTGTTGTTGATCCTGATGAGGTATAAGTTATTATGGCTCCTACTGCTAGGGTATTAGCTACTTGACGAGCAGCGGCGCTAATAGCATCTGTGGTATCATTTGGCACTGGACGTGAAGCATTCCTGATTATTTTATATTGTTCATCACACTCTACGCGACCAATGATGCGATTCATTATGGTTACTGCATCTATTGGGTATTTACCATTAGCTGTTTCAGCAGACAACATAACTGCATCTGCACCCTCATAAACTGCAGTTGCTACATCTGAAGCTTCAGCACGTGTCGGTGAAGAGGCATGAATCATTGATTCTAACATTTGAGTTGCAACTACTACAGGCTTTCCAGCTTCATTAGCAAGACGAATTATGCGTTTTTGTAAAATTGGAACATTTTCTGGTGGACATTCAACGCCTAAATCACCACGTGCTACCATGATTCCGTCAGAAATTTCAATGATTTCTGCGAGATGATCAATTGCTGTAGGTTTTTCTAGTTTACTCATAACATGTACATTATTGCCAACTAATCGTTTGATCTCTATTATATCTTCTGGTCGTTGCACAAAAGACAAAGCTATCCAATCAACCCCCATTTTGAGTGCATAATCAAGATCAATCTTGTCTTTCCCGGTTAAAGAAGATAAGGGTAATATTACATTTGGAACGTTTACCCCCTTGCGATTGCTGAGTTCGCATTCAGTTAACACTACTGTATCAGCAAAATCAACACCATGCTGTTCTACACGCAAATGCACTCGACCATCGTCAAGTAATAATTCTGTTTCTAATTGTAAGGCAACAAAGATTTCAGGGTGAGGGAGGTTGACACGATGTTCATTACCAAGAGTAGCATCAAGATCAAGACGAAAATGTTGTCCTTTTGACAAATGTATTTTATCAGTATTAAATTTACCAATTCGTAGTTTAGGTCCTTGTAGATCTGCAATTACGCAGATAGGATGTCCTGAAATTTTTTCAACTTGTCTAATGTTATTATAACTATGTTGTTGTTCAACATGTGTTCCATGACTAAAGTTTAAACGAAACGCATCGGCTCCTGCATTGAATAAAGCTTCAATCATTTCAAATGTAGAACTTGTAGGGCCAATAGTAGCAATAATTTTGGTATTACGAATTTTTTTCATATTATCTCCAATAATAAATTTTATTATTAACTGCTTTTATTAATATTTTTATTTTTTCAAAATTTTGTAAAAAACATTAAGAAAATGCTTTAAAAGCGATAAGAGTAAAAGTATCTTTAATACCAGAAATTGTTTGAATTGACTCAGTTACAAAACGACCGATATCTGTTTTATCATCAATGTAACACTTTAAAAGAATATCATATTGGCCAGATATTGAATAAACCTCAGAAATACGCTCAGTTTCTAGTAAACTGTTAGCTACCTCGTAAGTTTGTCCCAATTCTGTTTTGACTAACACAAATACTGTCTTTATAGTAAATCCTCCTCTTAGATTTGGTGTGTATGAAAGACTATAAAATAATTAATTAGTTAGTTAATTAATTAAGAGATTTGTTTTGTTTTTTACGAAAATAGAATTTTTTTACATTTTTTTCTAAAGGAACAGAATGTGTTAAAAAGTTTGGAAGCATATTACCAAATCCGATTACATCATTTTGTTGATGATTTGTAATTTCATCAATTGATTGACTATCATGATCGTAACTATTTTCCTGATGCTTATTATTCGATTTATTCTCTTGAGTTCTAGTGTACTCATTTTTATACGTATTATCATTACCCAAATAACTTTTTTTACTAACATTGATATTATTGCTATGATTGTGTTTGTCATTTTTTATAGAGATAGCCAATTCTTGTAAATTATCGATAGTAATAAGTGGGATCTCTTTACCTATAAGATTAATAATAGCGCTAAGAGATTTTTCATCTTCTTTCGTTGCAATAGTAAAAGATCGCCCTGATTTTCCGGCACGTCCTGTGCGACCAATACGATGAACATAATCTTCTGCGTGATTCGGTACATCAAAATTAAATACATGTGATAAATTAGAAATATCAAGACCTCGCGCTGCAATATTTGAACAAATCATTAATTGAATAGTACCTGTTTTAAATAGCTCTAGTGTTCTTACACGAATATCCTGAGACATGTCCCCGTGTAATTTTATAGCATTAAATCCTCTCTTGATTAAAGAACTATAAAGAATATCTATATCGCATTTACAATTGCAGAAAATTAGTGCGGTTTTAACGTTTTCGATGCAAATGAGCTTACTTAATATTTTATGTTTATCTTGTTTTTTACAAATCACTAGAAATTGTTCGATCGTAGTTGCTGTAGAAGATTGTATTTCTATCAAAATTTCCTTTGGATTTATTAAAAATGCATCAGCTAAACGTCGTATTTCTATAGCCATTGTTGCCGAAAAAAATAATGTTTGCCGAATTTTTGGTAACATTAAAACTATGCGTTCAATGTCTGGGATAAATCCTGCGTCAAGCATACGATCTGCTTCATCGATTACAAGAATCTTAATATTATTTAATAAAATATATCCTCGATCGAGAAGATCTATTAATCTACCTGGTGTAGCTATTAATACATCGACACCACGTGCTAATAATATTCTCTGATCTACAAGACTTTCACCTCCGATTAATTTAGCTGTAGTTAAACGATGATATTTGCTATAGCTTTCAAAGCTATCAGCAACCTGTAATGCTAATTCACGAGTAGGCTCTAAAATCAATGAACGTGACATTCTTGCTCTAGTTTGACTTCCAGACAAAATTTCAATCATTGGTAATGTGAAACTAGCAGTTTTCCCAGTTCCTGTCTGTGATATACCTAAAACATCGCGTCCCATTAAAATCATTGGAATAGCTTGTTTCTGGATTTGTGTTGGTGTTGAATAGTCAGCTTCTTTTACTGCCTCTAAAATTCTTGAACTTAGTCCTAAATCAGCAAATGACACACTGATCTCTCCTTTTTGTTTTATATGATGTTATAATAACCATACCATAACTGATGATATGTTCAACTTATACTGAATATATCTAATAATAACTTAGTATAATAATAAGTACATAAATGATAAACTTATAATAAGATCAAATTGTTAGTAATGGTATTTTTATGTTAGCTTTAGTTTGTCGCATAATATATATTATGACGAAATTTTCTGAATTTACACTAAAATAATGTTCATTAATTTCTAATTCAATCAAATGTTATTGTAATTATTGAAAATGTACAATGCGCTGTCGTTATTACAATGATATTATGAATAAAATATTATCTATTCATTATTAATTTTTATTATAGTTTTAATTATTTCTTTGACTCCACTGATTCTATTTGGAAATTTATCCAAATTGTTATAGAAAATCATTTTATTATTTGGGAGTAATTTGACAGTATTTAAATGTTGACTGACAAAGTTTATTAACCCAGTCGTATTGGTAAAATTATTATTTCTGAGTGTTATGGTTGTACCTTTAGGCCCAGCTTCAATTTTCTCTATTCCGGCTTGTTTACAAGCGATCTTAATAGCAACAACTTCAAGTAAATTATTAACTTCACTTGGTAACTTGCCGAAACGATCAATCATTTCATCAATTAGTTCATTTAAATTATTATCGTCAATGATAGCTCCAATACGTCGATAAAATGACAAGCGTATTGATAAATCAGCTATATAATTGGCTGGAATCAATATCGGGATACCTAACGAAATATTTGGATACCAATCGTTATCAAGCATCATATGGCTGTCGTAATTGTTTTTCTTAATAGCAATTACTGCTTCCTCAGTTAGTTTTTGATAAAGTTCAATACCAACTTCTCGAATATTACCTGACTGTTCGTCACCTAAAAGATTTCCAGCCCCTCTAAGATCAAGATCGTAGCTAGCTAACATAAAATTATTTCCTAGATCATTCAAAGTTTGTATTAAAGACAAGCGTTTTTCCGCAGTCTTTGACAAAATTTTATTTGACTGAATCGTAAAATAAGCATAACTACTGAGTTTACTACGCCCAACCCGACCTCTTAGTTGATAAAGCTGAGAAAGTCCGAACATATCAGAACGGTGAACTATAAGTGTATTGACGCGTGGCATATCTAGACCAGATTCTATTATGTTAGTAGATATCAAAACATCGAAATTACCATTAGTAAAATCAATAATAACTTTTTCTAATTGATTTGATTTCATTTGCCCATGTGCGATATTAAAACTTATTTCAGGTATTAAATTATCAAGACATTTAGCTATGTCGTTAATATCGCTTAAATGTGGACAAACATAAAAAATCTGTCCACCACGAAGCCGCTCTCTTTGGATTGCTTCACGAATAACGACTATATCGAACGGCAAAACAAATGTATTAACTGCTAAACGATCAATAGGCGGAGTTGCAATAACAGAAAGTTTACGTACACCAGCAAGCGCCATCTGTAGAGTTCTAGGAATAGGAGTTGCTGTTAATGTTAAAACATGAATATTGGATTTGAGTTGTTTTAAAAGCTCCTTATGAATGACACCGAAGTGTTGTTCTTCGTCAACAATAAGAAGCGCTAAATTCTTAAAAGTTACATTTTTTGATAAAAGTGCATGAGTGCCAATAATAATATCTACTACACCTTTTGTTATATCATTTCGAATTTGATTGGATATAGAAGAATTAATTAATCGTGATAGGTGCGCTATTTTGATCGGAAAATCTTTAAATCTTTCAGAGAAAGTTTGATAATGCTGACGAGCTAAAAGTGTCGTTGGTGCTAATATTGCTACCTGATAACCATTAATAGCTACAATGAAAGCAATTCGTAATGCAACTTCTGTTTTACCAAAGCCAACATCACCACATACTAATTGATCCATTGGATTGCCAGATTTTAGATCTTCAATACAGTTGTTTATTACATTCAATTGATCTTCGGTTTCAACATATGGAAAGCGAATGCAAAACTCATTGTAAAGATTTTTATCGGAAACTAAAATTTCTGCAGTTCTTAATCGTCGCTCAGCTGATACTGCAATAAGTTTCTCTGTCATATCACAAATGCGTTTTTTTATTTTTGCCTTACGATTTTGCCAAGATACACTACCTAATTTGTCTAAATGTATACCAGTATGTTCTACACCATAGCGACTTAATACATTAATATTTTCTACAGGAACAAATAATTTATCATCACCATCATACAGTATACACAAACAATCATGTAGTATCCCAGAAACATCAATAGTAATTAACCCACTATATCGACCAATGCCGTGATCAATATGAACTACCAAATCGTTCTCTGAGAGATTTGTTGTTTCAGCTAGAAATTTTTTACTAATACTATTACTTCTATCTTTATTTATTTTTAACAAATGACTCTGGTGATATCCTAAAATATCTTGTTCGGAAAATAATGATAATTCTGGTGAAGAAAACCCATGTTCTATATTATGAACCATAAAAGCAATATTATCAATTGGTAATGTTTTTGATTCTTTCCAGTTTGTGATCGTTGTTAATTGATTAGAAAATCCATATTTTATTAGTAATGATTTTAATCTTTCAGCTGAACCACTACTAAAAGTTGCAATAATAATTCTTTGTCCAATTGCTATTTTACTATTAAAATAATCGATTACCGAATCGTAGACACTTACACTAGAAGTTGTTGTGGCGAAAGAGCGTGATTCTGAAAAATTATATCCTATACGCCCTCCAGCATCAATGCCATCTGTGATAGCAAATGGTGTGAAAGTACAACCTTTACGCGATAATAATTCATGAGACCATTCTTTTTGATCTAGATACAAGTAAATTGACGATAATGGGTGATATGGTATCGTAGTAGTGTTACTGTTAATGAAATGTTGAGCTGATTCTTCAATAGCACGAGCATTATAACATCTCGTTATCATATCAATTTTATTTTGAATTGCTATTTCTGTTTGATAGTCAAGCGTCACAATTGTATTAGGTAGATATGTAAATAGTGTAGTAAGCTTATTATAAAATAATGGTAACCAATGTTCCATACCGACGAATTTAATACCATTAGAAATAGCATCATAAAGCGGATCTGTATTAACAGTAATAGTGCCAAATAATTTGCAATAACCGGATCGAAAAAGATTAATTGATTGTTTATTTAATGTTATTTCATTTACAGGATACAAATCAAAATATTCGATCTTGCTAATTGAACATTGACTGTGTAAATCAAATATCCTAATTTGGTCTATATTGTCTCCAAATAAATCGATTCGTATTGGATATTCATTGCATGGAGGAAAGATATCAATAATATTTCCACGTAGCGCAAATTCTCCTGACTCTGTAACATTATTTGATTGAACATATCCATTGCGAGAAAGAAAAGTAAATAATCTTTGACTATCAAGTTGTTCGCCAATTTTACATGAAAAATAATTAGAAATGAAAGTATCGGCACATGGAACTCGTTGCAATATTGCCGAAGCACTAGCAAGCACGATTCTTGGTTTAATTTTTTGATGTATTGATGATAAGCAAGATAGTGCTTTGATACGTTTAGTCATTATATTAACGCTTGGAGAAATACGATCGTAAGGTAAGCAATTCCAAGCAGGAAAATTAATAACTTCGATATCTGGAGCAAAGAACATTAAAGCTTCTGCTAAACGTGTTGATCTTAGATCATCTCGAGTAACGTGTAACAATTCACCAGATTGTTCAACGATGCTAGCAAGCACTATAGCATCAAAACTTTCAGGCACACCGGAAACTGTTATGCGAGATGTGGACATATTTAAAATTTTAAAAATATCAACAATTTTAGTAAGCAATATTTATCTTTGATTAAATTTAATTAATATTAATAATTAACTTGTCTATCATGTTAATTATAATTCTGTTTATTGAAATAATTCAATTTAATTACAATATAATTTTATTTGTTTATTATTTTGTAATTTTGATTAAGTGTGTTAACTAGAAAATAGTAACGAAACATTATTATTAGATTCTTGAATAATTAATGATTACACTATCTTAAAGATAGTAATTTACTTATATTATATATATAAATGTTACATTTAGTTATATTAAACTTCTATTATCAATCCATCGTATGCTGGTATGATTCCGTTTGGAAGATGGGTTTTAAGATAACCGTAGTCTAGTCTAGGGCTCATATGGCAAATCAACGTTATTTTAGGTCGCAAATGTTCTGCCCAAGTTATTACCTTAGATAAATGAGCGTGTGTTCGTTGTGGTATATCAGACGGGCAACCTACGATCCATAAGTTAAGGTTTTCAAGTAAAGCTAACGATTTTTCTGATAATTCAACTACATCAGTTGAATAAGCAATGTGATTAAAGCGGAATCCAACGGTTTTAGTGTGACCATGAATTTGATCAAATGACATGACGTTAGTAGTTCCGATATGAAACAGTTCATTAAGCTGATGTGGTATTAGCCATGGCTTATATATTGGCATCGTTGTAAGATCTAAAGGATCAAATACATATCCAAATCGTGTTTTAATATCATTAAGTGCATCAGTTGTACCATAAACATCAATTGGAGCTTTCATTATCATATTGATTTCACGCAGATCGTCGATTCCGTGCATATGATCGGCGTGTGTATGAGTGTAAAGAACAGCATCGAGTCTACAAACATTAGCACTCAATAATTGAGCCCTTAAATCTGGGCTAGTATCAATCAAAATAACTCGCTCTTCATCTTCAATCAAAATAGATGGTCTAAGGCGTCGATTTCGTGGTTCATTGTAATCACAATTTCCCCAACCAATGCTAACCATTGGCACACCACCAGCAGCACCAGATCCTAAAATGGTAACTCTCATTGTAGAATTTTAGTAAATAGTCGAAAGAAATTTTCAGTAGTAATAGTTGCTATATCAGACAATTCAAGATTTTTTAATTCAGCGAGTTTTTTTGCTGTATGTACAATGAATGCTGGTTCGTTTCGCAACCCACGGTTAGGAACTGGTGTTAAAAATGGAGCATCAGTTTCTATTAACAAGCGATCTAATTGTAAACCACGAACTGTTTCACGAAGATTTTCAGCATTATTAAAAGTTATTATACCAGATAAAGAAATATATAAACCAAGCGCGATAACTTTTTTTGCAAATTGTTGATCTGAATTAAAACAATGAATTAAACCAGAGTATGGACCGATCGTTGCTTCTTCAATTAAAATAGAGATAGTATCTTCGTCGGCATCTCTAGTGTGTATAATTATAGGTAGGCCTGTTATACGCGATGCTTTAATATGATTACGAAAGGATATTTGCTGTTGAGTGCTTAATTTTTTGTTGTAAAAATAATCTAAACCAGTTTCTCCAAAACCAATAACTTTTGGATGTTCAGACATTGTGACTAATTGCGCTATATTAGCCACAGTTGTATCGGTAACTTCGTGTGGATGAAGACCAACCGTACAATAAACATTATCGTATTGATTCACCAACTCTAAAATTTTATTAAATTCTAAAATCTTAGTTCCAACATTAACTATAATACCGACATCAATTTCGATTGCACGCTTTACTAAAACGTCGAGATCACCATGAAAATCAGAAGAATCTAAATGACAGTGACTATCTATAAACATTATGAAATATACATTATTTTTATTATGTCTCTATAATCCTAGGAAAAATACTTTCTGGTTTTGGAAATGATATTCCAGCTGTACGTAATTTGTAGAAATTAACAAAGTCTCTATTATCAATTGGTACTGATAATTGATCGAGTAGACGTGACATTGAGCATGGCATTACAGGCTGCAATAATAAAGCTATTTTTCGAATTGTTTCAGCTAAAACATAAAGAACTGTATCCATTCGTTCTGGGTTCGTTTTTTTTAGAAGCCACGGTGATTGACGATCAATATATCTATTGGAATCACAAACTATCTGCAATATTATTTTTATTCCCTCACAAAACATTTGATTGTCAAAATAGTTACGTAATTGTGATAATGACATATCTACACTATTTAACAGAAATAGATCGTCTTCTTTTAGAATTCTAGGATATGGTAAATGTGCTTCACAATTTTTGTTAATCATCGATAATGATCGTTGTGCTAAATTACCTAGATCGTTAGCTAATTCACTATTAATTCTTTTAATTAGTGTGTAACGAGAAAAATCACCGTCGGAGCCAAATGACATTTCGCGTAATAAGAAATATCTTACTTGATCTAAGCCATATGTTTGAACTAATTCTATCGGGTCGATCGTATTGTTAAGAGATTTAGAAATCTTCTCACCTTCGTTTGTCCACCAGCCATGTGCAAATATTCGTTTTGGCAGAGGCAGATCTATTGCCATCAAAAAAGCTGGCCAATAGACTGCATGAAAACGAAGAATGTCTTTGCCAATCACATTTAAATCGACCGGCCAATATTTTTTATAATCATCTGTTATTTCTGGATAACCTACTGCTGTGATATAATTAATTAGAGCGTCGAGCCATACATATATAATATGGTTTGAGTTATCTGGTACTTGTATGCCCCAAGTTAAACCTGTTCGTGAAATTGACAAATCCTTTAAACCGCTTTTAACAAAGCTTAACACTTCATTTTTACGTGAGGATGGTGCAATAAAATTTGGATTAGCTTCATAAAAATCAAGTAATCTATCTTGCCAAGATGACAATTTAAAAAAATAGCTTGGTTCTTCAATCCATTCTACTGTAGAACCTGTTGGTGCTAGTTTTTCACCGTTTATTCCAAATTTAATTTCGGTTTCGCTCCAAAATGATTCATCACGAACTGAATACCATCCACAATATTTATCGAGATAAACCTGATTGTTATCAATCAATTTTTTCCAAAATGCTTGACATGCATGTATATGTCGTGGCTCTGTGGTTCGTATAAAATCATTATTCGAGTAATTCATAAAAACAGTGAGATCGTGAAAATTTTTTGAAACCATATCTGTGAAAATTTGTGGTGCCATACCTTTAGCTCTTGCAGATTTTTCAATTTTTTGACCGTGCTCATCGGTTCCAGTTAGAAATTTTACATCGAAACCATCTAAACGTTTAAAGCGAGCCAATACGTCGCATGCTAATGTAGTGTATGCATGTCCAATGTGTGGATTATCATTTACATAATAAATTGGTGTTGTAATATAATATGAAGTTTTTTCAGACATTATGATTAACTTTAGAAATGTGAATTTAGAATTTCTACTTACTTTCTTATTTTTCTACTTACTTTCTTATTAATGTTGAGATATATCTTTCGATAATAAGAAAAGAATTAATGACAACTAGTTTGCGATCTATATTTAATGTATATGTATAATTAAATAGATTATTTATTTTTTCCCAAATCAAAATCCAATTTTCAATGTCAATTGTTTTAACTAGATACTTTTGTATGCTTGATTCTCCGGTAGCTATTTCATTGTTAATTTTTTGTCTATTAATTTGATTAATTATTACTATAAACCATTCTAAAAACAACTCTATGAATATATTAAAACTTTCATCGCTTTGTGTTACTCTATCTCCAAAAGCATGCAAATTAACAATATTTAAATATGGTAAATCATTAATTAATTTAATCATATCTGAATAAAGTGTAAGTCCTCCTGACTTAATCAAAGATAAAGCTTTTCCTATACTACCTCTAGATAAACGTGCTATAGATTTAGAATCAATATCATTTAACTTAATGGATTGTTGTTTTAATAATGTTAGGATTATTTTTTCTGATAAAGAATGCATTGTCAGCTGTCTGCATCGTGAACTGATTACTGATGACAATTTATTAGGAACGTGCGAAATTAATAATAATAGTGCATTCTTTGGTGGTTCTTCGAGAATTTTAAGAATCGCATTATCACCATATATACTTAATTCATCTATCGCATCGATAATTACAACGCGCCAACTACCCTCAGAAGAAGTTAAAGAAAGAAAATTTTTGATATCACGCACATAATCAACTGGAATTTCATTAACTAAGCGACTTTTTTTATTATAAATCAAATTACGTTCTACTATTTTGAGATCTGCATGTGTACCAGATGCAACACGTTGAAATACTAAGTGATTTGGATCAATTCTTAATGTTTGTTGTGATTCATTTTCGAAAAAAGTACTATGTTTGTTAATGGATGTAGCAAGAACAAACCTTGCAATACGATAAGCTAATGTCGCCTTACCGATCCCACGTTGGCCACAAATCAACCAAGAATTAGGTAAACATTTTGAATTCCAAGCATCAAGAAAAATCTGCTCATTAACATTATGACCAAATAGATTGTCATTGTTACGTGGTGTTAATTCGTTGTTATCAATAAATTGCATCATTAGTGAATTATAATGAAATAATCACCGTCTTATTATTGTATCTCAATAAAATAAAAATAAAATTTTTAAAAAATTTCTTTGATTGCATGATGATAAAAAACATAATTCTTCTATTCAATAATGAATTACTGATAATTATTAATAGATAACAAAATGTTAAAAAATTCAATCTTTAATTAACAGTTAATACTCTTTTTATTTATGAATTTATACAGCTATTAGCAATCGTTCTTCAACTACGGTAAAAACTTTAGACTGAATTTCTTCTATTGATGTCGACGTAGTTTCAAATAAAAGTACACACCTTTCAGAATGTTTAGTGGCAATTTTTATGAATCCTTCACGAACTTTTTTATGAAATGATTTGTTCATATATTCGTAGCGATTTTCTGATGATTCACGATTCATAGCACGATGTAATCCATCGTGAATTGAAAGATCTAAAACTATAGTTAAATCTGGCGCAAATTTACCAACAGTTATTTCATATAGTTGCTCAATTATATATATAGGAAAACCATGCCCGTATCCCTGATAAGCAAGTGTTGAATCAGCAAAACGATCACATAATACCCATTGGCCATTATTCAAAGCTGGCCATATAACCCGAACTAAATGATCGCGTCTTGCAGCGAAATACAATAGAATTTCTGTTATTGCGTCCATCCATCGTTTTGTTTTACCCTCAATTAGTAATTGACGAATTTGTTCTGCACCAGTTGTACCACCTGGTTCGCGAGTTGTTAAAACAGTAAGACCACGATTTCGCAATGTTTTGGCTAATAATTGTACTTGAGTTGATTTACCAGTACCTTCTCCACCCTCGAATGTGATGAAGCGTCCATGAGCAACATTTTGCATTAATCTCCCCATAAGGTTTGTTTTACGAATGCATTTATACGACCAAAAAAACCTAGTTGTTCAACATCAACACTAGCAAGTAATGGTACTTGTATTGGTGAAATATTTGGCGCTGTGACAGTTAATACACCTATCTCTGATCCACTTTTTATAGGAGTTTTCACTGAACCATTAAAACTTGCTGTAATTTTCATATTGCTCTTAGTAGTTCGTTGTAGAGTTATTATTAAATCTCTAGCAACATAAACAGGAACTGTTTTTTCTTTACCCAGCCACACGTCGGCATTTGTAACAATTTCACCAGCTCTAAATAATGTGTAATTATCAAATTCGCGAAAAGCCCATTCTAACAATCGTATTGTTTCTTCAGCGCGCGTTTTAATGCTATTCATTCCGTTAAGAACTACGATAATTCGCCTACCGTTACGAAGTGCAGAGCCAACTTCTCCATATCCACCATTTTCTGTATAACCTGTTTTTAAACCATCAGCACCAGTCACATTTTGCCAAATCAACGGATTTCGATTGTCTTGTCTTATTTTATTAAAAATAAAAGATTTTTCAGAAAAAATTGGATAATAATCTGGAAAATCTATAATTAAACGCTGAGCTAGTATTGAAAGATCACGCGATGTCATCTGATGATCTGTAGTTGGCCAACCACTGGAATTTTTAAAAGTCGATTTTGTCATTCCAATCTCGCGTGATTTTTGATTTGCAAGTTCAGCAAAAGCATCCTCGCTACCATATAAGCTTTCGGCTAATACTGAACACGCATCATTTCCAGATTGAATAATAATACCACGTAATAAATCTGACACTGTAACCATTGAATTAACAGATAAAAACATCAATGAACCGTTGCTTTTATAATTTCTTTTCCAAGATGTTTCAGAAACTGGTAATTCATCAGTCATTTTTAAACTACCATCCTTTAAACGCTCAAAAATCATATATATTGTCATTAATTTGCTCATTGATGAGGGAGTCATGAGTTCATCTGCATTTTTTTCCATTAACACAGTGTTGGTATCAGCAGCTACAACAATTGCTTGTTTTGCTGACGTATTAATAACTTCAGCTTTAGTAGTTATTGAATTAAAAAGAAAAATAATAAAAAAAACAACATATGTAGCAATACTAAAGATAAAATATGAACGCATGATTTTGCTTTTTTCCATAAAATTGCTTTAGAACTCAAAATATTATATTTAAAACGAACATATATTTGTTTAACAAATTAATTCATTATAAGTTTAGCATCTGAATATCCTAATGTAATGATTTTTTTTAACGTAGTATAAGCAATGTTTAGATTAAATAATGGACCAATATGAACTCGGAACATATTTCCAGACTTAGTCGATATTCTAATAATTTTAGTTTTACCAATTAAAGATAATGAAGCGTTTACCTTATTAGCATTATTTAAATCTTTTAAGGTAGCAATTTGAATAAATATTTGATTCGATTTAATAGATTTTTTTTGCTGTTGTTGAAATGTCAACTGTTTATTATCTATTTTTTTTGTATTTAATTTCAATGCTAAATCACGACTCTCTGTGGCCATAATTTTAAGCTTTACCTTTGCCATTCCGCTTTGCTCTATGTCTAATAATTGAGCTGATCTGCGTGAAAGATCTATGATACGATCACGTGAAAATGGTCCACGATCATTAACACGAACAACAATAGAACGACCATTTTCAAGATTTGTTACATGAACATAACATGGCATAGGCAATGTACGATGTGCCGCTGTTACTTTATTTTGATCAAACACCTCACCATTAGCTGTGTATTTTCCATTAAAATTCGAACCATACCACGAAGCTATTCCTATTTCTTTATATTTATAATTTACAGATGGATAATACCAAACATCATCGACTTGATATGGATTTCCAACTTTATAGCTACTACTATCTATGTTACTATTTTGTGCTTTTTTAAGATCATAAGTTATAAGTTTTTTTTCAGAACAAGCACTAATAAATATACAATTTACGATCATAATAATGGAGCAAAAATTGAATATGTTTTTCTTGCATCGTTTTAGTAAGATATGATTATATAATCGTATCATCTTTATTCTGAAGAAATATAATTGTATATATAGATGATAGTAATTTTAATTACGAATTTCTATGAGAAAATAAAGAATTTATAGATCTCATCTCATTTTTTAAAAAATTAAAATTTTTGTTTATACAAATTAATTGATCTAAATACAAATAAATCTCTCATTATAGAATAATTTTAGTTAAAAAAATTGGTTTGTAAATATATAGGATGGGTGTCCGAGTGGTTTAAGGAATCGGTCTTGAAAACCGAAGAAGGTATATAAAAACCTTCCGTGGGTTCGAATCCCACCCCATCCGCCAATTCAATACACTAATTATAAATAATTAGCGATCTCTCGTTTCACATCTAATGATGGAATTGAAAAAAGTAAAATTACAACTAATGCATTGAAAATGCTATTAATTAAGTTATTGCATGATTTTTATGTTGTTAAAATAGAAAAAAGTTTTTTAGATATATTTAATAATCGAAATTTAAACGTCATATTTTGTTTTTTGAAAGAATAACTTAATAGATCTATGTTATTCACGACGAAAGATTAAATTTATAATTTTTTTATGAAATTGAGAAAATTTTTCATTAAATTGTGATTCTAGAGTTGTGCTATTGTACATAGTATTCAACCATTGAAAGAATCCTTCTTTACTTTCATCAATTTTAGATTCAGCTAAAAATTGATTGAAAAAATAGTCCAGTATACCAGTTTTAGATTGTTTTATGTGGCCATAATGCAGAAGAGATAAATGTTTCTTCATTGCCAAACGTAATGGAACGTTGGAATGAAGAAATAAATAAAGAGTCGAAATAAAACCAGCACGATCACTTCCTGATTTGCAATGTAATAATATAGGATACTCTATAGTTTCAAATATAGTTTTTATAGTTTTTATAGTATCCTTACTAACTAGTCCACGTGAATGAATTGGAAAATTAACTAAAGTAATGCCCAAACGAGTACATTCTTCATACTCAAGAATATAAGACATATTATTTTGTCCTCGCAAGTTTAGTACAGTACGAATTCCATGTTGCTTGACCCACCAACGCAAATGTTTTGGTGTAGGATTAGCTGAACGCCAAACACCTTCTGCAACATGATGAATGTTACAATAAATGTATCGAATAAATCCATGATCGATCAATAGCATGTTGAAAAAAGCGATAAATCTTTCAATATTAGTCAGCTTTGAACTTGTGTAGGAAGATATAGGCAGATTCATAATATTTCTTTTATAAGAAGGTTATAATAAAGCACTATTATTACATGAATTTTAATAACATAAAACACTTTTTGATAAATTAGCTTTTTATTATTAATGATGATTTTCAGAGAAAATATTATGATCAAAAACTTAAATAACGAAACAAATAACATACCAACAACAGATGACAGATCGATTAAATTAATGTTTCGCATGTTTCACGAATATGTTTTACAGTATCGCTTTTACGTATTGGCATCTATTATTTGCATGATAATTTGTTCTACTATGACTACTATTTCAGCTTGGTTATTAGATCCTATAGTTAATCAAATTTTTATTAAAAAAAATAATTCAATGTTGTTATTGATCGGTGGTTCAGTTCTGGCTGTATTTACATTAAAGAGCATTGCTAGTTATTTTCAGGAAGTGTTGTTAACTATAGTTGGGCAACGCATAATTTCTGATATTCAAAATCAATTGTTCAATCATATTATTTATCAAGACGTTGATTTATTTCAAATTTGTAATTCAGGAACACTGGTTTCACGTTTTACTTACGATATTAATGCTATGCGTACTGCAGTTTCTTCAGCTTTTATTGGTATAGGACGTGATGTTTTTTTGATAATATTTATGGTTGGTCTTATTTTTTATCAAGATTGGTTATTAGCAATAGTTGTCTTAATTGTATCTATTTTTTCAATCTATCCATTACATAGACTTAGTAAGAAAATGCGTAAAATTGCAACTAAAACACAAGAAAAAATGGGTTGTTTAACAACATCATTATTACAAACATTTCATGGAATAAAGGTAATCAAATCTTATGGTCTCGAAGAATTTGAGCGAACGATAATAAATCGTTTAGTTATGTCTATTTGTGATTTATCTATACGTGCTGTGCGAGTTGAAGCATTAGTACAACCGATAATAGATTTATTGGGTGGGATTGCTATAACTTCTATTATTATTTATGGTGGTACTTGCGTTATTAATGGTGTTACTACTCCAGGCACTTTCTTCTCTTTTATTGCGTCAGTATTAATGGTTTATCAACCAATGCGTTCTCTTTCTAAAATTAATATCTCATTGCAAACTGGTATTTCCGCAGCATATAGAATATTTTCATTACTTGATCATCAGTCAAATATAAAAGAATCTATTAATGCAATTACGTTACAACGTATTCCTAGTACTGTTTGTTTTAAAACAGTAAGTTTTTCATATGACGGTATTAATAATGCTTTGAATGAAGTTACTTTTGAAGCTCCTGCTGGTAGTATTACAGCTTTAGTAGGTCCGTCAGGATCAGGGAAAAGCACTGTATTTAATTTAATACAACGATTCTACGATCCAAATCATGGATGTGTAACAATCAATGGATTAGATATTCGAGACGTTACTTTTATTAGTTTGCGTGATGCTATAGCCACTATAAGTCAAGAGATTGTTTTATTTGACGATAATGTAATTAACAATATTCGTTGTGGTCGTCTTGATGCAAATGATATTGATGTTTTTTCTGCAACTCGTTCTGCTGATGCTGAAGAATTCATTGAACGCATGTCAGATGGTTATTTGACACAAATTGGTGAACATGGGTTACGCCTGTCTGGTGGACAACGTCAGCGCATTACCATTGCTAGAGCTATCCTTAAAGAAGCACCAATTCTTTTGCTTGATGAAGCAACTAGTGCGCTTGATTTAGAATCAGAACATGATATTCAGATCGCCTTAGATAGTTTAATGAAAGACAAAACTACCATTGTTATTGCTCATCGTTTATCAACTATTAAAAATGCTAATATAATTCATGTATTTGATCATGGTAAAATAGTTGAATCTGGAAATCATTACCAATTGCTAAAAAAGTGTGGGCTCTATGCTCATCTATATGAATTGCAGTTTACGTCAAGCAATATCAAAACTTTATAAATTTTATATAGGAATTATACTTATTTTTTAAAAATGTAACGAACAATACTAATAAATATTTTTCGATATATTAAACATAAGAAACGATCGGTAAATTAAAAGTTAACGTGAAATAAAAAAATATTTTTGTATGAACGAAAATGATCTTAAATAAGACATAAACAGTCTTATACTTGCATATAATACTTATATTATTTATTACTGTAAGTAATTAATAACTATTCTTAATATTAGCAATATAAATTGCTTATCTAAATTAAAACAATCATTCTAAATTAATCATCTTAAAAGAAAATAATTTTCATGTATTTTCTTTTAAGATGATTAACGTCAAGGAAGTCATGTTGTAATATATCTATATAAAGCGTTAACTTTTTAATCTTCTTTCGGAATGTTAATACTAGTAATTATATAATTTAATATTTACAAGTTATTTAAAATCAAAATTTTTAAATTTTCAAGTTCAGTCAATATATTTTTTAATTCAAGTCGTATTGAATTAAGCTGAGTGTTGTTTTTAGACATCATTTTTAATGATAGTTCAGGTTCAACAGGATCTTTAATAGTTGAACTAAATGATCTATAATCGTTATTATTTTGCTCGCTCGATAATTTTGTTGCTAATAATCTTTCATTTTTAAGTTTTATATTGGAAATATCACCACATATTAACTGATTGCTTAATATTTTTTGAGCACCACGAATAGTGTACCCTTCATTATATAGAAGATCGCGAATGACTTTGAGAAGTTGTAAATCTTTTGGACGATAGTATCGTCTTCCACCACCGCGTTTTAATGGTTTAATTTGGGGAAATTTGCTTTCCCAAAATCTTAAGACGTGTTTTGGGATATCTAAAATTTCAGAAACCTCGCTTATTGTACGAAAAGCCATTACTGATTTTGATGATTTAATTTTGTTGCAGATCATGATTTCATTATTTTTGGTTTTGTTCATAAGATGATATTTATGATTTATCTATCTGAATAAAGCTGATCATTAATATATTTTTTTAACAATTTTGATGGTCGAAAAACTATTACATTGTGATGAAGTATTGATACTTCTTTGCCAGTTTTTGGATTACGCCCTAATCGTTTATTTTTATAATGTATTAAAAAATTTCCAAATGATGGAATCTTTACTACACTTTCTTGCATTAATACTGTTAATATTTCATGTAAAACAAGATCTAGTAAATCAGCTGAATCTTTACGTGATAAGCCAATCTCTTGATAAATAGCATCGCTTAATTTTGCACGTGTAATTGTTTGCTTTATCATTTTTTGTTTACCGCATACAATTAATTAACAGATGATTTTTATTAAAAATTATAATTAAAATATGATTCATTTATTTATAAACGAATCAGAGTTGCGCCCCAGGTAAAACCACCACCCATAGCCTCTAATAAAATTAATTGACCAATTTTAATACGACCATCATTTATTGCCTCTGTAAATGTTATAGGTACAGAGGCAGCAGAAGTGTTTGCATAACGATCAATTGTCATTATCATTTTATCGAGCGGAATTCTAAGCTTACGAGCTGTTTCTTCAATAATTCGTTTATTAGCTTGGTGTGGAATAATCCAATCTAGATCAGCAATAGTTAAATTATTTATTTTTAATATTTCATATGCTACTTTAACCAAATTGATAGTAGCGTAACGAAAAACCCTTCGACCTTCCATACGAATATAGCCAACAGTTTGTGTAGAAGATGGCCCACCATCAACACGAAGTAAATTATAATACCTGCCATCAGAATGAATATTTGTTGATAAGATTCCATTATCTTGAATATTACCACTCCCATATTCAGCTTTTAAAATTACAGCTCCAGCGCCGTCGCCAAATAATACACAAGTTGATCTGTCATTCCAATCAAGAATACGTGAAAAACTTTCAGCACCGATTACAAGTGCCGTTTTTATCTGACCGCTTTTTATAAAATTATCAGCTACTGATAATGCAAATATGAATCCAGAACATACTGCTTGAAGATCAAAAGCTACGCCTTTGGTCATACCCAACTTAGCTTGAACTCGAGTTGCTGTTGATGGAAATGTGTTATCTGGTGTTGATGTAGCAAGAATGATTAGTTCGATGTCTTTTTCTGTTAATTTTGCTGAAATTAATGCTTGTTTAGCTGCAGCTGTTGCTAGATCTGAAGTTAATTCAGATGGTGCCGCAATACGACGTTCACGAATTCCAGTTCTTTCAACGATCCAAGCGTCAGTAGTATTAATATTTTTAGCTAATTCTTCATTAGTCATTATATGATCTGGTAGGTATGAGCCAATACCAACTATACGAGAGCGAAGTATTGACATTAGATTGTGATTACTTTTGACGACAATTCTCTAACAGTTTTAATATGATCTAATTCTTGATTAATACGATCGTTAAAATCGTGAACAATCAGTTCAGTTGCAACGCAAATTGCATTTGCAAAACCTATAGCATCGGTACCACCATGACTTTTAACAGCAATACCATTTAAACCAAGAAATACTGCACCATTATAGTGTCGCGGATCTGTCTTGAGCTCTACTTTTCTTAAAGCAGAACGAACTAATAAGTAACCCAAACGAGATATCCACGAACTTAATAATGCGTCTCTCAAAAATCGTGTATAAAGTCTTGATAAACCTTCAGCACTTTTTAATGCAATATTGCCAGTAAAGCCATCGCTAACTACTACATCTACTGTACCACTTGCAATATCATTTCCTTCGACAAAACCATAGAATGTCAATGGTAAATTGCATTGACGCAATATTGATGCTGTTGCTCTGATCGAATCATTACCTTTAGTTTCTTCAGAGCCGACATTAAGTAAACCAACAGTTGGATTTTCTATGTTAAAAATTATACGAGCAAACATTTCACCCATCACGGCAAAATCTATTAAATTGTTTGCATTACAATCGATATTTGCGCCTAGATCAAGCATTACACTTTTACCACGCTCTGTAGGGAAAAAACCAGCTATTGCGGGACGATCTACATCGTGTAACATTCCTAATAAATGTTTAGATATGGCCATTAAAGCGCCAGTATTACCTGCAGAAACAATACCATTAGCTTCACCACGTGCCACAGCATCAATTGCTAGCCACATGCTACTTTGTTTACCATGTCGTAGAACATGTGATGGTTTATCATTATTATTTACAACTTTATCAGTATGATAAAGTTGACAACAATTTGTTAATTCTGGACATTGTTCAAGTAATGGTTTAAGTTTTATTAAATCTCCAAAAAGCAGAAAATCAACGTATGGCAGTTTTATACGAGCGATTTTCATACCATGAATAACGACATTAGGAGCATAATCCCCCCCCATTGCATCTAATGATATTTTGATGCGTTTTGTCAATCTAGATATCCTTAAAAAATAATGTTAGACGATAGTTTTTTCAGATTTAGCAATTATTTTTACTTCTCGTCTATTATAATAACCACAAGAACTGCAAATATGATGATAAAGCTTCATTTCTCCACAATTTTGACACTCTACGTAGTTGATACTTTTTAAAAAATCATGAGAGCGTCGCATATTACGACGAGATTTTGAAGTTTTTTTCTTTGGAACAGCCATAAGATTACTTTCTATATTTAGAATAACCTCTAGAAATGAATTACATATTTCTATATAAAAATCACTAAATTATCAAGTTTTTCATTTTCTAGAAAATGAAAAAACACCTCTATTTTTGTAGTTTACAACACAACAACATTACAAACAATCAATGTCTGTATAACATAAATAATACATTTATGGAAAAATAAACTACTGTTTGTATGAATACTAATTATATAAGTATTAGTCTGAAAATCTTTATTTGCTAGATGTAAATTAATTGATAATAAAAAAATATGACAAACAATTTTAACAATTTTAACAAATTACATCTATAAAGAATATTGGTAATATTTGCATTTAATAGATAGAAAACTATATTCCAAAGAATTCTTTTTTAAAAGAATTGATGTATTTTTTTAAAAATTATTTATAATAAGACTCTTGACAATACACTGTATATAAGTGCACCCTGTATTACAACGCGTTTATTGCGTTCAAATAATGAAGGTCAATACATCAACAAACTATCTATTTTTAAATAAGTATTTATTGTAAAATTTAGCTATTGATATGCTGGAGTAATATGCTTCCAAAAAAATCTACATTAATGATATTTATCATCTTTATTGCAACTGCTTGTTCACCTGTTATCGATTTGCGTGGTAGTATGCCAACAAATGAGCGTGTACTGGAAATCAAACCTGGTTATACTAAAAAAGATATTTCTTTGTTGTTAGGAACGCCTGCTAGTACTTCAGTATTTGGCGATAAACGTTGGTATTACATTGGTAGTAAGATCAAAACTTTTGCATTCTTCGAACCAGAAGAACTGGAGCGTCAGGTTATAGCGATAGATTTCGATAATACTGATAAAGTAACTGATATTTATAAGTTAGCTTTGCATGATGGCAAGAAAATAAATATTTCTAAATATCAAACACCTACAGTTGGTCGTGATTCAAGTATTATTGATCAATTTATAGGTGATTTAATAGGCAATGCCGGAAGATTCAAATCTTTGAATAAGAATGAAGAATAAATATTAGAAATTTAATGTCATAAAGTATTACACAATTAATATCTATCCTAGATATTAATTGTGTAAATTCGGAAGATTAGTATTAGAATTAAGACTTGAAAATAATTCATAATAGCGGACAACTTGTAGACAACCTGTATTTTTTTGAAATCATTCATTGTTGTTTTACTAATTCAAAAAACTAACACTTAATATCTTTCTTTAGATAATTAAAATAGAGAATTATGTTTGCTTCTAGTCGTTGGTAAATAATGTTTTAGATCTATCATGTAATTTAAAATAAAAAATCCTGCTGTGGATTTTAACAAGCAGGATTTTTTATTTTAAATTAGTCTGTGTACTTTGTTGTATACAGACTTAATGTTTTAATATTAAGTCATTTATCTTGCTACAATTGCTAATAACAATAACGCAACGATATTAATGATTTTAATCATTGGATTAATTGCTGGTCCTACAGTGTCTTTATATGGATCACCTACAGTATCTCCAGTTACTGCTGCTTTATGAGCGTCAGAACCTTTACCACCATGATTTCCATCTTCTATAAATTTTTTTGCATTATCCCAAGCACCACCACCAGATGTCATCGATATTGCAACAAACAAACCGGTAACTATAGTTCCCATTAACATGGCTCCTAAAGCTGAAAAGGCTTCTGTTTGACCAACAATAAGAAGAATTGTGATATAAAGTGCTATAGGTGCTAATACTGGTAATAACGATGGTAGAATCATTTCTTTGATTGCTGCTTTTGTTAGTAGATCTACAGCACGACCATATTCAGGTTTTCCAGTTCCTTCCATTATACCTTTAATTTCCTTAAACTGACGACGAACTTCAATAACAACAGATCCAGCTGCTCGATCAACTGCCATCATTCCCATAGATCCAAACAAATAAGGTAGTAAACCTCCGATAAAGAGACCAATAACAACAAATGGATTCTGTAAACTGAAATTAACTTCTAACTTAGGAAAATAATAATTTAGATCTTCAATATATGCAGCAAATAAAACCAAAGAGGCTAGACCAGCAGAGCCTATAGCGTACCCTTTAGTTACTGCTTTGGTTGTATTACCAACAGCATCTAGAGAATCTGTGATCTTGCGCACGTCTTTTGGAAGATCAGCCATCTCAGCAATGCCACCAGCATTATCTGTTACAGGACCATAGGCATCTAATGCAACAACAATTCCAGCTAATGCTAACATAGTAGTAGCTGAAATTGCAATTCCGTATAGTCCTGCTAACATATAAGAAATGATAATTCCAGTTGAAATTATCAAAACAGGCAATGCTGTAGACTCCATAGAAACAGCTAGTCCCTGAATAACGTTTGTACCATGACCAGTAGTGGACGCTTGAGCAACACTAAGCACTGGGCGATAATTCATACCTGTATAATATTCTGTAATCCATACTAAAAATCCAGTAATTGCAAGTCCTACAACCGAACACCACAATAATGATTTTACTTCTAATACAAGACCATAAGTAGTAACGAAATATATATCAAAACCACCAAATAAATAATATGCTGTAATAACAATAGCTATTAACGAAAAAATTCCAGTAGCGATCAATCCCTTATAAAGAGCTAACATAATTTTTTGTGACGAATCTAATCTAACAAAAAAAATACCTATTATCGAAGAGATAATACAAACAGCACCGATTAACAGTGGAAATAACATAAGTTTTTCTTGATCGTCTCCAAAAAAGAAAATCGATCCAAGTAACATAGTAGCTACGGTAGTAACAGCATAAGTCTCAAACAAATCAGCTGCCATACCAGCACAATCGCCAACATTATCGCCAACATTATCTGCAATTACTGCAGGATTACGCGGATCATCTTCTGGAATTCCTATTTCTATTTTACCAACTAAATCAGCACCAACATCGGCCCCCTTAGTAAAAATACCGCCACCTAAACGAGCAAAAATTGAAATTAGTGAAGCTCCGAATGACAAAGCAACCAAACTCTCAATTAACTGACGTTCTTCAAAAGCTAAGTGACGTAAAGTAATGTAATAACCGGCAACGCCCAACAAACCAAGGCTAACAACCAAAAGGCCTGTAATTGTGCCAGATCTAAATGCAACTGATAGTGATTTAGCTAATCCACCAGAACGAGCTGCCTCAGCTGTACGAACATTAGCCCTAACTGACACATTTATACCAATATATCCAGCCAAGCCAGATAAGATTGCGCCAATAACATAACCTACGGCAACATGTAAACCAAGTTGCCAACCAAGAATTATACCAACTCCAACTCCAACTACAGCTATGGTGGAATATTGACGATTCAAATATGCACGTGCCCCTTCCTGTATAGCTGTGGCTATTTCTTGCATTTTAGAATTCCCAACTGGCGCAGAAAGTACCAAACGACCAGCATAAATTCCATAAAGTAGCGCTAACACACCACAAGTCAAAACAAATATATAGGCCATTATTGTCCTTTCTATCACATAATATTATTTAGTAATAATAATCTCTATTAACTATTAATTTAAGTTTCATTTAAATAACAAGATAAATTGACTTAAATAAAATATCAAACTAGATATTATAATACATATTGCCAGAATGAATGATTTTGCGCAATTAGATTCAAAATTTGATTTTTAATAAAAACCAAATTAGTTGAATAATGTTTTTAAGTCATAAGACCATGTTTAATAAACTAACAATAATATATCAAATTACTAATTCCTAATAACAAATCTAAAAGATTTTAGATATTAGTTCAAACAATCGTTATTTAGCTATTAAATTAATATTTAATTAATCTTTTTTAGATCGAATTCAAATCATATTAACGTCATTTTTTATTATCAGATATTTCTAGAATTTCAGTAGAAGTCTGAGCGATCTTACAACAATTAGATTGATTATAATTGTTAATTACACGCAAATAGTGTTCTGCATGTTGATAAAAATTTTCTGCGGAAACACGATCTCCATGTGATGATGCATCACGAGCCATTACAAGATACTTTTCAAGAACTTGATGCACATTATCACGACTACTAATATTTAATTCATTATTATTGTCACGTTTTTGATTATGTGACGCAGGACGTTTTTTTCTTATGCCATTAATACTTCGTTCGCGTGAACGTTGCTTTCCATTTGGATCATTTTGTCCCAATTTCATAATACCCGCTATATTATATAATTAATTAAAATAATAATATTCTATTTTAAACTTAACTTTCAACTTTTCATAAAATAATTCATATGATAATATCTAGAAAATTGTAGCATATATTAGTAGTACGTATTTGCTATTTTAATTCTAGAAATAATAATCGAATGTATTTGATATTCCAATACGTTTCTGAATTTTAAACATTTTTTGTTTATGTATTTTGATCTTTAACTAAAATACATCGATCTATTCCAGCAAGATCATAATGCAATGTAGTGAAAGTTAACCCATATTTTTGAAAAAGCTTACTCACTTCATTACTTTGGCCCCTTCCTATTTCTAACGCTACAATCCCGTTAGGAACAAGAAGACGTGCTATGTCAGGAATCAATGATCGATAACACACAAGACCATCATTGCCACCATCTAAAGCAATCTTTGGTGTATAAATAGATACCTCATTTTCGAGATTATCGATATCACTTTTTGGAATATATGGAGGATTTGATAAAATGACATCAAAACTCATATCAATCTCTTTACCCCAATTCCCTATCATAAATTCGGAACGATGTTGTAAACCAAGCGACTTAGCATTTTCACGAGCAACACAAAGTGTTGCTTGGCTTATATCAATTCCTAAACCAAATGCTTGTGGTAATTCAGATAACAAAGCAAGTAAAATACAACCAGTTCCAGTTCCAAAATCTAATAAACGAATAGAGGCCTGTCGATCAAAAATAGCAGATAATGCTGCCTCTACTACAGTTTCTGTATCTGGGTTAGGATCGAATGTATCTTTAGTGACTTTAAAGGAAAGACTCCAAAATTCACGACAACAAATAATATGAGATATTGGTTCATGATTAATACGTCTGGCACTAACTTGCCAAATCCTTTTTATTTCATCTATAGAGACGAATCTTTCTTGATGACTAAACACTGTAGTTGTTGATATTCCTAAAACATGAGAAATCAATATACGCGCGTCAAGTCTAGCTGAAGGAATTCCAGCACTTAGCAATAGTCCTGTTAAATCATTAAGGACTTTACCAAGAGTCATAATTACTTTATAAAAGTTTTATTCATTATTTTTTATAAATCAATCAATAGATTATTAATCTATTGATTGTCCTTAACTTAATTATAGATATAAATTAATAGTAATAATTGTTAAATAATCAATACATTAATTGTTGAATGTCAATACATAATTACTTAATTTCAGTTAATCTAATCGCTTGATCAGCAACAATCAGAGCTTCGCCAAATTCGTCTAGAACTTCACCTGACATAACCTTATCGATCTTATGAATTGTCATATTAATTCTGTGATCCGTTACCCTACCATGAGGAAAGTTGTATGTACGAATACGTTCTGATCGATCACCTGATCCAATCTGTTCCTTACGGTTAGCTGAACGTTCAGCATTTTTTTTTGTTCTTTCTGCTTCATAAAGGCGTGCACGCAGTACTTTCATGGCTTGTGTTTTGTTTTTGTGCTGTGATTTTTCATTTTGACACTGAACAACAGTGTTAGTCGGTAAGTGAGTAATTCGTATTGCTGAATCTGTTGTATTAACACTTTGCCCACCAGCGCCCTGCGATCGAAAAACATCAATACGCAAATCACGATCATCTATATGAATATCAATATCTTTTGCTTCTGGTAAAATAGCTACAGTTGCGGCAGATGTATGAATGCGACCACTGGTTTCAGTCTGTGGAACTCGTTGTACTCTATGTACTCCAGATTCAAATTTTAGTCGTGCAAAAACTCCACGTCCGATAATTTCAGCAGTTGCTTCTTTAATGCCACCTAGTCCAGTGTCATTCATTACTAAAATTTCAAATCGCCAACCACGTAAAATAGAATAACGTTCATACATACGAAACAATTCAGAAGCAAACAGTGCTGCTTCTTCACCGCCAGTACCAGCACGAATTTCTAAAATGGCATTCTTTTCATCAATTTCGTCTTTTGGTAATAAGGAAATCTTTATTTCATGTTCAAGAATCGGCAAACGTTCTTTTAATGCATAAAATTCTTTCTCGGCAATATCACGTATTTCAACATCAACTAATGGATCGTTAATTAAATTTGTTAAATCGACCATTTCACTCTTCAATTGTTGAAAAGACTTAATGCTAGATGCTATTAAATCAAGCTCTGATTTTTCTTTAGATATTCGCACTATGTTTTTCAAATCAATCTTATTGTGATTGTCAATCAACATAGATGAAAGTTCATCGTGACGAGCTAGAACTTGATTAAATATTTGGTCAAGAGTCATTTTTATTCAGAAAAATATAAATTTGTTTTTTGATAATTATTTATAATTTTATCGAAATTTATCCAAATAATTTTTTAAAAACATCACAGAGATCTCCTCTTGTTTACCTGTATCCAAATCACGTACTATAACAGCTTGACGACACCATTCTTCTTCAAATAGCAATAAAGCAGCTCGAGCGCTAATTTTATTTGCTACAGCTAAACTTTTTTTCATACTACCAGAATAATCCATTTCAACAATAAAACCATCATAACGTAATTTTTTTGCTAATTTAATTGCAGCATCTTCATTAAGTTTCATTGGGATTATTACCAATGGTCTATTTGTTGATTCTTTAGAACAGAATAACATAGAAAGACGATCAATTCCTGCTGCCCAGCCTATACCAGATATTTTAGGACCACCCATTTTATTAATTAAACCATCGTAACGTCCTCCAGATAAAACTGCATCTTGAACTCCAAGTGCTGTTGTAATAAATTCGAAAGTTGTGTGACAATAATAATCAAGACCTCGAATTAATCTAGAGTTAACAGTAAATGGTATACCCACTGTATCCAAACCATTTTTGACTGTATCAAAAAATTTACGCGAGTAATCATTCAAATAATTAATCATTAATGGTGCTTCAGCTATGATGATTTTATCAACATCATTTTTAGAATCAAGAATGCGCAATGGATTGCGATCTAAGCGATTTAAGCTATATTTCGATAATTTATTTTTATGTTTTGTTATATAATCAACAAAAACATCACGATAAGCTATGCGAGATGTTTTATCACCTAAACTATTTAATTCTAAATGTACATTGTTCTTTAATCCTAAAGCTTCGATTATATGAACAGCTAGTGTAATGACCTCAATATCTGCTTGCGGACTTTCAACGCCTAATAATTCTATGCCAAATTGATGAAATTGTCTCAATCTTCCTTTTTGAGGTCGTTCATAGCGAAACATAGGTCCACGATAAAATAACTTTAACGGTAAATTTTGAAATAATTTCCCAGAAATAAAAGCTCGTACGACGCTAGTAGTTCCTTCTGGACGTAAGGTTAAACTTTTCCCAGAACGATCTATAAAAGTATACATTTCTTTGGAAACTACGTCTGTTGTTTCGCCTAAATTACGCGAAAATATATCTGTGAATTCAAAGATTGGTGTAATAATTTCGCTAAAACCATACAGTTTCACAATATTGGAAGAAATTTCCTCAATAAGTCGATGGCGAATGGCTTCGTCGAATAACAGATCGTGAGTACCACGTACAGATTTTAATGTATACATATATTTTTTAGTAAAGACTCGCTTAACTATATATTAATTATCTCTATCAGTTTTGTATCAACATAATTTTATTTTCTACCAAAGAAATTATGTGCTCAACTATGTTATCAGTCTCAATCTTATGATTAAAATTTCCAGCTATATAAACCATATGTTTGCCATCAACACTACCAATTAATCCTAAATCGGCATTGCGCGCTTCACCAAGACCATTAACAACACATCCGATGATCGATAATGTAATTGATTTGGTGATGTGAGACAAACGATCTTCTATAGTAGCTACTGTTTTAATAACATTAAAACACTGTCTAGCACAAGATGGACAAGATATAACACATATGCCGCGATTACGAAGCTTTAGTGATTTTAAAATTTCGTATCCAACCTTTATTTCTTCAATTGGATCGGCAGATAACGAAACTCGTATTGTATCACCAATACCATCCAATAACAACGAACCTATTCCTAGTGCTGATTTTACTGTACCGCTACATAAACTACCCGCTTCAGTAATTCCGATATGTAATGGATAATCACATACTTTACTTAAATTTTGATAAGAGGCTATGGTTAAAAAAACATCGGAAGTTTTAACGCTAATTTTGAAGTTAAAGAAGTCATTATCTTCAAAAATATGAACATAATTAAGCGCACTCTCAGTAATTGAATTTGGACAAGGTTCACCATAAAGTTTAAGTAATTTTTTATCAAGATTTCCAGCATTAACACCGATTCGTATAGAGCATCCATAATCTTTAGCGGCACGTATTATTTCACAAATATGATTTGTAGATCTAATATTTCCTGGATTGATACGTAGGCAAGCAACTCCAGATTTGGCAGCTTCAATAGCACGTTTATAATTAAAATGAATGTCAGCTACTATTGGCAATTGAACTTGGCAAATAATGTTTTTAAGTGCCAATGTTGATTCTTGATCTGGACATGAAACACGAACAATATCAGCCCCAACATCTTTTAGACGCCGAATTTGTGTTACAGTAGCTTCAACATCAGATGTCAATGTATTTGTCATTGACTGAACGGAAATCAGTGCATCACCACCAATAGGCACATCGCCAACAAAAATTTGTCTACTTATGCGACGACGTATTGATCTAGAGAAAGTGCTATTAGATATCACCATCTCTGAAACTAAACTCTAACAACTATTAACAAATAATAATGTCTGGTTATCTAAATGTCTAAATATTATTTCTGTCAAGGACGAATACAAATTATTGCACTTCAAAAACATATTTTTACTCTCTTGGGCAATGGTTATACATTAAGTACAATATGGAAAGAACTAAAAACATCAGGACAAATAAATCTTTCCAGATCTTCTTTTTATCGCCTCGTAAATAAATATCTAAAAGCTGAGACATCACTATCACAATTAACTAATCGATCTTCAGAATCGACCGATTCTCTTTTAGTACCACATTTATTACCACTATCAAATAAAAAAAT
The DNA here is from genome assembly GCA_031290545.1 of Rhodospirillaceae bacterium. Taxonomy (GTDB): domain Bacteria; phylum Pseudomonadota; class Alphaproteobacteria; order Rhodospirillales; family Magnetospirillaceae; genus Telmatospirillum. The sequence goes on along the minus strand of JAITNJ010000034.1, from coordinate 11,179 downwards.
ATCAAAAGAAAAAATTTATTCAGACTTATTAAAACTTTGGGACATCAAATGATAATAGAGTTAACATTACAATCAAGAGGTGGTGTGGGTAAAACAATAGTATCGGCTATACTAACTCAATATTTTCAACTGCTAAACAGATCATTATTCTGTATTGATGCAGATATTTTAAATCCAAATTTTTCTAAATTTAAAAATCTAAATGCAGAATTATTCACTCTAGGAATGGATACTTCCAATGACGATTGGAAACAATTAATCCTTCGCGCAGAGGATATCAATTCCGAACATCTTATCATTGATATACCAAGCAGTTTATATATCCCTATCTGGTCACAACTCACAAAAGGTCGTGCTCTTGCTAACTTAAATCATGAGGTGCGATTTCACTATCTCTTTATCAACACAGAGATAGATGAAAATGGGCTTTCAAAGATAGTTGATAACTTTTTAGCAGAACCAATAGTTGTTTGGATCCATCATAACCTTAACGAAACTAAAACTCGAGAGTTGCTCTCTAATAAGTACGGTATCAATAAATTTATTTATTTATCTAAAAGGTATGATCTTAAAAAGATATTTACTAATCACCTTACCTTTAAAGAAATAATTAAATCTTCAACATTATCTATCTATACAAAACAAAACATTATTCTAATGTTACGAGAGCTTTATCAACAAATGGAAGAGGCTGGATTATGAGCAACATATCCTCTTTTCATGAAGCTATAACAGCTAGAGGTTTTCAAATAGAAGAAGGCACTATTAAATATGATAATCAGTGGCATTTGGTAGCTACCATAGATGATCATGATGAAAAGTTAAGTGGTAGTTACAAAGCTATTAATTCTGGATTTGGGTATTTTAATAATTTCAAAGATAACATAGGTATTGAAATTTATACTCAAAAGGACGGAGTTAAGATCTCAAATCAGCAATTCATAAATGAAATAAATTACATCCCGATAACTTTAGAGAAGATGAAAAATCTTCTTTGTCAGACACACCAAACCGATATCTCACTCGATGATCCTATACTAATGGCAGTAACCATGCACGAGAACTTTATTAGAGATCTAGTCGCAGTATTTAATAAAAATAATCAAATCTTGGACAAAATGGCCAAATCAATAGCACAAGAACAAAATGAATCTTTTAAGAAGTTTCTCTCAGATCTACATCATCAAATATCAGGACCTATAATGGAAATGGTCCTTGCGCTAGTAAAAGAACAAGGTGTGTCATTAGAAAGATTATCAAAAATAATACACCACCATAAGCTCTTCATAGGAGCTCTAACTCTTATAACGATTCTTACAAGCCTTCTTACGGTTTTAGTTTTTTATTATGGCTTACGTTAGGAGACGTAACTAATGTCTAAATTTCTTTTATTATTAATAATTATACTACTTCCTTCAATTGCATATGCCGATCCTAATTGGGTTGCTCCTGCTGAGAAAGGTATTACAGCATTAACAGGTAATATTGCCAAGATTGCAGCAGGTATTGTTGGGTTAGGAGTTGTTTGCATGGGCGTGTGGGCAGCAGCAACACAGCGAATCGAATGGAATAAGCTTTGGATACTTGTTTTTGCAGGTCTTCTAATTACAGTTGGTCCTTCCTTAGTTAAATGGTTTTTAGAGTTGATGGGTTAAATGAAAGCAAGAGCTGTTGTTTTTACTCATATAGAAAAACCCGCAACCATCTTTTCCCTTCCTTCAAAAATGGTAGCTGTAACTCTAGCCTGTACAGTATTAGTTTTTATAATAACATTGGTTACTGATCTAATGGCATTTTCAATGTTAGCAGCTGGTTTTACTACTATATCAGGATTAATCCTTAGTTATTATTTAGGCCGTAAAGATCATCACATAGAAACGTTATTGTTGTTATCTCTAATCTTTTGGAGATTTCGTAAAACAAGGTGGTTTCTAGCTGGTTCTAAAATATCTAGAAATCCAAAAAGAACAACATTATGAGTATTTTGTCTCAAGTTGTAGGTATTGGAAGTATAGCAACTATTGCATCTGCATTAGCGATTCCTGCGTCTCGTCGTCTGGTTCTAGGTTCTGTAATTCATGATTGGTTAGGAAATGAATTAGAATTCGATCATATAGAAGATATGACAGTAATTTGCAAAAGTGGTAGTCGTGTACGTGTTTATAGCATAGGAGGCCTTGCTTACGATACTAAACCAGAACTAGAACAAATTGCTTGTCATCAAGGTAGAGTGGATTTTATACATTTAATAGCAAATCAAAATGTAAGCTTGCGATTATTTGGAATAAAGCGTCGTTTTGATCGTGCATTTCCAGCTATATGGCCATCATCTACTCTACAAGAGATTGGTGATTCAGAAGTAGCAATCTTTCGTGCTGGGTTTGAAGTTAGATGGTATTTGATGATGACATCAAAAGATATTCGTTCTTTAGAAGAAGCTGATGAAAAGGTTTTCTCATTACTTAGTCTATATAAACCTACAAGAGTTATAGATACAAAAGACTTTGCGCATCTTACAGGTTTTCTACATTTTTTAACTACAGGTGTATTACGTGAAGACTTAAATCCAGTATCAAAGATAGTTTCTGGTAATTTACCATGTGCAAATATTACTGTTCGTGATGATGGCGTACTTATCGCACATCTTCCAACACCTTGCTTTTATCGCTTTATTGCAATTCGTGAATGGCCAGAACTGATATCAGGTAAATTAATTCATGACATAATGAAATTACCATATGAAATTGAGATTTCTCAAATAGCAATTCCTTCATCTAAAGAAATGATCTCATTAGGTCTTAAAAGAAGATTAAATAATCCATTGGGTGCTAATCAAGTAATAGCAGAAGCTGGAGCTGCTATTGAGCTGTTACAACAAGGCAAAACATCATTACTTACAACACAGCTGACTATAATTATAAAAGGTGCTCAAGAGATAGAAGTTGATAATGTAGTAGTAAAAATAACACATATTTTAGGTGAAGCTCGTGTTAGTTATGTTATTGAAACAAAAGCCGCTCCAATCCTATGGTTTAATCGCCTTCCAGATCATCAATCACTAGTAAGACCACTACATTTATTTGCAGAAGTCATTGCTGCATTATGGCCGTTTGAATCAGCACCTTCAGGGCTTCCTACTTCTCAGTTTGGTGATGAACCAGTAAGGTTATTTCGTACTGGTTCAGGTCAAAGTTATTCATTTCAATTTCAATGTCAGAGCGTACATAAATCATTAGGTAATTTCTTAGTAGTAGCACCGTCTAATTCAGGTAAATCTACGTTAATAACTCATCTGCTTGGTGGTTTGACAAAGTTTGAAGGTGTTGGTGGTTATATTTTTGATTCTAAAGAAGGTTGTCGTTGGTTAGTTGAAACTATGGGTGGATTTTATCAATCATTTGATAAATTAGCCCTAAATCCTTTAGATGTTGATGATTCACCTATAGTAAGACAACGTCTTTCTTTACTAGTGCGATTAATGTTGGGTGAAATGGCAATAACTGAAGGTGTTGAAGATGTTTTAGCACATCTTTGTGATACAACATTTCAGATACCAAGAGATAGTCGTACATTTACTGAAATATTTCCTCTAGTGTTTCCACCGCATAGTGTATTTCGTAAGGTGTTTGGAAGATGGGTTGTTGATCAGAAAGGTCGTGAAGGTCTTTACTCTCGTGTATTAAATGCACCAAGAGATAGTCTTTCTTCAGTCCTGGCTCAAAGCTACTTAATTGGTATTAATATGAACGAAGCTCTAGAGGATCCTTATTTAGGTCCTCCTGTAGTAGCTCACATTGCTAATGCTATTGAAGGATTAGCACGTAGTGGTAAAGCTAAAGGTACAGTTGTCTTTATTGATGAGGCGGCTAATCTCTTAAGAAATCCAGCATTCCGTGATTGGTGTGCTGTTATGTATCGAGAATATCGTAAATTTGGTGGTGCTGTTGGTATGGCTTTTCAAGATCCAGGGGCACTATTCAAATCAGGTATTGCAGATGCTGTTATTGAAAATTCAGCTTGTTTCTTTTTCTATCCAAATCCACAAGGCAACACTAAAGCTTATGAAGTTTTTAATCTTAATGAAGAGCAACGAGCTTTTATATTTGGGACAACACAAGGAAGAAAAGTTCTTTTAGTTAAACGTGATGCTGCTACTGGATATGAAGAATCTGTAATTTTAGATGTAGATCTTGCTCCACTTGGAGAAGCGCTTAGATTTTATCGTTCTGGCCCTGATGCAGTAAGGGAACTTATAAAGTTACAAACTAATTGGGGTGACTCATGGTTAGAGCATGTTTAGTTGTAATGTTTTTATTGTTCTCTACTAGTCCTGCTTTTGCTCCTATTGCAGGACCTAGTATAACGTTTGATCCAACACAGGCTGGTCATGCTCTTGAACAGATTACTGAAGCACAAAAGCAATTTAAAATAATGACGGATAATTTTAGAGTTCTAAATGAACTTAAAGCTGCTAGTTCAAAGGTTCATGAAATTATTGGTATGAATCAAAAGATAGTGGTTCCAATATTATCACTTAAAGGAATTATTGAACAAGCTAAAGCAGATAGGAGTTGTTTGCTTCCAAGTATTGGTAAATTTGGATTTGGCTTCAAAGAATTTAACACTTCTGTTTGTACTCTAAATAATCAATATCATAGTGCTTTTTTCTATAACCCTTCTCAACACAAAGGAGAGAGTCTACACGAACAAAACAAATCAAGAGATCGTATAGCACGTCGAAGGGATAAATTTTTTAATGACACAGCTACAAGAAGTTTGGCAATAGCAGATAAAGAAATAAAAGCTACATCAGAAATTCAAACTACAACAGATCAATTACAAGATGGTTTAGATAAAGCAGAAACAATGCAGGATCGCGTACAAGTAATAGGTCAAGTAGGTATTGTTCAATTAAGAATCTTGGCAACTCAAAATCAATTACTTGCACAACTTCTAAAGGTGATGGCTTCTGATAATATCCACAAATCAGGTATTGATAGTGGTTCATCACAAGAGGAAGGACTTTAATTGTGCCTGAAGTTAAACCTGATATTCAGACTGGTGAATTTCCAGTAGTATATACACCAGTAGGTAAAAAATTAGTAGAGGTTGGTAGTGATTGTTTTTCTTGTCAAGCAATTACTTCTTATTCTGATTATGCTAAGAGCTTTACAAATGATCTGGCTGTTGCATTACATGATGCTTCTTCTATTCTTTTTATAGCTATTGCTGGTCTTTGGATTGTAACTAGTGGTGTTAAGCTAGTATTAGAGCAGACATCTTTTAGAGATATTGCTAAAGAATTTATCTTTATTTCTATTACTGGTCTAATTTTAGGTGCTCAAGATAAAGCCTTAATCTCTGAAGTCTTTGATATTGTAATTAAAATCATGGGTTCATCAGCTGCAGAGATTTTTAAGATCTGTTCTGGTACTGAAAATGTAGGAGATTATAAAGGTCTTGCTGCACTTGCTTTTTCAGGTGAGAAAGCAGTAGGAAGAGTATTTGAAGTATCGCAAGCTATAATGTTGGCTGGTGGTATGACAAGTCCAGGAACAATAATTAATGGTGTTCTTCTTTGTATTCCATATTTTATATTAATTGCTAACTATAGTTCACAAGTCATTGTAGCAATCTTTCGTGCAATGATTGTTGGAATTTTAGCGCCATTTCTCTTTCTTGCCTTTGCTTTTAATTTTGGCCGCCCTATGGCAATGCGTGGGCTTCAAACTATTCTAGCTACAATTCTTGTTTTATTTACTGCTACAGCAACACTTGCAATGATCATAATGGCAGTAACATCAAACGAAGTTGTAAAAAAAATGACGTCTATTGGAACTGATGATGCGGTAATTAAAGAATTTGCTTCTATATCAAATCCTCAATTTCTAATGATGTTATTTTTAGGATGGGCAGGTTGTGCTTTGATGAAAGAAGGAACTTCAATAGCTAATTCAATAGCCCAAACAGCCCTATCTAATGAATCCGCATCGACTATGGCAAGAGGTGCAGGTCTTTCAACTATGGCAGCAGTTGGTGTTGGCTCTAATTCTGTTAAATCACTATTTGCTAAAAGTGGTCTTGGCAAGATTGGCGCTGCTGCTCTTGGTGCTGGCGCTACATATATGAATGGTGGACCATTACCATCATGGAATAAAGGCGTAGAATCAGTAATAAAAAAATTTAATGGAGCTAATGATGATAAAAAAAATGATTAAAAATTTATTACTAATATTAACAATATTTTGTTCTTCATGCACTACAGATAAGGAAATTCAACATAAAGGTACTAATTCTGATCTGATGTTGCCATCACCATGTACTTGCTTACCAGTATATTATCAACCTCCGTTAGTATGATGTTAAAACGATTCTTTAAAAGAAAGAAAGCGAAAACACTAGATAATATGAAATATCTAGTTGATCCCTATGCATTTACTATCGCTCATAGACGTCTTGCATGGCAATTCAGATTAAGTGTTGGCTTAGTAATATCACTAAGTGCGGTAGTGATTTTAGAAGCAACTGCTATATCTTCTTTGATACCACTACAACGTTTAGAGATTGGTCTTGTGCGTGTTGATCCAATAACTGAAAAAACCTTACAGGTAGATCCCTCTTCATTAGTAAAAATACTTCCAATTACTCGCACAACACCAGGTTATGATCTACTAATTGAAAGCTTTGTTAGACGTTATGTAAAGATGCTTTTAGAGATTGATTCTGTATCTCAAGATGATCGAATGATGGAAGCTAATTTATATTCTGATGAAGTGTATTGGAAACAGTTTGTATCTGAGAGAGAAAAAGAAATTAAAGATGCTATAGATAATGGTTTATCTAGAACTGTAATTGTTGAATCTGCAGATCGTATATCAGTGCGTGATAATATTTCTAGATATGCTGTTGATCTAGTTCAACAAGATTACAGTGAAAATAAGTTAATAGATTCAAAAAAGCTTCGTGCTTATGTTGCTGTGACAGCTAGGCCTCAGACCGTGCGACCTTCTGAGAAATTTGAAAATCCAGCAGGATTTAGAGTATTAAGTGTGTCTCTTAAAGTAAGAGGCAATTCATGAATAAATGGATCATAATTTTTTTATTTTTATCATTTGATGTGTTTGCACAAACAAGTGATGATGATTGGGTCTCCCCTACACCACCAGCAGCTAGTAAAGATCAAATTGAACAAAAGCAAAGGCAAGATCAGGGTATATATCCACCGCTAGTAAGACCACGACTTGGAGGTCAAATACAAGAAGCTTGGAATGATCTACAAGAAAACCAAGGTGTTTTATTACTTTCTATTTGTAATGATTGTATTTATAAAATTCGTGTTCGTGAGCAAATGACCACAACAGTGGTATTGCCTGATGGTGCAGTTGCCACATCTATTGATGTAGGTGATCCAGTAAGCTTTAAAATAGCAATTGTTTCACCAAACATAATATCAATTAGACCTATGGCTTATGGTATAGATACTAACTTTACTGTCTATACTAAAGCTAATCATGTTTATCCTTTTTATGTACGTGCTGAGAGCACTAATAGCATATTTGTGCCTGATATTTTAGTACGTCTAAAGGGTATTGAACCAGATGTACCTAAACTATCTCTTGGTGGGATTAATACAAATCAACATGATTCTGATTATATAAAATCAGTACCATTTGATCTAAGTAAACTTCATGGTTGGCATTCATATAAACTATGGGGCGATAAGTCACTTAGGCCTGTAGTAATCTTTCGTGATCAATACTTTACTTATCTGCAATACAATGAGAAATGGGCTGGTTTAGAGCTTCCTACTGCATATGTAGTAAATAATGGTATTGATGAGTTAGTTAATACAAGAGTACAAGACACCACTTTAATCATAGAACGAGTAGCTCCATTAATTTCCCTAAAGAACGGTTCTGATTTCTTGTGTATCCAATATATAGGAGATACACCATAGATGTCGACTTTTTGTGAAATTATGTTAATGGCAGGAATAACTTTGGGCGGTCATTGTTTACCTCCATCAAATAACGAAGTTTCTGAAATTAATGAAGCTGGTGCTTGGACATTGACTAAACCAACACCGCCGGCAAAACAAGAAGCACTTCCTGATGTACCATTAATGCAACCAATAATGATACATCAAATAGATAATCCAGCTCCAACACCACTTCATGTTGAGAAAATCACTAAAAAGAATGTACAAAAAAGGGTAATTGCTGCACCAAATCATGCTGCTGATGATACTGCTAGTGGTATTGAATGGCGAAGACAAGAATTACTTAAGTCTGATAATGATTTTACAATCAAAATGTCAGAACCACCACTACCAGATCTAGAAGAACTAAAACACTTTTCTTATCAAGAGAAAGGTCTAGTTTCATCAGATCGTATTTCTAATACTCGTATTCTAACAACTGATCGTTACATAGGCGGTGTTTTAGAAACAGGTATTAATACTCAATTAGATGGTAGTGAAGGTGGACCTGTAATTATTCAAACATCAGATGATGTCTTTGGTTATCACGATCGTAATATTTTAATACCTAAAGGTTCTAGACTGGTCTGTAACGTTAAGGCTTTAGGTAAAGTAGGAAATACAAGAACACGTCTTAGATGTCACCGCATATTACTTGCTCAGAGTCGTGTAGAAATATTTGGATTAAAAGCTGATGTAGTAGATCAACAAGGATCACTTGGTGTGTCTGGTGATGTTGATAATAGGTTTTTTGAACGTTATGGAAGTGCCTTATTTATGAGTGGATTATCTGCTGCAGTTCGTATTGGTGCAACAACATCAAGTAGTGTTGATGATGATGAAAAGTTATCTAGAAATAAATCAAATAATAGAAGAAATTTTGCAAGAAATGCTGGTGCTACTGCTGGAGAAGAATTGTCACAAAGATTTGGTGAAATTACTGCAGATGCTCTTGAGAGATATGCATCTCTTATACCAATATTAAAAATAGCACAAGGAACACGTATTGTAATTCGACCAGATACAGATTGGTATCTGAGATCAGTGGAGCAATAGAAATATGTCTAAATTAATAGAGATTGTAACAACAGCTAGTGTTGTGAGTTTATTAGTAGTATCCAGTGCTTGGGCAGGTAAAGAGATACCAACTATAGCTGGTGTTGGTATTCAAAGAGATCGGGTGGTTGTATCAACTCATACTAAATCTTCAATTATGTTACCTGAAAAGGATTTAGTTCCTGCAGTATTTGAATTACTTCCAGCCGAAGGGATTGATCCTTCTTTGTTTTTTGGTGTTGAAGCTTCTGGTTATATTCGTAAGGTTTCTGTAGATGGTGAAATAGCGGCTGGTCAAGTGGTTATTACATCAGTATCTAAGAATGGTCAGTATGCTAAAATATCTGATGAGGGTTTAAATGCTCAGTTTGATGCCTCTTCTCAAACTACAGTAGTACCAGAATCAATGCTTGAAGTTGGTGGTTCACGTACTGCTTTAATAAGAGCATTAGAACACTTAAGATCAACAACAATGGCATCTGGTGGCAAGACATCATCGTCAGAATCACATGATGATAGCAGTGGTGGTAGTTCCTCTTCAGTTGGTAAGAGTGCTCACGACTTTTCAAGTAAATCATCAAAGAGTGATGCAAAACCTAAAGCAGATGCTAAGGCAACAACGCCTGTTGTTGATGATAAATCAAAACAAGCACCACAAGTAGTAGCAAATAGTGCTTCTATTAAAGAAACTACAGATGGTTGTAGTATTCGTGTTGATATAGAAAAAGGTATTGCTATACAACAATCTAAAATAGAATTTAGTTCTTCAATGAAAATATCTGATGAGGCAAAACCATATGTTGGTGTTTGTGCTGATTCATCTAAAACATATTCTTTAATTAAAAACTACGATACTTGTCCTGATATCATTGATTTAGAAACACATAGTGCAACGCCGCAATATACTCTTACATATGATCTTGATGGTTCAATACAAACTGTATTGCAATGCACTAAAGATGATATTCCTTATCAAATAATACAAGATACTAAATCTTGTGAACCTAAGATTGATGGTAGCTCAGGAAAAACAACGCCTCAAGCAAGATTAATTTATCACAATCGAGCAGGTGAAGTCATTGAAGTAAGGGGATGTGCTGATTCAGATGGATCTTATTCTACATCTAGGAACTACGATACATGTCCTGATATCATTGAACAAGAATTACGCATAGCTATACCTCAATATACCCTAACGCATACTCAAGATGGTGTAACTAAAACTATAGGTGAATGCACTAAAGACGAATCATCTTACCCAATAATACAAGATACTAAATCTTGTGAACCTAAGATTGATGCTATTGCTGGTCAAGCTATACCTCAAGCAAGGTTAATTTATCATAATCGTAGTGGCAAGGCTATTGAAGTAAGGGGATGTGCTGATTCAGATAACTCATATGCCTTACTAAAAGAATACGATACTTGTCCTGATATCATTGATTTAGATAAACTAATAGCTTGGTCACAATATAAAAAGATTCATGTTGATAAAGGAGATGTAAAGGTTATTAGCCAATGCACTAAAGATGAAGAAGTTCCATATAAAATTACAGAAGAAGAAAAAGGATGTAAACCTAGAATTGATCTTCCTAATCTCTTAGCAATTCCACAAGTAAAACTAGTCTATAATAATCGCAGAGGTGAGACTCTTGAAGCAAGAGGTTGCGAGGATGCAAAAGATAAGAAACCATACGATATAGTTAAAAACTATCATATTTGTTCTGATGTTCTAGATTTAGATGCAAAAGAAGCATGGCCTTCATATATAGCATATTATATAGATGATAAAGGTGAAACTCAAAACATAGGTGAGTGCATTAGAGATGATGTTCCATATAAAATCATAGAAGAAACAAACAGATGTCAACCAAGAGTTGATCTAGAGAAAAAGTTAGCAATTCCACAATCCCTTCTCTCTTATAAGAATAGAGATGATGTTGTTATTGAAGCAAGAGGATGTGCTGCATCTACAATAGAAAAACCTATAAAACTACGAACAGATTCAAAATCTTGTACATTCCGTCATGATTTTGATGCTGGTCTTTCTTTTGTAAGATCTTCTTATTTCTATAAATATAAAGGAAAGACTTATCAAGCTTCAGAATGTATAGATACCGATAAAACATATAAACATTTTAAAGT
>JAITNJ010000038.1 GCA_031290545.1 Rhodospirillaceae bacterium | reverse complement strand
TATAATTAAAAGGAATAACTATAACAGTTTCAGCGCAGCTGAAAGCTGTAGTATATAGATATTGGGCAATTCCACCAAGTAATCCAAGAATAATTAATAAGATACAATCTGTTAAGGTTTGCATTTAATGGATTGCTGATTAACAAGTGATTTATAATAAAAGTGGTTATAGATATTTTTTGATTGATTTATTTAATTTGCGATGTTGTGATATGATTTTGAAAGCAATAATTCTAAAAAATCTTAGGATTTGCGTACCAGTTATCTAGTTATTACTTAATAAATTGTTATTATGATCAATTTTCATATTCATAGTTACATCAAAAAAACAATCACACTGTCGAACAGTAATCGATCTTGATTATTTTTAATAATAATGAAATTAAAATTTTTATAAAATTAGATTTATTATCATTGTAATTATACAGTAATATTAGATATTAATTTGAACTTTTGTATCAGAAGCAAAATTTTTAATAAAATACAAATAATTAATGATAAACCTGTAATTTAACTGAGAGTTTGTATAAAACAACTATACAATTACTATTAGAGAGAAAAGTGATGAGCAAATTATCAGAAGTGATTATATCAAATCATAAATTGTTAGCTTGGGTCGAAGAAATTACTAAGATATGTAAACCAGACGATGTTTATTGGTGTGATGGTTCTAAGAATGAATACGATAATTTATGTAAATTGATGGTAGATAAAGGAACATTGATTCGCCTGAATGATGCAAAACGACCAAACAGCTATCTTTGTCGATCTGATCCATCTGATGTAGCTCGTGTTGAGGATCGAACTTTCATTTGTTCGAAAAATAAAGCTGATGCTGGACCAACTAATAATTGGTATGATCCTTGTAAAATGAAAGCGACACTGACAAAGTTGTTTGATGGTTGCATGATGGGACGTACTATGTACGTGGTTCCATTTAGCATGGGACCATTAGGTAGTCATATTTCTCATATAGGTATCGAAATTACTGATAGTCCATATGTCGCTGTTAGTATGAAAATCATGACACGAATGGGCTCTGCTGTGCTCGATGTTTTGGGGGAAACTGGTGACTTTGTTAAATGTGTTCATTCTGTTGGTAAACCACTATCTTTTGGCGAAAAAGACGTTATTTGGCCATGCAATTCACAAAATATCTATATTGCTCATTTTCCAGAAGATGGTGCTATTTGGTCGTTTGGTTCTGGATATGGTGGAAATGCCTTGCTCGGAAAGAAATGCTTCGCTCTTCGTATTGCTTCAGTAATGGCCAGAAATAATGGTTGGCTTGCAGAACATATGTTAATTGTTGGTATCGAAGATCCAAATGGTAGAAAAACTTATGTTGCAGCAGCCTTTCCTTCAGCGTGTGGCAAGACTAATTTTGCTATGATGCAACCTCCTGCAGGATTTGATGGTTGGAAGATCTGGACAGTTGGAGATGATATTGCTTGGATTAAGCCTAGCGCTGATGGAAAACTTTATGCTGTTAATCCTGAGGCTGGCTTTTTTGGAGTAGCTCCTGGTACAGGAATAAAGACTAATTTCAATGCTATTGCTTCATGCAGAGCCAATACGATTTTTACAAATGTTGGTTTGACAGATGATGGTGATGTTTGGTGGGAAGGTTTAACAGATGAAAAACCAGAACACTTAATAGATTGGAAAGGACGTGATTGGACTCCTAATTCAACTGAAAAGGCAGCTCACCCTAATTCTCGCTTTACTGCGCCAGCTTCACAATGTCCATGTATTGATCCAGATTGGGAGAATCCTAATGGTGTTCCAATTTCGGCATTTTTATTTGGAGGTAGAGTTTCAAAAAATATGCCTTTGGTATTTCAATCATTCAATTGGGCGCATGGTGTTTATTTAGGAGCAACAATGGGATCAGAAGCGACAGCTGCTGCTGTAGGGCAGGCAGCAATGAGACGTGATCCAATGGCAATGTTACCGTTTTGTGGTTATAATATGGCTGATTATTTTAGTCATTGGCTAAATATAGGTCGTCAATTAGCTAATCCACCACCAATTTTTAGAGTTAATTGGTTTAACAAAGATGAAAACGGTAAGTTTATATGGCCGGGTTTTGGTGAAAACATACGTGTTCTAAAGTGGATTATAGATCGTGTTCATGGCCAAGGTTTTGCCGTTGAAAGTCCGTTTGGTTTTATGCCACGGTATGAAGATATTGAATGGAAAAGTCTTAATTTTTCAAAGATGAAATTTTATGAATTAATGATGATTGAACGCTTAGCTGGAAATGTTGAAGCAAGGGCTCACGAAGAGCATTTTGAAAAATTTTTTGATCGCTTGCCTCAAGAATTTATTCACGAGCGTGAACTTTTGAGATCTCGTCTATTACGTTCTCCTGAAGTATGGAATTTGTTCAAAAATTAAACAGATCACTTACTATAAAGCATAGTGTAACTAAAACAGATCACCATAAATTTTTTAAATTTGAATTTATGGCGATTGGAGAATTTAACTTTTATTGAAAATAGGCGAATGAATCATTGGAACCAAGTATTAAAGGATTATTTGGATAGTCGGATTATAGCAGTTTTGTTTCTTGGCTTTTCAAGCGGTCTACCGCTGTTGCTTACATATTCTACACTATCGGCTTGGTTGGCTAAGGAGGAAATTAGTCGTTCATCAATAGGGTTATTCGCACTGGTAGGCTTACCTTATGCGTTTAAATTCTTGTGGTCACCTTTGATAGATCGATTACCACCACCATTGCCGTTGGGTCGTCGTCGTGGATGGGCTATAACAATTCAACTAGCTTTAATGTTGTCAATTCTAGAGTTGAGTACACTAGATCCTAGACATCAGATCGGCATTATGGCTTGTTTTTCTGTGCTAGTTGCTTTTTTATCTGCCAGTCAAGATATTGTTATTGATGCTTATCGTATAGAATTGCTTGATGAAATTCATCAAGGACCAGGAGCTGGTATGGTACAAGTAGGTTATCGTTTATCTATGTTGGTGTCTGGGGCAGGTGCATTATTTTTAGCTGAAGCTTTCGGTTGGAATGTTGCTTATAGTTTAATGGCTGTTCTTCTGAGCGTAGGTATTATTGTTGTATTGGTTTTACCAGAACCAGCAACTAATATTACCTATGTTTCTAAATTTAATGGATTTAGTGCGGAACTAAGAAACACTATAATAAACCCGTTTATTGATTTTATGCGAAGACCAAGATGGGCTATTCTTTTGATCTTTATTGCAACATATAAATTGGGAGAGGCAATGGCTGGCGTTATGGCAACTCCGCTTTATATATCACTTGGTTTTTCATTAACTGAAATTGCTCAAATTAGCAAATTGTTTGGTTTTTTTGCTACTATTATTGGATGTTTAGTTGGTGGTGCAATAGTCACTCGTTTGGGTTGTCAAAAAGCTCTATTATTCTGTGGTATTTTGCAATCAATTGGTAATTTATTTTATATTTTACAAGCAAATGCTGGGCATCATATCGAATATCTTGCTCTTTGTGTTGCAGTTGAAAATCTAACTGGCGGTATGGCTGGAACAGCTCTTGTGGCTTACATTTCAATGTTATGTAATGTTTCCTATACAGCTACTCAATATGCATTATTGTCATCTCTGGCAGTGATTGGCAGAACTCTGTTTGCTTCAAGTGGTGGTTTTTTAGCTGATAACTTAGGTTGGTCAAGTTTTTTCTTGTTAACTACTATTATTACATTGCCAGCTCTTTTTTTAATGTTTTGGATTATACGTTGGTCTCAATTGAAAAAAATTAATTTTATGGATAATTAATTATTCTTAATGAATTAGTCTATAAAAAATATGAGAATGTAACAAATTGGCGCTTGAACATTTTGATGTATTTAAAAATAAAAAATCAGTATGATTACAATAAACAGAAAAAATTGCAGATCGCCTATCATTACTAATTTCTTTGAGTCTGTCTAAAATACAACTTCAATATCTTTATTACTGAAAATTTTTAAACAATTTTTCAAGTTGACTTTGACGTAGCTCATCGTCATTTCGATATTTTGTATTATGCAGTACTACAACTCTTGAAATTTGTTTTTAATAGATCAGATAATTAATTCGTTCAAATTATGATTTTGCAAATGAATACGAATATTTGGATTAAGAATTAACATGAATCGATAATCATAAGATGAGTTTGGTTGGATCGGTAGATATTAAAAGTAATGAATTAGTAAAACTATAGAACTTTATAATAAACATCACGCTATTTTAAAATTTTACATCTATTATTATCTATAACAATGCTAGTATATGATTCCATATTAATTGAGAAGTTGCTGCATCACATAAGACTGTCTATGCTATTTATGACTAATTGTGCAGCTTAATTTAGAAATTGTTTCTAAAAATGTCTCTACTTATGGCGAACGTATAGCAATGTTTTTCTATATAAAGGATTATCTTTGCTTGAAAATTAAACGCGACATTATAGAAATTTATTATTTAACTTATTGTTACCATAAGTGAACGCGATGACAATACCTCTGAATCAGCAGATTTACTTCAAATTTTGATTCATAAATAATGAAATGGCTTTTGTAAAAAATATTATTACTATTGGTTGTTGGACGATATTAAGTCGTATTACCGGTCTTATGCGTGAAATGTTAGTTGCAAATTATCTTGGCGCTGGCATTATAGCCGATGCTTTTTTTGTTGCTCTTCGTTTTCCTAATATGTTTCGTGCTTTATTTGCAGAAGGTGCTTTCAATTCCGCTTTTATTCCCATGTTTACCAGCAAACTGAAAAGTTTTGCAGGAATAGATACCGCTCGTCAATTTGCTGAACAATGTCTTGCAGTTTTAATAGTAGTTTTAATTAGCTTCATTGTTGTGATCGAAATTGGGATGCCTTGGTTTATTTATATCCAAGCTTATGGTTTTGAAGATACTCCAGGAAAATTGGCTCTTACTATAGAATTTTCACGTATTACATTTCCATATTTGCTATTTATCTCAGTTGTTTCTTTACAAAGTGGTGTGTTAAATGCGATGGGTCACTTTGCAGTAGCAGCAGGAACCCCAGTATTATTCAATATAACTTCAATGGCTGTTATGATTGCTTTAGTTCCTTATGTTGAAACTGCTGGTCATGCTATAGCTTGGGGTATATTTGTCTCTGGTGTAGTGCAATTTCTTTGGCTAATTACCTCTGTTCATCGAATTAATATGCGTTTGCGTCTAGTTAAACCACGTATATTACCAGAAGTTAAGGTAGTATTAAGCCGTATAGTACCTGGTGCAGTTGGAGCAGGAGTTTATCAAGTAAACCTTTTTATAAATACTATAATTGCTTCTAATATATCTAATGGAGCAGTAAGTTATTTAAATTATGCCGATCGAATCAATCAATTGCCACTAGGTATTGTAGGAATTGCTATTAGTACAGCATTGCTACCGTTGTTATCTCGACAGGTGTCTATTGGTAATACTGCAGGAGCAATTGAATCGCAAAATCGAGCAATGGAAATTGGAATGTTATTGACGCTACCTGCTACAGTGGCATTTCTAATTATACCGCATTCGATCGTTGCTGTCCTTTTTGAACGTGGCTCGTTTACTGAGATTGATACCATGGCAGTGACTTCAACTCTGATGGCATTTGCTATAGGTTTGCCAGCTTATGTTTTAATTAAAGTGCTAACTCTAGGTTTTTTTGCAAGACAAGACACAAAGACACCAATGAAAATTACTATAGTTACTATGGTAATTAATATCGGACTTAATCTTGTGTTAATGGTTCCGTTTGCTTATGTTGGTATGGCTTTGTCTACAGCCATTGTTTCTTGGCTAAACGTTATTATATTAATTTGGATATTAAAACGACGTGATTATTTTATAGTTGATAAACGATTAGTAAGTAGAGTTTGGCGTACCTTATTGTCTTGTTTATTTCTAGCATGTATACTTATTGGAGTTAATTTGTTACTAAAATCATTATTATACACTTCGGATTTTAGAATTTTGGCACTTTGTTTTTTGGTGATTATTGGAATTTGTTCTTTTGTTCTAATTACGATAGTAACTGGAGCTATCAAATTTGATGAGTTAAAGGTCATTATGAGAAAAAAGAATTGATCATCATTATTGTAATTTAGTATTTTCAATTTAAAAAATTAATGAGGAATAATAAATTCGATGCATGAAAATCATCGTATCTTTTCAGGAATTCAACCTACAGGAAATTTGCATCTTGGCAATTATCTAGGTGCCTTACGCAACTGGGTTAGCTTGCAAAATGATCATGAATGTATTTTCTGTGTCGTTGATATGCATGCTATAACAGTGTGGCAGGATCCGATAGCACTCAGGGCTCAAACTCGCGAAGTAGCAGCGGCTTTATTAGCTGCCGGAATAGATACGAAGAAACATATATTGTTTACTCAAAGTCAAAATCCTAATCACGCACAATTGGCTTGGATCTTAAATTGTGTTACTCGCATTGGTTGGCTAAATCGAATGACTCAGTTTAAAGAAAAGGCTGGTAAAAATCGGCAAAACAGTAGTGTTGGTTTATATGTCTATCCTAATTTAATGAGTGCTGATATTTTAGTTTACAAAGCTACTCGTGTTCCTGTTGGCGAAGATCAGAAGCAACATGTAGAACTTGCACGTGACACGGCACATAAATTTAACAATGATTACGGTGTTATAACTTTTCCACTTCCAGAGCCATTAATATTGGGATCTGCAACTAGAGTTATGAGTTTGCGTGATGGTACTAAAAAGATGAGTAAATCTGATGAATTAGATTATTCACGAATTAATATGATTGACGATGCTGATACAATTAATCTGAAGTTACGCAAGGCAAAAACAGATTCTTTGCCGATGCCAGATAATGAGAATGAATTAATTGATCGTCCAGAAGCAATTAATCTACTAAACATTTGGATAGAACTTTCAAATAGTACACGTGAAAAAGCGATTCTTCACTTCGCAGGACGTCAATTTTTTGAATTTAAGAAAGAATTAATAGAATTGATGATTTCAATATTAGGACCTATTAACACTGAAATGAAACGATATTTGATGGATCCAGCCACTATTGATTCTTTTTTAAAAAATGGCGCAGATCGTGCGCGAGAACTTTCAATGCCAATTTTAGCTGAAGTTGAAAATATAGTTGGTTTTTTGCATATCTAAAGGAAATCATATGTTTATTCAAACTGAACATACCCCTAACCCTAATGCCATGAAGTTTCTTCCTGGGCGTGTCGTTATGGAACATGGCATTTTAGATTTTCCAAATATTAAATCTGCCGAATGTTCTCCTTTGGCAATGCGATTGTTTGCAATTAAAGGTGTTATTCGTGTATTTTTTGGAACTAACTTTATAATAATAGGAAAAAATGATGTTATTAGTTGGGATATTTTAAAATCACAGGTGCTTACAGTTGTAAAAGATCATTATATTTCTGGAGCTAACATCTTGCTACATGATGTTAATGATACTAATGTTATTGACTCTGATGATGAAATTGTCATTCAAATCAAAGATTTGATTGATTCTAGAGTTCGTCCATCTGTAATCAATGATGGTGGTGATATTATATTTCGTAGTTTCAAAGACGGCATAGTTTATTTGCACATGCAGGGCGCTTGTTCTGGCTGCCCTAATTCTAGTGCAACTCTTAAATATGGTATTGAAAATATGTTGCGTCATTATGTGCCTGAAGTTGTGAAAGTAATAGCTGTTGATTGATAATTAATAGGTACAAAACCAAATTGCAATTTTTATTGTTCTAAATCTTAGCTTAATTCTTAAATTAAGGATCTCTAGACATGAAGTTAAACTTGAATTTACTTTCTATAGGGTTGTTAATTGGCATGGCTTCTGTGGCTCGGGCTGATGGTTTATATGTTGGAGCTGAAGTTGGTGCAATGGTTCCAATTAAAAAAAGTACTTTTAAAACAACTGCAAACACAACTTTTGAAAATACTGATACTGAAGCTAGTGGTTCTTATAGTATTGCTGCTAAACGTGGTTTTGTAACTATCGCAAATATCGGTTACGATTTGGATTTTTCTGATTATGGTTCTATGAGAACTGAGCTTGAATTCGGTTATAGGCATAGTCCATATGATAGAGCTAAAACAATTGATTTTAGTTTACCTGATGTCAAAGATATTGCCTTACCTGTTATGAGTGATTATAGACAAAAACAATATAGAGCTTTTAATGGTGAAGTAATGGCTAAAGTATTGCCTGTACCACAAGAATTATTGCAGGCACAAATCCGTGCGGCTATTGAAGGAGGGTTAACGCCATTAGCACTACCTGATTTTGTTAAAGCACCTGACACTGTAGTTAAATCAATATTAAATGGCGCTCATGCAGGAGATATAAAAGCATTAAAAGTTCCAACAGTAGCACTATCTTCTTCATTGTCAAAATTTGCGACACTACCTGCAGTAGGAACTCCTAGCTATGAAGCTTTAGCTAAACAACGAACAGCCGCAGATAATTTTCTTAAGGCATATAATATAGCAACAGCACCAGGAGCACCTTTTGCTAAAAATCTACAAGGTGCTAGAATAGCACTTTTAGGAGCTGTAATTGCTGGATATACACCTGAACAAATGAATATTTTAGCAAATCCAGAAACTGTAAAATCAGCAGAATATAAAGATCCTGAGGTGCTGCGAAAATTAATACAATCACAAATCGTTTCAGCTCATACAATTAGTGAGGTGCCTGGAATATCTGAATTACCAAATAAAGGTAATATTATGAAGCTGATGAGATTTTCACCTGATGAATTTGATATGGCAATTATAATTATGGGAACGTCTCCAAAAGCTACAAATGAACAAAAAGAATCAGTAAGAAAAATATTTGAAAGTCTATCAGAAAAATTTAAAAAGTCAGATTTGAGCAATACGGAGCAGTTTTGTACCATACAAGATTTTTTTATTGATAATGGATTGTATGAATCAACAATATCAACTCAAGAAGTTTTAAATGACACATTGGCATGTATAGTTGCTGGTTATAACGATCTTGAAATTAAAGCATTAGTTTCTGGAGCTGGTGATAAAGATAGTACATCGGTTAGTGAATTAATTAAGAAACGATCCACGATGGAACAAGTAGAATCAGAAGCAAAACCAGAAGAATTAGAATCATCTGAAGCCGCGTACCGAACAGAAGAGCACAAACTATCAGAAGAAATTGATAAATCTTCTGGAGGTCTTAATGTGGTTTCCGGAATGTTTAATATTCTTTATGATATTCCAACTGGATCTGCTGTAAGACCTTTTTTTGGTGCTGGAATTGGTATGGTTCATATATCTGATAAAATGAATACTAATATTCTAGGAAATCATTCAATAACTAAGAATAGCATGGCTTATCAAGCAATTGTAGGTGTATCTGTATCAATTACACCTAAAATGAGAATTTTATTTGATTATCGTTATTTAAGAACTACCGATAAAGTACTTAGTGGATTTCTAAGTATGAATAATAAGGCTGTTCGTAATGCCTTAAAAATTCCAGATAGCGTTAAGTTTACAGAAGAAAAGCTTTCTGCTAATAAACATTATGACTCACAAGTCACAATGATTGGTTTGTCCTATAGCTTTGGAGCTAATAAAAACAAATCTTATTTTTGGGAGTAATTTATATCATAATCGCAGATCTCTACATATTTCTTTGCAATAAGAACGAGACTTAGTTCATTTTATTGAAAAATGAACTAATACGAACTAGTTTATAATTTTATAAAATGAATTCTTGTGCTTATTTTAGCTTTTGATTGTAGTTTACAAAATTGTTCTGTTGCTATTTTATCGTCATGTTTAGATGATAAATCGTCTGATAGTGATGTTCTCCTTGTTGAACGATCATATAAGACACTACAATTGGAAACATTGATACCAATGGTTATAGGTGTAATTCTTAAAGACTCAGGACTTACTTGGTCTGATATTGATCTAATTGGTGTAACTGTTGGTCCTGGAACTTTCACTGGTATTCGTATTGGTCTTGCCGCGGCACGCGGAATAGCTCTTGCTACTAAAATTCCTGTTGTTGGTATTAGTACTTGCGAAGCGATTGCTAATGGTGTTCCTCAAAAAGAAAGACTTAATAGAACGTTATTGGTAGCCATTGATAGTAAAAGGGTTAACAAAATTTTAGTACAAGTTTTTACTTCAGATTTAATACCACTAGGACAGCCTTCTGAAATGGAATCAACAAAGATTTCAGAGAATTTTTATGAGGGATCACCGCTATTACTGGCCGGAAATGCAACTGAACAATTGTTATTAACGGCACCATCTAATACTTTTATAGCAACTATGTCTACTTTTCCAAGTGCACGAATTATAGCTAATATGGCAATTAATCGTCATAAATATGTCAGTACAATTTTTCCTCCAGAACCGATCTATATTCAATTACCGAACGTAACTTTACATCGGAAAAAATAATTTTTTTACCAATCAACACATCATCATTTATTCATATACTATTATCTGATATGCATCGAATTTGTTTTGCTCAACAATCATGGGAAGAGCAGTCAATGTGTGAGATTTTAGCAATGCAAGGTGTTTTTGGTTTTATAAGTGTGAATAATTGTAATAATGATGAATATTCATATAGGAATAAGGATTCACAGGGTTTTATTCTTTGTCGTAGCGTTGCTGACGAAGCAGAAGTGTTGACTCTTTTAGTGTTGCCACAATTTCGTCGTAATGGTTTAGCGCGTGGTTTTCTTGATCTAGCTATTATTAAAGCATGTAAATCAGGTGCAAAAACTATGTTTCTCGAAGTGGAAAAAGATAATAACCAAGCAATAGCTCTTTATACTAATATGGGATTTGAACAAATTGGATATCGTTCTAAGTATTATAATAATCATGATGCATTGACTATGAGATTATTACTGTTTCATTTTCTCAAAGGTAATAGAGCTACCAAAAAAAATACTACCAAATAGAGATGTACGATTTGGATCTCCAGTAGTAAGAAATTGAATTGATGTGGTTGTAGTAAGTTTATCAAATTCTGGATGTCGTCTCAGATAGTCTACTAGACTATGAGTAACAAGATTGGGTTGTGATAAAATTTCAATATTGTTTGGAAGTGCTGTTGCAAATAAATCAGCAATCAAATTGTAATGAGTGCAACCTAATATTACTATATCTGGTAATTTCTTTTTCGTATTTTCTAGTAATACATCTACGTAATGACAAACTAATGAAAACAATTTTTTTTTGGTTGCGCCCGTCTCAATTAGATCAACTAATTGCGGACATGCCTGCTGAATTACAGTAACTTCAGATGCTCTTTTGCTTATTTCTAACGGATATGCATTGCTTAACACTGTTTGTTTGGTAGCAAAAACAGCGATTAATTGTTTTGTTTTTAAGATTTTTGAATTATTAAATGTTAATTTGGCATCAGTTATAGCTTCGACAATAGGCACCAATATACCTAAGATTCGTCGTTGCTGATGGTTATTATTGTTAATTAATGGTAGCCATTCTTGTTGAAGACGTCTTAAGGACGTTGCTGTAGATGTGTTGCAAGCAAGAATTACTAAACAACAACCATAGTTAAACATATGTTCAACAGCATTTAGTGTTAATTGATAGATATCTTCACGTTCACGATTTCCGTAAGGTACTGTAGCATGATCACCAAAATAAAGAAAATGTCGATGCGGCAGAGCATTAACTACTGCACGAAGAATTGTTAAACCACCGAATCCAGAATCAAATAATCCGATCATATTATGACTTTATTTATTAAAAGCTAATTTTGCTAAAGTTGTAGTATGTATTCGTTTATCTCCGGAAGCTACAACCTTACCGTTTGATTTTAAGTTTAGTTGATGTCCGCTCCAATCTGTTATTAATCCACCGGCACCATGGATAATTGCTACTAATGGCAGATAATCATAAGGTTTTAGCGATGCTTCAACTATTAGATCTATATAACCAGAAGCAAGTAAACCATAGGCATAACAATCAGAACCGTAGCATAATAACTTAACTGATGTGTATATAGATTCCCAAGCTAAGGTAGTATTATCATTATCTGTTATAAACATTTCAGGTGATGTGGCGTAAAGAGCTGCTAGCCTTAATTCGGAACAAGATCTTACTTGAATGGGCTGATCGTTTAACGTTGATATTCTTCCTGAGATACCGACCCAACGTTCATTAAGAACTGGTTGATCGATTATACCAAGTACAGGAATACCTTTATACAACAGAGCGATTAGCGTACAGAATAATGGTTTGCCTGTAATGAAAGCCTTAGTTCCATCGATCGGATCGAGCACCCAAATCCATTCTGCATCGTCAATATTAAAAGCACCATATTCTTCACCATAGATTCCGTGATTTGGCGCTACTTGAAAAATTAATTTTCGCATTTCTATCTCAGTTTCACGATCAGCTACGGTAACTGGGCTATAGTCTATTTTATCTGATATTAATATTGGTTTGCGAAAATATTTAAGAGTAATTATTCGCGCAATATCAGCAAGTTGAAATGCCAATGTAATGTAATCTTCTGGGCATATTATTGTATTTGTGATATTAGTATTATGCACTTTTAATAGTTAAACCTTGATAAAGTGAATTAATTTTTACTATTTTAGATCATATCTATAATTATTTTAGTATGTAGTTTAAATAATAGTTAATATTTTTTGATTATTCTGTTTAATTGAATTCTAAAGAATTGAAGAGTATTTCTCCAGATCAAACAATTGCTTTTCAAGGTGAACTTGGTGCTTATTCGCACTTAGCTTGTAGTGTTGTTTTCCCGAAGATGCACTCATTACCATGTACTTCTTTTGAAGATGTTTTTGCTGCTGTTAATGATGGGATTGCTAAATTAGCGATGCTTCCGATCGAGAATTCAGTAGCTGGTCGTGTTGCTGATATTCACTATCTAATGCCTGCATCTAAATTATATATTATTGGTGAGTTTTTTGAGAGAGTCAAACACCATCTGTTGACAGTCAGTGGCGCTTGTTTAGAGGATATAAAGTTTGTATACAGCCATGCACATGCTCTCGGTCAATGTCGAAATTTCATTCGAACTTACGGATTGAAGACAATTGTAACACCTGATACTGCTGGAGCTGCTGCTGAAGTTGCTCTTAAGAATGATAAAAAGATTGCAGCAATTGCCTCTAAGCTTGCTGGTCAAATTTATGGCCTCGATTCACTAGCTATTAATATCGAAGATGCTAAACATAATACTACACGATTTTTAATCATGTCACGTGATGCTATACAACCAGATCCATGTAATGCCCCGTGTATTACTACTTTTATTTTTCTTGTTAGAAATATTTCAGCGGCTCTATATAAGGCTTTGGGAGGATTTGCAACAAACGGTATAAATATGACTAAATTGGAAAGTTATCAAATTAATGGTGATTTTTCTGCGACTCAATTTTATGTTGATATTGAAGGTCACCCTAAAGATACAAAGGTTTGTTTAGCACTTGAAGAATTGAATTTTTTTTCGCGTGAGGTTAGAATTTTAGGTGTTTATCCGGCACATCCTTATCGATTTAAGATCTAACTAAACTAACATATTATTTGATCAGTCTTGTTTTTTTTGTAGATTTGTACATAATTTAATTTGAGAGGTTGGTGTAGCAGACAGGCTAATCGCCAATTCGGTCAGATTTGGAAGAAAGCAGCCGTAACGATTTTAAGTTTGGGTTGCTATCAACCAGCCTCTCATTAATAATGTTAAAATCATTCATCGATATAATCAGCTTTATTAAAATATGACTGTCACATTATCTTATCGAGTGCTTGCGCGCAAATATCGTCCAATCGATTTTTCTAGTTTAATTGGGCAAGATGTTTTGGTTCGTACGCTTAGCAATGCAATCGTTAGCGGACGTCTAGCACATGCTTTTGTACTAACTGGAGTTAGGGGTGTTGGAAAGACAACTGTAGCTCGTATCATTGCTAGAGCTCTAAATTGTATTGGGTCAAGCGGGAATGATGATAAACCAACAACAGAACCATGTGGTATTTGTGAAAATTGCAAAGCTATTGCCGAAGATCGTCATATTGATATTGTCGAAATGGATGCAGCTTCATGTACAAGCGTTAATGATATTCGAGAACTGCTCGAAGGTGTAAATTATAAACCAATTTCATCAAGATTTAAAATTTACATTATTGACGAAGTTCATATGTTATCAACAGCAGCTTTTAATGCACTGTTAAAAACGCTTGAAGAACCGCCTAAACATGTGAAGTTCATTCTAGCTACAACTGAAATTCGAAAGATTCCACTAACTGTATTATCAAGATGTCAGAGGTTTGATCTTCGCCGTATAGATACGAATGTGTTATATGAGCATTTTTCTTATATTATCAAGAAAGAAGGTGTAACTATTGAACCAGTGGCTCTTATGTTGATCTGTAGGGCATCTGATGGATCAGTTCGTGACGGACTGTCATTACTTGATAAAGCAATTGCTCATGGTATTGATCATATTAATGAAGAGCAAGTTCGCAATATGCTTGGTTTATCTGATCGTAATCGAATCTTTGATTTGTTTGACGCGGTAATGAAAGGAGAGTTGTCTATAGCACTTGATCAAATTTCTGAACAATATGCGTCAGGTGCCGATCCTGTGGTAGTTTTATATGATATGTTAAAACTTACTCATTGGTTGACTCGTCTCAAATTGATTCCAGAAATGACTGAATCAATAGAAGTGTCTGAAACTGAACGAATTAAGGGTAGTCTTATGGCCAAAACACTGTCATTAGCAACATTGACTAGAACTTGGCAAATGTTGTTAAAAGGAATCAGTGAAACTAGAATATCCCCATTTCCATTGCATGCTGTTGAAATGGTGTTGGTTCGTCTTGTTTATGTAGCAGATTTACCTAGTCCAGTTAAAGTTTTGGAAATATTGAAACAGCAACATCCGTCATCATTTTCAATATCTAATAATGATAAAAATGAGAAAATTATTACAGAAAAAACTAATAGAATATCTGATACCAATGAAGTGCTTTTAAAAACACAATCAAAAGACAAACCTATGATTGTACCAGCAAATTTTAAAGAAATGGTTGCACTATTTAGTAACGTTCCAGAGATTTTTGATGTTTTGAATTTGTATGTACATTTGATTCATTACGAGATAGGTATGATCGAATTTCGAGTTGACGATAATGTCCCAACTAATTTAGTTTCTAGAATGTCAAATCTATTACTTGAATGGACTGGAATACAGTGGAAGATTAATTTATTTAAAGATTCTGATTTAATTACTTTAAATGAGAAAAATTATGAACATGAAATTGAGAATAAATCAATTAATGCTATTAATGATCCATTAGTTCAAGCTGCATTGAAGGTTTTTCCTGATGCTAATGTCGAGATAATTCGTAATTTAACATCTTCTTCAGATACATTAGAGTTAATTGAATCTGAATTTGAAGAAGTAGAATCATAATAAAATAAGTGATCATTTTAACAAGTGAATAAATTATTTACTTGTATTAACTATCGGCAGTTAGTTTAAAAATTTGGTGTTATATTGATCGGAGATTTTGTTCTATGTCTGGTACTGAAATAGAACATTTGATTAGACTTATTGCTCGTTTACCTGGCTTAGGTCCTCGCTCAGCTCGCAGAGCAGTATTAACATTATTGAAACGACGTGACCAACTTTTAAAGCCGCTGATAGACACAATGATTGATGTTGCAAGTAAAGTTAAAACTTGCTCAGTGTGTGGTAATTATGACAGCGTTGATCCATGTACAATTTGTACTGACATAAATCGTAATTTTTCGATTGTTTGTGTAGTTGAAGATGTTGCAAGTTTGTGGGCTATGGAGCGATCAAGACTGTTTCGTGGATGTTATCATGTATTAGGAGGTGTACTATCGGCACTTGACGGTGTTGGGCCTAACGATTTAACAATTGACAGTCTTGTAGTACGTGCAGAATCAATTATTGTTAATGAAGTTATTTTGGCAATGGCTGCGACAGTTGATGGGCAGACAACTGCTCATTATTTGGTTGATCGCTTGTCTGAATGCCATGTTTCGATATCTTGTTTAGCTCAAGGTGTTCCAATCGGTGGTGAGCTTGATTATCTTGATGATGGTACCATTGGCGTTGCTCTACGAGCTAGACAACCATTTATTTAAGAATTTAGATAAAAACTATTTTCATAAAAAATAAACTATTTATAATATAATTTATAGTATCAATACATATTACTATTAACATTGACTTATATTTAGAAGAATATATACATCTAACATTGTTTTAAACGAAGGAGTTAAAATAGATATGGCTTATAAGATTATTGCTTCGCAATGTACTGGTTGCGGCGCTTGTGAATTTGAATGTCCAAACGAAGCAATTTCGGAAAATGAAAACGTATTTGCAATTGATCCTGATAAATGCACTGAGTGTGAGGGATATTTTGATTCACCGCAATGCGTTTCTGTATGTCCTGTTGACGAAACTTGTGTATTGCTTTAGCAAATCTAATTATGTAGTTAAATAAATTACTAAAAGTATATCCCGCTACTATATTAACATAATTGATTTTAAATAACACAGGCAGTTGTTATTTGATATAAAAACGATGTTTGATAGTAAACAGTTGTTGATTGAACACTATATTCTGAAGCGTTGAATATTAAACCACTTATATTGCAAATTTTGTATCTGCTAATGTAAGATTATGAGTAAGTAATGAGTGAATTTATACATATATAGATGAAGTATAAAATTAACTCATATCGAAAGTTATATTAAAAATAATAATGCACCACCACCAGCTATCCAACAATAAAAAGCGAATGGTGTAAATGCTTCAAAATTATGTTTGTGAAAGTAATGCATTAGAAAATAAATGCTAATGAATGATGTAATACTGGCAATAATACCACCAATTACTGAGATGAATAACATTTCTGATATTGCTGATTTTTGAAGCAATTTAGGAATCTCGAGAATTGCAGCTCCTAAAATTATTGGCGTAGCAATAAGAAAAGAGAAATGTGCAGAGGCACGATAAGATAAGCCGGATAAAAGACCTCCAATCATCGTGGCGCCAGAACGTGAGATTCCTGGAAAAAAGGCAGTACATTGCCAAAAACCGATCATTAGCGCACCCTTCCAACTTAAATTACTTAGATTTTTCTTATGATTACATCGATACCGTAGGCGTTCACTGAAAAATAACAGGAATCCGTTGAGAAATAAGAATGCAGCAGCAATTATTGGAATGCCAAATAAATCTTTTAATTTGTGTTCAAATAAATATCCTAAAATTGCTGCTGGAAATGTTGCTATGATCATTAGAATGAGTATTCTAATACTTTTGGAACGTAATTCTGGTTTTTTACAAAATAATCCAAATAAGATTCCTAACCAATCTCTCCAAAAATAAAGTAATAAAGAAACAGCTGTTCCTAAGTGCAACACTACAAGGAATGGTAAAAATTCTGAAGCTTGTTGATTAATTTTGAGATCGAGAATTTCTGGAAGAATAACAGCATGTCCCAGACTACTAACTGGAAACAGTTCTGTTACGCCCTGCAGAATTGCAATAATAATAACAGAAATAATGGACATTAGTAGATTCCTTTGTAAAAAACAGTTCTGGTTTGAATAGATATATTTCGATTATAAAAAAACGAAAATTATATTTCACTATGACGATGTTTAATAATCATTAAAATAATAATTTGTTTATCATTTATAAAGATCGCTCTTATTATTAGATATTAATTTTGAAAATTTTTATATTTATGCAAAATTATTAGTCTAATTCAATTTATTATTTGAATTAGACTAATGTGTATTAATTATCATTAATTATATATCTAACTTGATAGTTAAGTAGTGGTAGTAAATGTAATTGACTCTTATTAAATAAGAAAATTATCAAAATAAATTAACAAGTTAGTTGACAAGGTGTTGTATAAGAAGGTATAAAAATAAGCTCCTTACTATTAATGAAATATAAAATGGTAAGAAGGTGAAAGAGGAAACAATAGTTTCCGTAGTTGTTTGACAGGTGAATATTATGGAAGGGATGTGCAGACGGCGAGAGGTTCGTGTACGAACTTTTCAATACTAAGTCTCCGCATCTTTAATTTAGAGTACGTTCTAACGTGAGAATGTGAGGCTTGGACGAGACTCTGTTATTTTTGTATGTTTAAAAACATGCGAATTAAACTTGAGAGTTTGATCCTGGCTCAGAACGAACGCTGGCGGCATGCTTAACACATGCAAGTCGAACGAAGGCTTAGGCCTTAGTGGCGCACGGGTGAGTAACACGTGGGAATCTACCCAGCAGTGGGGAATAACTATGGGAAACTATTGCTAATACCGCATACGCCCTTCGGGGGAAAGATTTATTGCTGTTGGATGAGCCTGCGTCCGATTAGGTAGTTGGTGGGGTAATGGCCTACCAAGCCATCGATCGGTAGCTGGTCTGAGAGGATGATCAGCCACACTGGGACTGAGACACGGCCCAGACTCCTACGGGAGGCAGCAGTGGGGAATATTGGACAATGGGGGAAACCCTGATCCAGCAATGCCGCGTGAGTGATGAAGGCCTTAGGGTTGTAAAGCTCTTTCGGGTGGGACGATGATGACGGTACCACCAGAAGAAGCCCCGGCTAACTTCGTGCCAGCAGCCGCGGTAATACGAAGGGGGCTAGCGTTGTTCGGAATTACTGGGCGTAAAGCGCACGCAGGCGGCTCGTTAAATAAGGAGTGAAAGCCCTAGGCTCAACCTAGGAATTGCTTTTTAAACTGGCGGGCTAGAATTCGGAAGAGGGCAGTAGAATTCCAAGTGTAAAGGTGAAATTTGTAGATATTTGGAAGAATACCAGTGGCGAAGGCGACTGCCTGGTCCGATATTGACGCTCAGGTGCGAAAGCGTGGGGAGCGAACAGGATTAGATACCCTGGTAGTCCACGCTGTAAACGATGAGTGCTAGTTGTTGGGATGCTTGCATTTCAGTGACGTAGCTAACGCGTTAAGCACTCCGCCTGGGGAGTACGACCGCAAGGTTAAAACTCAAAGGAATTGACGGGGGCCCGCACAAGCGGTGGAACATGTGGTTTAATTCGAAGCTACGCGCAGAACCTTACCAACCTTTGACATGGGACGTTTGATTTTCAGAGATGGAGATCTTCAGTTTGGCTGGCGTCTACACAGGTGCTGCATGGCTGTCGTCAGCTCGTGTCGTGAGATGTTGGGTTAAGTCCCGCAACGAGCGCAACCCTCATCTTCAGTTGCCATCAGTTTGGCTGGGCACTCTGAAGAAACTGCCGGTGACAAGCCGGAGGAAGGTGGGGATGATGTCAAGTCCTCATGGCCCTTACAGGTTGGGCTACACACGTGTTACAATGGCGGCGACAATGGGTTGCAAACCCGCGAGGGTAAGCTAATCTCTAAAAACCGTCTCAGTTCGGATTGCACTCTGCAACTCGAGTGCATGAAGTAGGAATCGCTAGTAATCGTGGATCAGCATGCCACGGTGAATACGTTCTCGGGCCTTGTACACACCGCCCGTCACACCATGGAAGCTGGTTTTACCCGAAGCCGGGGTGCTAACCGCAAGGAGGTAGCCGTCCACGGTAAGATCAACGACCGGGGTGAAGTCGTAACAAGGTAGCCGTAGGAGAACCTGCGGCTGGATCACCTCCTTTCAAGGAGATTAAAGCAGATATGTTATATTTGTTTTGATCACTTAGAAAATATGTAACGAAGGATTTTCTCGCCGTCTTTGCATCCCTTCCTCGAATGATGCCAATCCCGTATGGGCTCGTAGCTCAGCTGGTTAGAGCACACGCTTGATAAGCGTGGGGTCGTAAGTTCAAATCTTACCGGGCCCACCATTTTAAGTGAATATACATAGCAGTATAGTTGAAAACTTGTTATAATTGATAAGAGTCGATACTTGGGATTGAATAGATCGGGGTCGTAGCTCAGCTGGGAGAGCGCTAGCTTTGCAAGCTAGAGGTCGTCGGTTCGAGCCCGATCGACTCCACCATGTTTGTCTGTATCGAACATTAGTTTGTGATTTATAGATGTATAGGATATTTTGGTTAAACATTCGAGGAATTGGTAACTTAATGTGTTCAGGCTTGTCTTGAACGACATTCCGTCTATAAGGCGGATTTATTGTTCTTTGTCATTGTGAATAGGTTTTTCTGATCTGACACAAACTATAGAATTAATTTCAATAGAATGTGTCGTGGGTAAGTAATTATTTTTATAGATAAAGTATATCATGTGTTGAGTTTAACTCTACGTATGATGCGATTAAGCGTCTAAGGGCATTTCGTGGATGCCTTGGCACTGAGAGGCGATGAAGGACGTAGCACGTTGCGATAAGCTACGGGGAGCCGCGAGCAGGCTTTGATCCGTAGATTTCCGAATGGGGAAACCCCACCGTGAGGTGATCTTAACCTGAATACATAGGGTTAAGAGGCGAACCCGGCGAACTGAAACATCTAAGTAGCCGGAGGAAAGGACATCAACAGAGACTCCGTTAGTAGTGGCGAGCGAACGCGGACCAGGCCAGTAGCTTTATGTTTCAAACTGGAACCGTCTGGAAAGTCGGGTCATAGTGGGTGATAACCCCGTACAGGTAAAGATACATAAGGTTCTCGAGTAAGGCGGGACACGTGAAATCCTGTCTGAACATGGGGGGACCACCCTCCAAGCCTAAGTACTACTCAGTGACCGATAGTGTACAAGTACCGTGAGGGAAAGGTGAAAAGTACCCCGATTAGGGGAGTGAAATAGTTCCTGAAACGGAATGCCTACAAACAGTTGGAGCCTCTTTATGAGGTGACAGCGTACCTTTTGTATAATGGGTCAGCGACTTAGTGTGTGTAGCAAGCTTAAGCCGATAGGTGTAGGCGTAGCGAAAGCGAGTCTTAATAGGGCGAATTAGTTACATGCATTAGACCCGAAACCGAGTGATCTAGTTATGGGCAGGTTGAAGGTGCGGTAACACTCACTGGAGGACCGAACCCACGTCTGTTGAAAAAGACGGGGATGATCTGTGACTAGGGGTGAAAGGCTAATCAAACTCGGTAATAGCTGGTTCTCCGCGAAAACTATTTAGGTAGTGCGTTGATACATTACCGATGGGGGTAGAGCACTGGATGGGCTAGGGGATTCCAAAGATTTACCAAACCCAACCAAACTCCGAATACCATCGAGTATAAGATCGGCAGACAGACGATGGGTGCTAAGGTCCATCGTCGAAAGGGAAACAGCCCAGACCGCCAACTAAGGTCCCCAAATCATGGCTAAGTGGAAAAGGATGTGGGAAGGCCAAAACAACCAGGAGGTTGGCTTAGAAGCAGCCATCCTTTAAAGAAAGCGTAATAGCTCACTGGTCTAATAGCCGTCCTGCGCCGAAGATGTAACGGGGCTAAAGTCATGTACCGAAGTTGCGGATGTGGAGAGATCCACATGGTAGCGGAGCGTTCCGTAGGCCTGTGAAGAGTTCTTGTGAAAGAATTTGGAGGTATCGGAAGTGAGAATGCTGACATGAGTAGCGATAAACAGTGTGAGAAACACTGTCGCCGAAAGTCCAAGGGTTCCTGCGCAAGGCTAATCCGCGCAGGGTGAGCCGGCTCCTAAGGCGAGGGCGAAAGCCGTAGTCGATGGAAACTTGGTTAATATTCCAAGGCCTGCTGGATGTGACGGTTTCTGTATATTGTATTAGCTTATTGGATTGTTAGTGCAGTGAAAGAGATCCAGGAAATAGCACCAGCGTATAGACCGTACCCTAAACCGACACAGGTGGACTGGTAGAGCATACCAAGGCGCTTGAGAGAACGATGTTGAAGGAACTAGGCAAAATGACTCCGTAACTTAGGGAGAAGGAGTGCCTGTTGGTGGGCAACCATCAGTAGGTGGCACAAACTAGGGGGTGGCGACTGTTTACTAAAAACACAGGACTCTGCTAAGTCGTAAGACGATGTATAGGGTCTGACGCCTGCCCGGTGCCGGAAGGTTAAAAGGAGGGGTGTAAGCTCTGAATTGAAGCCCCGGTAAACGGCGGCCGTAACTATAACGGTCCTAAGGTAGCGAAATTCCTTGTCGGGTAAGTTCCGACCTGCACGAATGGCGTAACGACCTCCCCGCTGTCTCCAGCATCGACTCAGCGAAATTGAATTCCCCGTGAAGATGCGGGGTACCCGCGGCTAGACGGAGAGACCCCGTGCACCTTTACTATAGCTTTGCAGTGGTATTAGGAAATATATGTGTAGAATAGGTGGGAGCTAATGAAGTCAGAGCGCCAGCTCTGGCGGAAGCAATCTTGAAATACCACCCTTATGTTTTTTGGTATCTAACCGCAGTCCGTGAATCCGGATTCGGGACCCTGCATGGTGGGTAGTTTGACTGGGGCGGTCGCCTCCCAAAGAGTAACGGAGGCGCGCTATGGTTAGCTCAGACCGGTCGGAAATCGGTTGTTGAGTGCAATGGCATAAGCTAGCCTGACTGCGAGACTGACAAGTCGAGCAGAGACGAAAGTCGGTCATAGTGATCCGGTGGTTCCGCGTGGAAGGGCCATCGCTCAACGGATAAAAGGTACGCCGGGGATAACAGGCTGATCTCCCCCAAGAGTCCTCATCGACGGGGAGGTTTGGCACCTCGATGTCGGCTCATCACATCCTGGGGCTGAAGAAGGTCCCAAGGGTTCGGCTGTTCGCCGATTAAAGTGGTACGTGAGCTGGGTTTAGAACGTCGTGAGACAGTTCGGTCCCTATCTACCGTGGGTGTTGGAAACTTGAGAGGACCTGTCCCTAGTACGAGAGGACCGGGATGGACACACCTCTGGTGTACCGGTTGTCACGCCAGTGGCATCGCCGGGTAGCTAAGTGTGGACGAGATAACCGCTGAAAGCATATAAGCGGGAAGCTCACCTCAAAACAAGGTTTCCCATGAGAGTCGTGGAAGACCACCACGTTGATAGGCCGGGTGTGGAAGCGCGGTAACGCGTGAAGCTAACCGGTACTAATTGCTCGATTGGCTTAATCGTTCATGCGTAGTGATAAACTCAATAATGATTGTATACTAATTTATGGATCAGAAAATCTCTAAGACAGCTTAGAAGACTTGGTGATTATAGCGAGAGGTCTGCACTCGATCCCATCCCGAACTCGACCGTGAAAACTCTCTGCGCCGATGGTACTGTGTCTTAAGGCATGGGAGAGTAGGTCGTTGCCAGGTCTTCTAAGCTGTCTTAGTTTCACTTGATTGACATGTGTGAATTTTTCTTACGCGGGGTGGAGCAGTCCGGTAGCTCGTCAGGCTCATAACCTGAAGGTCGCAGGTTCAAATCCTGCCCCCGCAACCACATATAAATGTTCTTTTGAAGAATTAAAAGTCATCAGTTAAATTGATAATTTGACATATATTAAGTATTTTAATTGAATCTTGAAAATAATTTACACAGATTGTTTAATTGTGTCGTGCAATGATTGATCCAAAGTTATACAAATTTTGGATCAAGATCACCTGACTTGTAACGATTTGCCATTTCTGTTAGTGGAATAATTTTGATTGAAGTAGCGTGTCCTGCTGTATTGAACTGTTCATAACGAGTTTCACACAATTTTTGCATGCTTGCTATTGCTGGTTTTAGATAAGCACGTGGATCAAATTCATATTTTTTTTCAGATAATATTTTTCTTATTTGACCTGTAATTGCCATTCTACAATCTGTATCAATATTGATCTTTCTAACACCATATTTAATACCCTCCTGAATTTCTTCAATTGGAACGCCAAACGTTTGTGGAATTTTGCCACCATATTGATTTATAATGTCTTGTAGTTCTTGTGGTACAGATGATGATCCATGCATTACTAGATGTGTATTAGACATACGTTTATTTATATCTTTTATTACATGCATGGCTAAAGTATCTACTGTTGGTTTGTGACTAAATTTGTAAGCTCCATGCGATGTTCCTATGGCTATGGCTAATGCGTCTACTCTTGTTTTAGATATAAAATCAACTGCTTGATCCGGATCTGTTAATAATTGTGTTCGACTCAATATGCCTTCAAAGCCATGATTATCTTCTTTTTCTCCTTTACCAGTCTCTAATGATCCTAAGACACCAAGTTCACCTTCTACAGAAACACCAATCATGTGTGCTATTTCGACAATTTTGCTAGTTATTTTAACATTATAATTCCAATTTCCAAGCGTCTTTGCATCTTCCATTAAGGATCCATCAATCATTACTGATGAAAAATTGTTGGTGATTGCTGATAGACAAGTATCTAAACTATTTCCATGATCTTGATGCATGCATATTGGAATATCTGGATAAAGTTCGACAGCTGCCATGATCAGATGTTTAAGCACTATGTCGTTAGCATAAATGCGCGCTCCACGACTAGCTTGTAGAATTACTGGACTGTTTGTTTTTTTTGCAGCTTTCATTACTGCTAACATTTGTTCCATATTGTTGACATTGAATGCAGGTATACCATATCCATATTCAGCAGCATGATCTAATAATTGACGTAACGAGATCAGAGCCATATTTATATTCCTTGTTAGTGGTTTTGATTTAAAAGTTTTGCTAATGCAATATCAACTATAGCTTCGGTAGTAATGCCAAAATGATTATAGATTTGTTCAGCAGGAGCAGACATACCAAAACTAGAGAGACCAATAATCGAGCCTTCTAGTCCAACGTAACGCTCCCAACCAAAGGTTGAAGCTGCTTCGACAGAAATTCTTATTGTTTTATCACCCAAGACACTTTTTTTATATTCCAAATCTTGCTTATCAAACAATTCTTGACATGGCATAGATATAACAGCAGTAGCAATCTTTTTTTTCATTAATATTTCACGCGCTTTTAACGCCAATTTAACTTCAGAACCAGTAGCAATGATTGTTACATGTCTAGTACCATTAGAATCGGCTAATATATAAGCTCCTCTTGCTGACTTATTATCTGAGGAATTATTACGCAGGGTAGGTAATGGCTGGCGACAAAGTGAAAATAAACTAGGTCCTGTTGTAGTTTCTAGTGCCACTTCATAACATTCTGCTGTTTCTATTGAATCACATGGACGAAATACTAACAGATTTGGGATTGCTCTTAATGAAGCTAAATGTTCAATTGGTTGATGAGTTGGGCCATCTTCACCAAGACCTATTGAATCGTGTGTTGTAATATAAATTACACGTAGTCCCATCATTGCTGCCATACGAAGTGCTGGTCTTAAATAATCTGTAAAAACTAGAAAGGT
Source organism: Rhodospirillaceae bacterium (assembly GCA_031290545.1). GTDB lineage: Bacteria > Pseudomonadota > Alphaproteobacteria > Rhodospirillales > Magnetospirillaceae > Telmatospirillum. The sequence goes on along the minus strand of JAITNJ010000038.1, from coordinate 7,468 downwards.
TGCTCCGTATGGAATTAAACCACCATGTAACGACAAACCATTAATAATTGCTGCCATAGCATGTTCACGTACACCATAGTGTATATAATTACCAGAAGCATCATCAGGTGTGATCGGTTTTGTAGATTTATTGATTGTTAAATTTGAAGATGTTAGATCAGACGATCCTCCAATTAATTCTGGAATATATTGCGTTAAAACTTCTAATATTTCTTGTGATGATTTGCGAGTTGCCCAAATTGGTTTATTTGTTGTAATTTTGGATTTGAAAGTTGTTATTACGTTACGCCATTCTTTTGGTAAGCGGTGGTTAGCAAGACGATCCCATTCAGTACGTTTAGTTGTGTCGAGTTCCGCTAAACATTTCTCCCAAGCAATTCGTGACTTAGTACCACGGATTCCAGTTGCGCGCCAAATATCAAGTACAGATGGTGGAATTTCAAATGGTTTAAAATTCCAGCCCAAATTTGCACGAGTTGCTATAATCTCTTCTGATCCCAAAGGTGAGCCATGAGATTTTTCACTACCAGCTTTGTTGGGTGATCCATATCCTATAATGGTACGACAGGCAATAAGTGATGGTTTATTTGTTGTTTTTGCATATTCTATTGCCTGAGCTATTTCTTCAGAATCGTGACCATTGATTCTTGTTACATCCCATAAGCTAGCAGTAAATCGTTCCAATTGATCGTCGCTAAGAACCATATTTGTTTGACCATCAGTGCAAATTTCATTATCGTCCCATAGGACTATGAGTTTGGAAAGTTTATGATGTCCTGCTAGAGAAATTGCCTCTTGACTTATGCCTTCCATTAAACAACCATCACCGACAATTACATAAGTATAATGGTTGACGAGATCATCACCAAATTTTGTTGCGCCTATCTTCTCAGCTAGAGCAAAACCAACAGCATTAGCAATTCCCTGACCCAGCGGTCCTGTCGTAGTTTCGGCAATAGCGACAAGATTATATTCTGGATGGCCAGAGGTACGTGACCCTAATTGACGAAACTGTTTGAGCTGATTTATGTCAACATCTTTATAACCAGTCAGATATGCTAATGCATATAAAAGCATTGAGCCATGACCAGCCGAAAGTATAAAGCGATCACGATCTGGCCATCGTGGAGCGGCGACATCGAATTTTAAAAATCTTGTAAATAAGACAGTGGCTACATCTGCTATTCCCATCGGCATTCCTGGATGACCGGACTTAGCCCTTTCAATTGCATCAATTGCTAAGAAGCGAACAGCATTAGCTAAATTATTGTGATTTGTTGCAGAGATATTGATCTTATCGAGTGGCAGTGGTGTCATCAATTATCCTCTTATATATGAATATTGACAAATGCTACAAATCAATTTTCTACTATAGAAAACATATTGACTATTGATGGACTCAAAAAAGATGAATTAAACTACTATAAGTATAACTTTTGACTATAAGTATTACTATTAATAATAATCAAGTGCTATTGAAAATCAAATTACAGATAATGATCTATTACACTTGTTGCAATTACTTAAACGATAATTGCCCCCATAGTTTTATTTTTTAGTAACTAGAGATTCTAACTATAATTGTAAACGTATAACATAACTTATAAGCATTTTTGTAAACTATATTGTAATGACAGAGACTATAAGTATTTATTAATAACGAATATCTTATTAAAAACACTAGTCTTTAGATTATTAATTAGGAATATTCCATATACCCTCTAAATTATATAATTTACGTACTTCTGAACGAAATAGACAAATGATGATACTATCTGCGTCAATTAGTACCCAATCTCCCTGTACCATACCCTCGGTTGAACTATTCAATCCATGCTGTTTTAGTGTTCTAGTTAAATGATTAGTCATTGTTATTGTATGACGTTGTGATTTTCCAGTTGCAATAATCAAATGATCACTCATTGATGAGCGTCCTCGAAGATCAATTGTTATTATTTCTTCTGCATTATTATTTTTTAGAGAAACTAGGACGATTTCTACTAATTTATCTTGGTCAAAATATGTATTTGTCACGGAAATGTTGTTGCTCCTCTAAAGTTTTTGTTAAAATGTGTCGAATGGTTGTTGCTGATGCAGAGTGACGCTTTAAATGTAGAAAAATCCAAGCAGGTGGTACTCTATGTGCCAATAATGCACTCTGATGTATTGAAAGTCTATATTTAGCAAATCTTCTAGAAGCTTTTCCAGTTAATGAACTATAAGAATATGGACTACGGTCAAAAACTGCAATAGCAACACGTTGAAATATTGATATCCAGTTCTTCCATTTATGGATTTGTGCGAGATTGTCTGCTCCCATTAACCAAACGAACCTAATTGTTGGAAAGCGGTTAATTAAAATATTTATAGTATCTGATGTATAACTTGAACCAAGTTGCGCTTCCAGTCCAGTCACGTGAATAGCTGGATGATTGTTAACTACGTTTTTTGCATTAATTATACGATCATCGAAAGATGCCGTTTCTATTGTAGATTTCAGTGGATTTTGTGGAACAACTAACCACCAGATTTCATCTAAACATAGATAATGTAACGCCTGTAAACTGATGTGTTTATGGCCATTATGTGCAGGATTAAAAGATCCACCAAGTAAACCAACGCTCTTGTATAAACGATTACCAACAATATTTGATAATAGTAATAAATTGTGATTTTGCACTATGATTTACATTTCGGCCAAGAATTTTTATGATCGAATCTGTCCGGATCCATTAACAACATATTTAAAGCTCGTTAATTGCTCAACACCAATTGGTCCGCGTGCGTGTAATTTACCTGTTGAAATACCAATTTCAGCGCCCATTCCGAACTCACCTCCATCGGCAAATTGAGTAGATGCGTTGTGTAATACAATAGCGCTATCTACTTCATTTAAAAAAGTTGTTGCTACTGAATAATCGTTAGTAATAATGCTTTCAGTGTGATGAGATCCATGACGTTCGATATGATCTATAGCGCCACGTACACCATCAACTAATTTAACGGAAATAATTGCGTCAAGATATTCTGTTGTCCAATCTTCCTCATTAGCAGGAGTCACTCGTTGATCAACTGATTGTGTTGTAGTATCACCACGAACTGCACACCCTGCTTCAAGTAGATCCTTAATTAGCATTTGTAGATAATTAGCTTTAGCTTTTCTATCAACAAGGAGTGTTTCAGCAGCGCCACATATTCCAGTTCGTCTCATTTTGGAATTAAGTACTACTCTACGCGCCATATCAAGATCAGCAGCGCTATCTACATATATGTGACAGATTCCTTCCAAATGTTGAAATAGAGGGATCTTACTTTTTGTAATAGCTAATTCAATTAAAGACCTACTACCACGTAAAACAATTACGTCTATTAATTTATTTATAGTTAGCATAATATTAACTGCATCTCGATCAGTAATTGGTACCATTTGAATACAATCTATAGGTAGTCCTGCGCTGATTAAGCCTTCTTGCAAACAAGCAAAAATTGCCGAAGACGAAAAGAAACTTTCTGAACCGCCACGTAAAATAGCAACATTGCCAGATTTTAAACAAAGCACACCTGCATCAACAGTGACATTAGGGCGACTTTCGTAAATAATTCCTATGACGCCGATTGGCACGCATATACGCGTAATATCTAGACCATTTGGACGGTGCCAACGTGCCATTTCTCTACCTATTGGATCTGGCAATGTTGCAATTTCTTCGACTCCACAAGCCATAGTTTCTATACGCTTATCATTTAGTGAAAGACGATCGATTGTAGCTGCAGTTAGGCCATTTTTAATTCCTACTGTTATGTCTAATTCGTTTGCTTCTATGATTTTTGCACTCGAAAGACGTAAAATGGCAGCTATATTTTTTAATGCTATATTTTTTTGTTCAGAGCTTGCTTTAGCAAGTATTGGCGCTGCTTGTTTTGCAGCAAGACCTAAATTGATCATCATGTCTTCTATGGTAGAAGCAATATTTTTGTTCATAATTCGATCACAAGATCATCGCGATGAATAATTTCATCAGATCCACGATATCCCAACATACGTTCAAAATCACTACTTTTGTGACCAATAATTAATTTAGCATCATTAGCTGAATAAGCGGATAAACCTATTCCTATTCGATTTTCAGCGTTATCAATCACAATTACAGCATCGCCCTTTTTAAAATCACCAACAATTGCAATTACTCCAATTGGTAACAAGCTTCCGTCTTTAATTAAAGCTTGTTTTGCCCCCTCATCAATTTTGAGCATTCCGTTTGGTTTTATGGAACTAGCTATCCAAAGCTTACGAGCAGATAAAGGTTCTTCTGACGAATAAAACCAAGTACAGCGCCCACCACTCTCCATTTTCTTTAGTGGGTGTAAATGTTTTCCAGAAGTTATTGCCATGTGACATCCAGATGCCAATGCTATGCGCGCTGCTTGTAATTTGGTAATCATACCACCAGAACTGAATGTATTACTAGAGTTTCCGGCCATAGCTTCAATATCTGGTGTTAATTTAGTTACTTCAGCAATGAATTTTGCCGATGAATCATTTTGTGGATTTGTACTATAAAGTCCATCAACATCTGAAAATAATATTAGAATATCAGCACAAATCATCTGTGCAATTTTAGCAGCGAGACGATCGTTATCACCGAAACGGATTTCCTGAGTAGCTACTGTATCGTTCTCATTGATTACTGGTATTGTACCAAAACGTAACAATGTTTTAATTGTATTTCGTACATTTAAATAGAGTCGACGATTTTCCGTGTCTTCAAGAGTTATTAGTAACTGCGCGACGTTTAAACTATGACTTACCATTGCTTCTTGATAAGCGTGAGCAAGACAAATCTGACCTATAGCTGCGGAAGCCTGTTTTTCTTCAAGGCACAACTGTTTTGATTCTAATCCTAAATAATTACGTCCAATTGCTACTGCACCAGAAGTGACAATAATAATCTCTTGTTCACGAGAACAACAAGTTGCAACGTCATCACAAAATGCGTTAAGCCATTTAATATTGATTTTACCATTGCAATTGACAATAAGTGACGAACCTATTTTCAATACTAATCGTCTTGATGTTTTAAGATGATCCATTTTTTATTTAAAAGAAATTTGTAAGAACATATATTAAATTTACTAATGTTGTATTTATGGTTGTTTCTATTGAAAACATTAACACTATGTTAATTCATCTGTTAAATCTTTAGTGATCGATTCTTGACTTTCTTTTATTTTTTTAAATAAAGCAAACAACGTGTTCTTAAGGCCGGTTCTTGTTATACTTGACAGAAGTAATATTTGTGAGTTTTTAGTTACAGTTTTGAGTTGTGCTAATTTTTTTTCTATGTCGTCTGATGTCAATGCGTCGCATTTATTGAGTGCAATAATCTCAGGTTTGTTTTCAATACCATTTCCGTATTGATTCAATTCATTACGTATTACTAAATATGATTTAGCAACATTATCTATTGTACAATCAATTAAATGCAATAGCACTCGACAACGTTCGATATGACCAAGAAAACGATCACCAAGACCAGCTCCTTCATGGGCACCTTCGATCAAACCAGGAATATCTGCCAAGATGAATTCTTCTGAAGCTACTGAAGCAACACCTAGATTTGGATGCAGAGTGGTAAATGGATAATCTCCGATCTTTGGTCTAGCTCTAGTTACTGTTGCAAGAAAGGTTGATTTGCCAACATTTGGTAATCCGATCAATCCACAATCAGCAATTAATTTTAAACGTAACCATAGCCATAGTTTCTTACCCAACCTACCAGAATCAGCGCGATATGGTGCTTGATTAGTTGAGGTTTTATAATGTAAGTTTCCAAAACCTCCATCTCCGCCTCTAAGAATGTTAATATATTGACCGACTTTTGTCAGATCAGCAATTAAATCTTTATTTTTTTCTAAAAAGACCTGTGTACCAATTGGAACTTTCAGTAGAATATCAGCGCCACCACCACCAGTTTTGTTACGACCACGTCCAAAACGACCATTTTCTGCCTTAAAATGCTGTTGATAACGAAAATCGATCAGTGTATTGAGAGCGTCAACGCATTTGATAATAACATCACCACCACGACCACCGTCTCCACCATCCGGACCGCCAAACTCTATATATTTTTCGTGTCGAAAAGAACAAGCGCCTGCACCACCATTGCCACTTTGGACAAATATTTTTGCTTGATCAAGAAATTTCATTTTCTATCTGTTCGATTAAAGAATGCAGACAAAAAGACTTATCTTTAAATTGAGCTGTATGAACAGAATTGCTTATAAAAGATTGAGAATATCACGTTACAGATACGAAAGTCCGTCCAAGTGCTTTTTTGGTATAAACAACATGGCCTTCAGTTAATGCAAAAAGAGAATGATCTGTACCCATGCCAACATTAGTGCCAGGATGGTAAACAGTTCCACGTTGACGTATAATAATATTGCCAGGAATCACTGCTTCACCACCAAACTTCTTAATACCTAGACGACGTCCGGCAGTGTCGCGACCATTTCTAGAGCTACCACCAGCTTTTTTATGTGCCATAAATTCAAATCCACATTAATTATAAAAACAATCAAGAGTCAATAATACTAGCAACACGAAGAACTGTTAGCTTTTGTCGATGGCCTTTTTTTCGTCGATAATTTTGACGACGCTTTTTCTTAAAGACGATGACTTTATTATCACTGATTTGTTCAAGTAAAGTAGCTGTCACACTAGCACCAATAACTGTAGGTTCACCAATTTTATTCGTTGTCATGATAACATTATCGAATGTAATAATATCACCTACTTGACCGGGCAACTTTTCGACTCGAATAACGTCATTAGGTTCCACTTTATATTGTTTACCACCAGTTTTGATGACTGCAAACATAATTAACAATACCATTCACATAAAAAAAACAACAAAGTCTATTTGATTTCATAAATCTACAGATAGGAATTAACACAGTAAGGTTATATTTTTAGTTAAAGATTGTCAATCAACAAAATGTAACTTGTTAGATTACTACCGCTATAATTGTAGTTAATAAATTTATTGTTCAATTTCAAGAACTATACTACATTTCACTACTTTTAAAGTGGAAGGGTGCCAGAGTGGTTGATCGGGACGGTCTCGAAAACCGTTGTACCAGTGATGGTATCGTGGGTTCGAATCCCACCTCTTCCGCCAATGAAATACTTATAAGAGTGCAGATTAATTAAATAATAATATTAAAATATCAATTTAAATGTAAAATTATTTAAAACTCAATAAGTAAAAAATGTTTCCGATTTACAATGGTAGAATAATTTCAGATTATAAAACAATGATTGATTTTTTGTAAAAATGACTCCGTCATAAGCACTATTTTCAAAATAATCATTTAATAAACTTGAAAGAAATTATTATATGAAAGCTAAGATCTATATTACTCTTAAGAAAGGAGTTTTAGATCCTAATGGAAAAGCAATTCAACG
>JAITNJ010000037.1 GCA_031290545.1 Rhodospirillaceae bacterium | reverse complement strand
GAATTAATACTAGGAGAAACAAACGAAGATCTTGATGAAATATTTACTAATGAATCTAATAAAAGATCAAAGATAATAGATTCAATTAATCAAGATAGAATGAAATTACAAATATTAATTTTATTATGAATGAAACTAAGAATGCCATTAAATTTTTATTTTAAAATCAATATAATCAAGACTTGAAATTTAATTTATTTTGATTTATAGATTACTAATTTGATCTTACTGGGGTTTTTATGAAACGAGACATTCATCCGGATTACCACGAAATTTCTGTGATCATGACTGACGGAACTGAGTTTAAAACTCGTTCTACTATGGGTCAGCCCGGAGAAATATTGCGCCTTGATATTGATCCTAAGTCTCATCCTGCTTGGACTGGCATTCGTCGTTTAGTGGATATCGGCGGGCAATTGTCAAAGTTTAACAAACGATTTGCTGATCTTAATATTAAAAAATGAAAATATTAAATTTTAACTAAAAATTGCATTAAATCTGTATATATTACTATGTTTTTATGTCATTTGTTATTTTGGCGACAATATGCGACAATATAAGAATTTAATTAAATATTACGTAATGATAGATTAGTACATTTTTCATGTAACATCAGGCGGTGTATTTTCATTGTTGTCATATATGAATTAAAATGATTAATTGTCAGTTGTAATGTTTTGGATCCGAATCTTGACATATATATCCTAGATTAGTAATCGTATGTTGGTTAATATTATTTTCTAATAATATTTTTATAGGGATATACGTTAGTCGCAATTTGTTTTGTTGTTATTGTAAGATTCAGTGTTATTGTAGGATGAAATTGTTTATTCGCGAATTCGACTTGTTATCGCTGTTTCGCTCAACTGTAGGTTTCGACATCTAGACTGAAAACAATATGTTGATTATCCATAATACAATATTGAAAAATTAGATTGTGATCATTATCGTATTACCATGTCTGTAGCTGGTTTTCCTGAAATGATTCTGAAATTACTACTCAAGATGCGCATTATTGATTTCATGTAAAAATAAATAACAACGAATCATTAACTTAATGTTCTGCACCATGGAATTTAAACATCAGTTTAAATGAGAATTGGAACTAGCTGATCGTGTTCGTTCAATTAGTGCTAGTTTTTAGTTCGTGAAATTTCTGAAGTATTAAGTTATTCAGTACTTCAATTTAGTTTTTACAAAGATCAAAGAACAGACTAAAATTACTGAAAATAAACTTCCGTGATTTAAATTAGTTCTGTAATTTTCTTATTCAGTAGTGAATTAGTAGTCCAGGTTTTTATTTTTGAGAATTATTTGATATATAAGAAATAACTGAACAACAATCATAAATTTTTTAACTACACAAATCTGTAGATATAAAAATCAATCTACATCAAAATGTCTTATGTTTGTTCCGAATTTTGTTGATCTATCTTATAAAAAGCATTTCAAATTTGAAAAATGTTTTTTGCTTCTATACGTACCACTTGTACTTATTTTTTAAATAGAAAGATTAAAAAATAGAGAGACTAAAATGAAGTTACCTATACAAATGAAATGTGTAGAAGTAGTTAAGGATGGTTCTTCAGAAGCCTTGAAAATAACAGAACGTATCACTCCTAAACCAAAAAATAATGAGGTATTAATTCACGTAGTTGCTGCTGGTGTTAATAGAGCAGATATATTTCAACGTATAGGTAAATATTCTCCTCCACTTGGTTCGTCTAATTTGTTAGGATTGGAAGTAGCCGGAACTATTGTTGATGTTGGGCCATCTGTTAGTAAATTAAGAATTGGGAAATCAGTTTGTGCTTTAGTTACTGGTGGTGGCTATGCACAATTTTGTACAGCTGTTGATAAATTGTGTATGCCTTTTCCTAAAAATTACAAAGCTGTTCAAGCTGCTGCTTTACCAGAAACTTTATTTACGGTTTGGTATAATGTTTTCAAATGTGGACATCTAAAAAATGGAGAGAGTTTTTTAGTTCATGGTGGGAGTAGCGGTATTGGAACTATTGCAATTCAACTAGCTAAAGTGTTTGGAGCTACTGTTTATGCAACTGCTGGTGGAGTAGATAAATGTCAAGTATGTCTAGATCTAGGCGCTACTTTAGCTATTAATTACAAGAATGAGAATTTTGTTGATATTATTGATATAGCAACCAAAGGTCGTGGCGTAGATCTTATTCTAGATATGATAGGTGGTGATTATTTAAATCGTAATATCAAGAGTCTGGCTGTTGATGGCCGTCATGTTAGTATTGCTTTTTTAAAAAGCAATAAGGCTGAAGTAAATTTTTTGCCTGTGATGTTGAAGCATCTTACTCTTACTGGATCTACTTTGCGATCACGTACTGTAGATGAAAAATTTTCAATTGTCAGAGCACTACGTACTAAAGTTTGGCCTTTGCTCGATGAAGGACGAATAACACCTATTATATCTGCTACTTTTCCGCTATCTCAAGCAGCAGATGCTCATAAACTTATGGAAAGTAATACACATATTGGTAAAATTATACTTACTTTGTAGATAATTTTTTTGAAAAATTATGCTAATTAAAATTAATTAATTTTACGATGAATTTAATTTTCAAATCTTGAAAGGAATGTAAAGCTATGATTTTACCACTAATGCCTAAAGCAACGGCAGTTTGGCTCATTGAAAATAGCGCGTTGTCATTCGAACAGATATCTGTATTCTGTGGAATGCATGTGCTGGAAATTCAAGCTATCGCCAATGACGAAGTTGCTGTTGGAATTATTGGATTTGATCCAGTTATTAATGGTCAATTGACTCGTGAAGAGATCGAGCGATGTGAAAAAGACAAAAGTGCTAATCTACGTTTGTCAAACAGCCTAGATTTGGTGTCAAAAAAAACCAGAGGTGCTCGGTACATATCTGTATCTAAACGTCAAAACAAGCCAGATGCCATTGCTTGGATATTAAAGCACCATCCTGAGTTATCAGATCCGCAAGTTTGTAAATTGATCGGAACAACCAAAGATACAATTTCTAAGGTAAGAGATCGTAATCGCAGAACTGTTGTAAATGCTAAACCATGTAATCCAATGACATTAGGATTGTGTTCAGAGTCAGATTTAAAAAATGCGATTATTATTGCTAAATTACGAAATATTAATCTTTAAAAAGATTAATATTTCGTAATTGTGTAAATGTAATTTTTTTAAAAACAAACAAATATAATGATCGTATCTTATTTGTGGTCGTTTATTTAGCTAAATAAGAATAATAGAAATTGATTTGTGATAAATAATAGTTAATTTATTAGTTATATGTGATAGTTTTAAACTATGGATATATAAAACTCTATAAATGCAAGGAATTTAAGCGTTCCAATTCGTCCTTAATTTTAAGTTTTTCTCGTTTTATTTTTGCAATTGAAGTTTGTTGCATCTCATTATTAAGTGCAATATCAAGTTCTGCATGCTTTGTTTTAAGCGATTGGATAGAGATCTAGAATACTCATCAAGCATCTCCGCTTCTATAAAGTTTATATTTACAAATTAACAATAATAAAAAAATTATTTATGAAATTGTATACAAACGACTTATATATGGAACCATTTTTTTATGAATCATTTGTTTATCAAAAAATAGAATTTTATAATTCTTTTTTGATGGCAATAAGAAATGATTGTTTTATTTATATTTGTCATGAGCTTTCGCAGGAATTTTAAAGATTTATGTAAAATTAATTAACAATGTATGTCGATTTGTAACTACTTAACTAATAAAACTAATAAATTTATTAAAATGCATTTCCATATTTATTAATTAATTATATTTAATAATGTAAATTTGATGGAACTATTACTTTATATTAGATCGAAATTAATTTTTGCAAAGATAATACGATGCTAGATTATTATTCTATAAGAATATTTATGTTGTTTGATATAATGCTTATATTAAAAAGTTTAAGAAATAGTACATAAATTTCTTGTGAATTTTTTATTATGCAGTCATATAAAATAAAATTGTTAAATATTTAAATATAGATTGCTTCATTTACTTTGATTTTTATCTGAATTCATAAATTAAATATTAATTAGTTTAATTAATAAGCATTTATAATGAGTATATAAATAATTTGCAATATGTGTTGTTTTAATAATTTCTTAAATTTTTAAAAAGATCATGCAAAGCGTAAATATTACTTTTACTAATCCTGATAATCGTGGGCACTTCGGAATTTATGGAGGTCGGTACGTTTCTGAAACTTTGATGCCATTGATTCTTTCAGTAGAACGAGCTTACAGACTTGCTAAATCTGATCCTATGTTTATTAATGAATTGTCATACTATCTCAATAATTATGTTGGTCGACCAAGTCCGCTTTATTTTGCTAAGAATTTAACAAGAGCGTTTGGTGGTGCTAAAATTTATCTAAAACGAGAAGATCTAAACCATACAGGAGCACACAAAATTAACAATTGTATTGGTCAAATTTTGCTTGCTAAGCGTATGGGTAAACAACAAATCATTGCTGAAACAGGTGCCGGGCAACACGGGGTGGCAACTGCTACAGTATGTGCTTTATTTGGTTTAAAGTGTTTGATTTTTATGGGTGCTACAGATATAGAGCGTCAAAAACCAAATGTTTATCGAATGAAACTTTTAGGTGCTGAGGTTAGAGCTGTTACTTCTGGAGGGGCAACTCTTAAGGACGCAATGAACGAAGCCATGCGTTACTGGGTAACTAATGTAAATGATGTTTATTATATGATCGGTACTGTAGCTGGTCCACATCCATTTCCAACAATGGTTCGGGATTTTCAATCAATTATAGGCAAAGAAACAAGAATGCAGATCATGATTGCTGAGGGACGATTGCCTAATTATTTAATTGCTTGTATTGGCGGCGGTTCCAATGCTATTGGCCTATTTCATACTTTTCTAAATGATAAAGATGTGCATATGGTAGGCGTTGAGGCTGCAGGGCGTGGTTTACAAACTAATAAACATGCCTCATCGTTGAATGGTGGTATGCCGGGTGTATTGCATGGAAATCGCACATATTTATTGCAAACTACAGATGGTCAAATTAATGAGGCATATTCTATTTCAGCTGGTCTTGATTATCCAGGAATAGGTCCGGAACATGCTTGGTTACACGATATTGGTCGTGTAAATTATGTTTCTGTGACCGATGATCAGGCGCTAGATGCTTTTCAACAAACAATCAGTTTGGAAGGAATTATTCCTGCATTAGAATCTGCACATGCCATTTCTTACGCAAAAGTCATTTCTAGAGATCTTAGCCTTGATCATTTAATAGTAATATCTCTATCTGGACGAGGTGATAAAGATGTACCAACAGTGGCTAATTTGTTAGCTGATGGGTATAGCTAACTTAGGAGATTTAATTTGAGTCGGATATCTGAAAAATTTACCACACTTAAAAATGAGAATAGAGCAGGACTTATTACATTTTTAGTTGCTGGAGATCCTGATTTAGTTACTAGTCAAGCTATATTGGATGGTTTGTCTATGGCTGGTGCTGATATGATCGAGATAGGTATACCGTTTTCTGATCCTATGGCAGATGGACCAATCATTCAGGCGTCATCGTTGCGAGCTTTAATAGCTGGCTCCAGTGTAAGTAATACTTTAAAAATGGTTCAAATTTTTCGTAAAAAAAATACTATAACACCAATAATATTGATGGGTTATTATAATCCAATTTATATTTATGGAGTGGTAAAATTTTGCATTGAAGCAAAAGTATCCGGTGTTGATGGATTGATCGTTGTTGATCTTCCTCCTGAAGAAGCTGAAGAGTTAATTAAACCAGCTAAAGATCAGTGTGTCGATTTAATTTTTCTTGCTACACCGACAACTGATAATATTAGATTACCTCTTATTCTAGAATACACTTCTGGGTTTATTTATTACGTTTCAATTACTGGAGTTACTGGTGCTTGTTCAGCAAGCATCTGTGATATTGCAGATGCAGTTACGTCATTACGTCGGTATACCACTTTACCTGTGGCAGTTGGATTTGGTCTTAAATCTTCAAACCAGGTAATGGCTGTAGGAAAAATAGCTGATGCTGCAGTAGTTGGATCTGCTATCGTGCAAAAATTGGCTGATTGTTTGACTGTAGATAATAGACCTAAATCTGATTTAGTAAAAAATGTGCTTCATTTTGTAAATGAACTTGCAACTAATTTACAACTAACTGTTAATCTAAAGTAATGATTAGTAATTTTCGTCACAAATCATTTAATTTAGTATGCTGAAAACAGGATCAATTTCATGAATTGGCTTACTAATTTTGTTCGTCCAAAGGTTCAACGACTGGTTCGTCAGCGTGATGTTCCAGAAAATTTATGGAACAAATGTCCACAATGCGGCCATATGATTTTTCATCGTGATCTTGCTAAAAACATGTCTGTATGCCCACATTGTGATCATCACTTACATCTTAGCGCTAATGATAGATTTATTTTATTGTTTGACGATGGATATTATCAGAGAATTGAATTACCAAAAAATGTTGTTGATCCATTAAAATTTAATGACATTAAAAGCTACGTTGATCGTCTTCGTGATTTTCAGAATCAAACCAAAGAGAAAGATGCTATTATAGTTGCGTATGGTAAAATCGATGGTATTAATGCTGTAATTGCTGCATTTAATTTTGCTTTTATGGGAGGCTCTATGGGTGTAGCTGTTGGTGATGGTATTGTTGCTGCTGCTGAACTTGCTTTAGTACAAGATGCTGCATTGATTCTAATTCCTGCTTCTGGAGGCGCGCGCATGCAAGAAGGAATTTTAAGTCTTATGCAAATGGCCCGTACCACGATTGCCGTAGATAAGGTCAAAGAAAAAGGTTTGCCATACATAGTACTATTAACGGATCCAACCACTGGTGGTGTTTCAGCCTCTTTAGCAATGTTAGGTGATATTCACATAGCAGAGCCAGGTGCAATGATTGGATTTGCAGGTACACGAGTTATTGAATCTACTATTCAAGAAAAATTACCAGAAGGATTTCAACGCGCAGAGTATTTATTGGATCATGGTATGATTGATATGGTAATACATCGTCACAAGTTATTAGAAACTTTGGCTAATTTGTTAAGCTTGTTATGTCATCGTGGACCGGTCGGTCAAATGATGAGGCTGCCTGTTGGTACATCTAATAACAATTTTGAGACAGATACTATTGATTGACGTTACACTCGAACGCCTTAATAGACTATATCCAAAACTCATCGATCTGACACTGGATCGTATTCTAATTTTATTAGATGCTTTAGATCATCCAGAGTTGTGTCTACCGCCGGTAATACATGTTGCCGGAACTAACGGTAAGGGATCGACAATTGCATTTTTACGTGCTATTGCCGAGGCAGCAGGAATGCGTGTTCATGTTTATACATCGCCACATTTGGTTCGTTTTGCAGAACGTATACGTATTTCTGGAAACATTATTGATGAGAAAGAATTAAACAACATTCTTATATATTGTGAAGAAAAAAATGATGGTTTACCAATAACTTTTTTTGAAATTACAACTGCAGCTGCTTTTTATGCTTTTGCTAATCGTCCAGCAGATTTGTGTCTTATTGAGACTGGATTGGGTGGTCGTTTTGATGCTACAAATATTGTTGACAATCCAGCAGTTACTATACTAACTACGATTTCGTTTGATCATAAAGAATTTCTTGGCGATACATTAGATGTAATTGCAAACAATAAGTTAGGAATTTTAAAGCCTAATGTACCCTGTATTTCAGCTAGTCAAGATCCTAAGGTGCAGACTATTATTATCGAAAAATCCGAAGCTCTAAATGTTCCATTATTTATTGAAAATAAAAATTGGAGAGTCGAGTCTATAACTGATGGATTTCGCTTTGTCATGGGAAACAATATGATGATTTTACCAACACCTGCATTGCTTGGTGCACATCAGATGAAAAATTCAGGACTTGCTATTGCTGCAGCACAAATGTTAACTAAAATTATCACCCCAACTCCATTGACAATAGCAACCGGTTTATGTCAAGTAGAATGGTCTGCTAGATTGCAATTATTAAAAAATGGCTCTCTGTTAGAACTGATGCCAATTGGTTCTGAACTTTGGCTTGATGGTGGACACAATCCGTCAGCTGGTCAAGCATTAGCATTGTTCATTAAAGAAAATTGGATGGATCGACCGCTCGATGTGATCGTTGGTATGCTCAATACCAAAGATAGCCGTAATTTTCTTTCACCTATGGCACCATTAGTTCGTAGAATGAAGGGAATTTCGATTTTAAACGAATTAAATTCTCAAACAGCAGATCAAATTTGTATTTTAGCACAATCCGAAGGTTTGTCAGCTACACCGTCTACAGACATAACTACAGCAATTATTGATTTGACTAGCTATTCAAATGTAGGGCGTATTTTAATCTGTGGCAGTCTTTATTTAGCAGGAGTAGTGTTATCTGAGAATGAAAGATATTGTTAATTTTATATGAATGATTGCCATATAATAATTCTGGTATCAAAAATTTTTTGTATAAGATATTTACATTATTAATGTGGTTATAAAATTAAAATTTATGAATCATTAGATCATTAATTCTATCCATTTATAAAGACTATTTTTTGTTAATGTGCCAACTTTAGTATCAACTATCTGACCATTCTTGAAGAGAATCAATGTTGGGATGCTACGAACACCATATTTAGCTGTTGTTTGTGGATTTTCGTCAATATTGATTTTTGCTACAATAATTTTTTTAGATAAATAAATAGATAATTCTTCGAGAATTGGAACAATTTGTCTACAGGGGCCACACCATTCTGCCCAAAAATCAACGAGTACTGGTATGGTAGAATTTACTACGTTAAAGTCAAATGAATCATCTGTAATACATTTCATCTCTTCTTACTCTTCTTTAATCAAGTTTGAAATTTTGATTCTTTAAAAACTTTCTAATAGAATATGGACCCAATGTTTTTTAAAAATATTGAATGAAGCTAGAAATGATAGAAATAAACTTTAATTTAATCTAGAGAATATTGAATGAATTTGGTTTATGATTACTATCATTCAGTACGAATTTCATATTATACTTCTATTTTATCATAAATTAATCATATAAGTTTTTTGTAGCTAATGGTGGGCACTACAAGGATCGAACTTGTGACCTCTTCCATGTCAAGGAAGCGCTCTTCCGCTGAGCTAAGTGCCCTAACAAAAAATAGATAGTTTACGTGTATCTTAATTGATTTTGCAAATGGTAATAACATACTCTAATTATAGAAATTGATTATAATTTATTAAATTGATAGCTTTCGTGAAATTGTGAGATTTTTGGTCGGGGCGAAAGGATTTGAACCTTCGGCTTCTAGCTCCCAAAGCTAGCGCTCTACCAGGCTGAGCTACACCCCGATGTAGATTAACTATCTTTAATAATATACGAAATGAAAAAATTCATTTTAAATGAATACACCACATTAATTTAGAAGTCTAGATTCTAATATAAAAAATTGTCAATTACTTGAGTCTACGTTCATTTAAAATGGTAATTGTAGCTTAACTCTGAGTCCCCCAAATGGACTATCTTCTAATAAAATATCTCCACCATGAGAACGAGCCACATCACGCGCTATGGTTAAACCTAATCCAATACCGCCTGTTTTAGAATTACGAGATTCTTCTAAACGAACAAAATTATTAAATACTATTTCGCGATGTTCAGCATGAATTCCAGTTCCATTATCATCAATAATAATTTCAATAATATTTTTATGTCGTTCTGAATGAATCGAAACATTAGTGGCGTAACGAGTTGCATTGTCTATAAGGTTGGTAAGACATCGACTAATAGCTAGTGGGCGTAATGGTAAAAATAAACTCTCTTCGCAATTTAAGTCGATTGTTGCTTTATTTCGTAGAAATTTTCCTGTTATTATTTTTAATAATTCCATAAGATCAATCATGCTGGTTTTTTCGACACTTTCATTACTAGCAAAATTTAGATAATCTTTAATCATTCGCTCCATTTCAAAAACATCATCTTTGAGCTCAGTGATGTCGTCGTTTTTAATCAAGGTTAGCGCTAACTTCATGCGTGTTATAGATGTTCTTAGATCATGAGAAATACAAGCTAGCATTTCCATTCTTTGATCGATCTGAAGTTTAATTCGATCTCTCATTTGTTCAAAAGAGATGGCTACTTGACGAACTTCAGATGCACCCTGTGGTTTGAAATAAGGAACATCTCGTCCCTTTCCGAAATTATCAACAGCGATTGCCAATCGACGTACGGAATTAACTTGATTACGCATAAAGATAGTAGCAATGCCAAATAGAAGAAACGCAGCTCCAGTCATCCATAAAATGAAGATAGTTGTAGTAGGGCTATAAAGACGTTTTCTGGAAGCATGAATATTAAGCACGCCTTCAGGTAGTAATACTCTAATTTCAACATCTCGGTTTGCTTTACAAACATCTATATAAAATGGTAGATCAACACGCTCTGAAATAGCTTTTATTAAAATTTTTTCAGAATTGCTTTTGCTAAAATTAAATGATTTGTTTTTTGATACTAGACTATTAACATCAGTAGTTTTAAGAATGTCGTTATTATTAAGAGTTATTTTAAGATCTAAACTTGTAGTTGCTATAGCAAATGTAGCATATCGATTTTGCTCACCTGGGAAAGCATGCATCATATTAATGATTGCGCTTATTTCTCCAGCTATACTTGTTGCTAAACTATATGTTATCCTGTTCCAGTGAGTATTGTAAAATACATAAGTAGAGATCAATTGCAAAATGATCAAAGGTGAAACCATTATTAGCAAAGAACGACTTAATAGACCTCGTGGGAAAAATGATTTAATTGAAATTGTTGATGATGATATTGTCATGTTAATCGATCCAAAGAACGTACCCCTGTCCACGTATTGTTTGGAGGTAGCGCGGTGAGTGCGGATTGTTTTCTATCTTTTTCCTTAAGCGATTAATTTGAACGTCTACTGTTCTTGAATTGTAATTATTACCAATTTGCATTATTAGATATTCACGACGCATAATTTTACCTAGATTTGTAATAAAGATATTAAGCAATGTAATTTCTGTTGAAGTTAAGTGAATGATTTTTTTATCATACAACAATTCGTCACGAGATTGATCGAATACAAAACGATCGAAACGAAATTTTCGTAGATTTGTGGAAATTCTATCTACATTTCTCAATGTTATGTTATTGATGCGTAATAATAATTCACGTGGCTCAAATGGTTTTGTGAGATAATCATCAGCTCCAGACTCTAGTCCAATAATGCGATCTATTGGCTCACTCATAGCTGTTAATAACAAGATTGGTACGCTATTATAAAATCGCAGACTTTTTGTTAATGCTAATCCAGTTTCACCAGGCATCATTACGTCTAAAATTATTAAATCAAAGATCATCGCACTCAATTGTTTACGTGCTTCATTTGCATCTGATGCTACTGATACTAAATAGTTATTTTCGATTAGATATTTGCTTAACAATTGTCTTAAACGAGCATCGTCATCTACAACTAAAATATGTATTTTCTTGCTAATGATACTTTGTTTCTTATGCACATCTGCAGATCTTAAGTTATGAAATTTTGAAATAGTCATTTTTAAGTAAATATATAATTTTTATATAAACAGAACTGATGAAGGTTAGTACACATATATTAATGAAGATTTTGTGGTCAATAAATTGGTTGTCAGTTTTTAACAAAAAGAAGAGTAATGATTATTTCTGTAATAAATTTAGTATTTATGAGTATATGCTAAATTTTATTTATGATTTAAAATTTTTTTAAAGTTTGCTTTAAATAGTGATGTAATTGAATAAATTATAAAACGATAAATTGAATATTCACATATATGAATATTCAATTTAAGAGAAATTCAATTCTAAGGTGTGATTTCTTTAATTAATACTGATAGAATTATCATGTAAACTATAACGAGATATTTATTATAAGCTCAATTGATAACTATTAACTTATCATAGAGGGATTTTAAATGACTTTTGATAATTATAATGATTTTGTTTGGTCCGATGGAAAACTAAATTCTACATCAATAACAATTACTCGTACAAAAAAACATAAGCCGCATCCTTCAGATGATGAGCTGCGTTTTGGTTCTAGTTTTACTGATCATATGTTTTGTATGGATTATAATGAGAGCAATGGATGGCACGATCCTAGGATTGTTCCGTATCAGCCATTAATTCTAGATCCAGCTACAGCAGTGTTGCATTACGCACAATCTGTTTTTGATGGACTGAAAGTTTATCGCTGTCAAGATGGTATCATTAGATTTTTTCGTGCTACTAAACATGCAGAACGTC
This sequence comes from Rhodospirillaceae bacterium, assembly GCA_031290545.1. Lineage (GTDB taxonomy): Bacteria > Pseudomonadota > Alphaproteobacteria > Rhodospirillales > Magnetospirillaceae > Telmatospirillum. The sequence goes on along the minus strand of JAITNJ010000037.1, from coordinate 114,133 downwards.
TTAATAGGTCCTGTAAATATTTGTGCATTCCTACTATAGATTCTGAGATGATTATACAATCATTTCATGCTCTTGTCAGTATCGATCAAACATGGATTCCATCTAAACGTGGTACAGCGCTCTATCTTCGCCCTACTGTAATTGCTTCAGAAGCTTTTCTCGGTGTTCACTCTGCAAAAACATACACTTATTTTTTAATTTTGTCACCTGTTGGTTCTTATTATGAAGAAGGAATTAGTCCAGTGAAAATTATGGCTACTGATACCTATGTTCGTGCAGTAAAGGGTGGCCTTGGTGCAGCAAAGACTGCGGCTAACTATGCAGCTAGTATTTTTGCATCTGAAGATGCTAAAAAGTTTGGTTGCAATCAAGTTTTATGGTTGGACGGTATCGAACATCGCTATCTTGATGAAATAGGAACTATGAACGTAATGATGAAGATAAAAGATGAGATTATCACACCTCCATTAAATGGAGCTATTTTGGATGGTGTAACACGAGATTCGATTTTGACTTTATGTCGTGATTTAGGTATTAAGGTTTCTGAGCGTCGAATTTCAATAGAAGAGGTGATGACTGCAGCACATAGTGGAGCTCTAAATGAAATGTGGGGTACTGGAACAGCAGTTGTTGTTTTGTCAATTGGTGAACTTAGATATAAAAATGATAAAGTGATTATTAACGGAGGTAAGCCTGGGGCATTTATGCAGAAACTTTATGACATGATTGTCAGTATTCAATATGGCGATATTAAAGATTGTCACAATTGGATGAGTGTATTGCAAACTCTTAAGTAGTAGGAATATTCATTCCTAAAAGAGTTTTAAAGAAAGTTTATTTATAATATTAAATGTGAAAATCCAGACAATTAATTTGTAAAAAGAATATTACCATCTAAAAATATTTAAATGCTAAAAATTGAAGAAAACTTAATAAATTCTATAAAAAAGAAGTTTTAATTTTAATTACTTAAAAAGTATTCTAAAAAATAATCAATTATCTTATAGAAATTGAAAATAATAAATACTTTAAAGCATTATAATGTCAATAAATAAGTCTAAGAAATTTGGTGAATAAAAAAATTAATAATTTAATTAAAGAATAAAAAAATAAAGACAGAAAATAGCGTTTGTAGGTTTATAACTACACTAAATTATGATTAATATAACGATCAAAATTTATTCTTTTAGATTAGTCTTTAAACTGGTGTCCCCAACGAGATTCGAACTCGTGTTACCACCGTGAAAGGGTGATGTCCTAATCCGTCTAGACGATAGGGACCTTATCTAAAAATAAGTAAAATGTAACAGAAATAATGTAACAATTAAACCTATATATTCATGAGTCAAGTATACAGTAACAATAAAATTTACATGAATTCAAACTTTTTAAGTTATTGTAGCAGCGTCGTCGATTAACAGTTGGATATTTTTTTTACCTTGCCAATTGTCTATACGTAATGTTCCCGTTAAATGTAGAGGTGTGCCGTTGTTAATCAAGAGAGTCTGACCAAGTTTAGAATCAACAGAGTTATATGCAATTGCTTTTATTGATTTACCGCTTCTTCCAGCTACTTTACATGAAATATGATTCATACCAACAACTCTAGATGCAATTATACGAGAGCCTACAATAACAAAACGTGGTTCAGCATTTCCTATACCAAACGGCTCTAGACGATTTAAGTTTTCAACAAGATCAATAGAAATTCCACTAATATTTAATATTCCATCAAGTCGTAATATTGGAATAATTGATTCATTCATTTGAGCTGTTAAATGCTCAACCAAGAAAACACTTAATTCTTTCAATCGTTCTCGTGTTACTGAGAAACCTACTGCTAAAGCATGGCCACCACCATTGATCAATAAACCAGACTGACGTGCTGCTATAATTGTTGCACCTAAATCGAGACCTGGTATTGAACGTCCAGATCCCTTACATTCTATTTCGTTCATGGCGATCACGCAGGCTGGTTTGTTATAACGATCTCTTAAACGCGCTGCGATGATTCCAATTATTCCAGGATGCCAATTATTACCAGCAACAATGATTATCGAATTGCTATCAGATATTCTATTTTCAGCACTTTCCACTTGCTCGATGGCTGCTTGTAAAATTTGTTCTGTTAGATCTTTACGATCTTTATTATAAATTTCAAGAGAATTGGCTAATCTAGTTGCTTCTATCTGATCATCTGTGACTAGTAATTGCATACCAAGATCAGCCCGACCAATTCTACCGGCGGCATTTATTCTAGGCCCAAGAGTATAACCAACATGATTAGAAGTGAGACGTTCTTTAATGTTAGAGTTGTCTACTAGAGCAGATATACCAACATTAGTTCGTAGAGCTAGTATTTTTAATCCCTGTGAAACAATCGCACGATTTAATCCAATCAATGGTACCATGTCACAAATAGTTCCCAATGCCACAATATCTAGCCATTGTAACAAATTTGGAGTTTGGCGTTCATTTGAAAACCAATTAATTTTACGTAATTCACTGTTTATAGCTATGATAAGTAGAAATGAAACACCGACACCAGCTAGATATCCATATGAACTACTTTCATCCAAACGATTTGGGTTGATTACTGCAAATGCTTTAGGTAATTTAGTTTCAGATTTATGATGATCAACGACGATTAAGTCTAAACCTATTTGGTATGCTACATCTAAAGTATTAAATGCTGTAGTGCCACAATCTACAGTAATTACTATATTAATACCTTCAGTTCTTAAAGTTAATAAAGCTGGTATGTTAGGACCATAGCCCTCAGTAATACGATCCGGAATATAAGTTCTAACAGGAACTCCAACAGCGGTGAAAAAACGATGTAATAATGCTAATGATGTAGCACCATCGACATCGTAATCACCGAAAATACCAATCGTATCTCCTTCAATGATTGCTTTAACTAGACGATCAACAGCAATGCGCATATCGAGAAGATGAAAAGGATCTGGTAATAGTTCACGTAATTTAGGATTAAGAAAAAACGATATAGAATCTAAATCAATGTTTCGTGTTGATAACACTCGTCCAACTGTATCTGGCAGATCTAATCGTTGACATATTGCCATAGCTTTACGTTCGTCAACAATAGCCATCTGCCAATATCGACCAGTCAATGATTGTTCTATATTAAGAAACGCTTCTTCCATGCTGCTGAGCTTTTTATTTTAATATTATAGAGATAAATTAATTATACATAAATAGATAAAAATAATGTAACATTATGTTCTAATTCATGTTATTACACAATTAATAAATTGATTTAATAGTTATAGTAGTGTTTCCATACGAATCATGTATGGAGATTTAACTATTTCTTGAATTGTTTGAATACGATTTATAACACGTAATACTAAATATTCTAATGTATCGTGTACAGTTATTACTACAGGTATGATTTCTTTATCTGATACGTGTCTTCGTTGTAGAATAGCTTCCATCGATATTTTTTCATCACGAAACGCAGCTGCTATTTTAGCAAAGACACCAGATCTATTGAGGACTGTTAAACGAATGTAAAAAGAACTGCGATGATCTTTCATAGATGCGATTTGAAGTGGTATTAATTTCTTTGCTGGAATTCCAAATGTTGGTGTATATCTACCAGAAGCGATATCAAGAATATCAGCAATTACTGCTGAGGCTGTCGGTATTGCTCCTGCGCCACGTCCTTCGAATAAAGTTCTGCCTATAAAAGGACCTTCGGCGACAATAGCATTAAATACATCATCAACATGACCAATGGAAGAATGAATTGGTACCATACATGGGTGCACTCGTTGTTCAATACCATTTTCTGTATGTCTTGCAATTCCAAGAAGTTTGATACTATATCCAAGTTCTTCTGCCGAATTAATATCGAAAGTAGAAATATTACGAATGCCCTCAATATGAACTTTGGAAAAATCGATGATTGTTCCGAAAGTTAAACTTGTTAGAATTGATAATTTATGTGCTGTATCTAGTCCATCAATGTCAAGACTAGGATCTGCTTCAGCATATCCAAGAGATTGTGACTCAGCTAAAACATCATTAAATTCACGTCCTGATTTACGCATTGTTGTCAATATATAATTGCATGTTCCGTTTAATATACCATAGATTTGCGATAAACTATTCGCTGCTAATCCTTCTCGTAATACTTTGATTATTGGAATTCCACCTGCAACTGCAGCCTCAAATCCAAAGGTAACTCCTGTTTGTTCAGCTAGTATTGCTAAGGTATGACCATGATGTGCAATCATAGCCTTATTTGCAGTTACAACGTGACGTGCTTGTTTTAGAGTAGTTGTTACTATGTCTAGCGCTACATCGTCAGCACCACCAATTAATTCGATTAAAATATCGAAATCTACGGTTTTAATCATTTCACGAGCATCACTGAAAAACGGAATATTATCAAGAGGTAGATTAGTTGGCATTTTTAATGCTGAACAGGATACTAAACGCAGATGTCTACCTGTTCGATTAATTAGAAGATCATTTTGTTGATTAAGTAAAGTAACCGTTCCACTTCCGATTGTTCCTAGACCAGCTATTGCTATTTTTAACTCATTAATCACGATTTTTACAATTTCTGTTTTCTACATTTTTCAATATTATGTCGTAAGAGTTTAAAAAATGTTTGATATTACGAATTGCCTGTCGAATACGATGTTGATTTTCAACGAGAGAAATTCTCACATGACCATCGCCGTGTTCACCAAAACCTATGCCTGGTGTGACTACAACTTTAGCTTCGCTCAATAAAAGTTTAGAAAATTCGAGTGATCCAAGATGAGAGAATGATGATGGTATTGGAGCCCAAGCGAACATAGTAGCAGACGGCTTTGGAATTTTCCATCCAGCAACTGCTAATCCATCAATCAAAATATCGCGACGATTCTTATAAAGATTACGAATTTCCTCGACGCAATTTTGAGATTCTGTCAAAGCAATGCTAGCAGCTACTTGAATAGGTGTAAAAGCTCCATAATCAAGATATGATTTAATTCTTGCTAAGGCTTTAATTAAAGTACTATTTCCAGCAGCAAAACCAATTCTCCATCCTGGCATATTGTATGTTTTTGACATTGATGTGAATTCAATGGAAATATTTCTGGCATTTTTTATTTGTAAAATTGAAGGTGGCGGATCAATGTCAAAATAAATTTCAGCATAAGCTAAATCTGAAAGTATATAAATACCGTGAAAACAACAGAAGTCCACAACTTGTTCATAAAAATCCAATGTAGCAATCAGAGCTGTTGGGTTGGATGGATAATTAATTACTAATGCTATTGGCTTTGATATAGAATACTTTACTATTCGTTTAAGTGTAATTAAAAAATCGTCATTTGGTAAAATTGGAACATATTGAATCGATCCTCCAGCAAGAATGAAGGAATATTGATGAATTGGATAACTTGGATTTGGAATCAGAAATATATCACCAGGACTAGTAATCGAAGATGCTAAATTAGCAAATCCTTCTTTGGATCCTAATGTTACAATGCACTCCTTTTCTGGATCAAGATCAACGTTGAAACGACGTTTATAATAATCGACCAGTGCGTTACGCAAACTTGAAATGCCGCGTGACATCGAATAACGATGTGTTCGTGGATTACGCGCTACCTCGACTAATTTATCAACTATATGCTGCGGCGTTGGTTGATCAGGGTTGCCCATACCAAGATCAATTACATCTTCACCAACACTACGAGCATGTTCCTTCATTGCATTGACTTCTGCAAAAACGTACGAAGGAAGTCGTTTTATACGAAAAAATTCACTTTCCATAGTTATACATACCTAAGATATAGTAATGAACATAATAAAATTTTCGATCTTGTTTATGTATATTGTAATCAATTTGAAAAACATAGTTTATATTTAAAGTATATATGAAAAATAGCTTGAATATTTATATCAACTATTAGCAGATACAAAATATTCACTTTATCGTTAATGATATATAATTATTAGATTTAAGTTGAAACTAACAGTTTCAAATAATACTAGCTAATTAATTTAGCTATCAATTGTTATTTAATTATCTTAAGACTCATATATAATTTATTTTATAGAAATAAATTATACCTCAATATTAGCAGATTGCTATTTATATCTACTAATATAATGATTGATGATTTTTATCAAAACATAGTCTTAATCATTTAGTATATGTATTTGTTAAAGGATCTAGTAAATTCATTTTTTATGATGTAAATATTTTGCATTTTCGTAATCAATTATCATGGTTTTAAATAACTCAGTACGTTTAGCGATCGACGAGATCTTAGGGCGTTTTTCATTGATAATTATTGGAAAACTATCTTTATTTTCACATGATGAAATTAGCTGTTGATTGATAGTAGATACACGATCATGAATTGTTTCGGTACAATCTTTTTGATCAAAAACTTCGTCTATAAGTGAACAACTAGTTATAAAAATTATTGAAAATAAAATATTTCCAACATTAATGAAGTTTTTTGATGATTTAATAATATTAGATGATTTAATAATATTATTAATCATTGATAATTCGACGTACTCATCAAAATATCTAAATTTATTTTTATCATTACAAATACTATATTGCTTTAATGATCCATTGATATTTTTTTGGCAATATTTGTTATTTCAATTATGTGAGAATCACATACAAATAAGTCTCAATTAACCATGTAGAAAATATTGCATAAATTAAACAGAAAATAAACCGGTCAACTAGCGTGATACATAAATAAATCTTTTGTAATTAATGCAATATTCGGAAAAAATAAATGTTGTTGTCATGATCTATTTTAATAAAATAGCAATTGTTTTATTAAATCGTATGAATTCTTTGTTATATATTAGACGCTGTAGTACATGGCATATTCAATTGGATGTGGCATGTGCTCGAATTTATAGACTTCCTCCCACTTCAATTTAGCATAACTGTCAATTAATCCTAGTGAAAAAACATCACCTTTAAGAAGGAAATCATGATCTTTTTCCAGATTTTGTAGTGCTTCACGTAAAGATCCACAGACAGTTGGAACGGCATTCAATTCTTCGTATGGTAGATCATATAGATTTTTGTCTATAGCATCACCTGGATGAATTTTATTTTGAATTCCATCAATTCCAGCAAGTAACATAGATGAAAATGCTAAATATGGATTTGCTCCTGAATCAGGAAAACGCACTTCAACACGTTTTGTTTTCGGACTAACGCTATATGGGATGCGACAAGATGCAGAACGGTTTCTGGATGAATAAGCTAATAATACTGGAGCTTCAAATCCAGGAATTAGGCGCTTATAACTGTTGGTTAGCGGATTGGTAAATGCATTTAATGTCTTTGCATGATTTAGAATACCGCCAATATAGTAAAGCGCTGTTTCAGATAAATCAGCGTAGCTAGAGCCAGCAAAAGTAGGTTTGTTGTTTTTCCAAATAGATTGATGGACATGCATACCAGAACCATTATCTCCGAAAATTGGTTTGGGCATGAATGTGGCTGTTTTCCCATAACTGTGTGCAACATTGTGTACTACATATTTGTATATTTGTATGAAATCAGAAGCGCGCATCAAAGTACTGTACTTACAGCCAAGTTCATGTTGAGATGGAGCAACCTCGTGATGATGCTTTTCAATTGGTAAGCCCATATCGCCCATGACTGTTAACATTTCAGCACGTATATCAACGGTACTGTCTACTGGAGGAACTGGTAAATAACCACCCTTAGTGTTAGGGCGATGACCTGAATTACCCTCAGGGAATTTTTTGCCGGAAACATAAGAACCCTCTTCTGAATTGATTTTATAAAAAACTGAATTCATGTTGATTTCATAACGCACATCATCGAATACAAAAAATTCAGCTTCAGGTCCAAAAAATGCAGTATCGCCTATACCAGTTGAAGTTAGATATTTTTCTGAACGCTTAGCTACAGAGCGTGGATCTCGATCATATAGTTGACCTGTTGAAGGTTCAATAATATCACAGAAAATAATAAGACTAGTTTGTGCGGCGAAAGGATCTATGACAGCTGTGTAAAGATCTGGTTGTAATATAATATCTGATTCGTTAATGTTTTTCCAGCCTGCAATCGACGATCCATCTATAAGTATACCATCGATTAATATATCTTCATCAATTGAACTAACGTGTTGAGCAGTGTGTTGCCACTTGCCACGTAAATCGGTAAAGCGAAAATCTACAAATTTAACGTCATGCTTCTTAATTAATTCAAGAATTTTTTGAGTTTCTGGCATAATTAATAATTCCTAGTTGATTGAAGATTGTTAAATTTTCTTTATGTATCTTTATAGAAGCAAAATAAATTTACTTCCAAAATTGACTTTGAATAAGAAAAATATTACTAAACGATCTTTACAGTGCGTCATTGCCACACTCACCAGTGCGTATGCTAATTACTTTTTCTACTGATGTTACAAAGATCTTTCCATCACCAATTCGACCAGTGTGGGCTACTTGTTGAATAGTTTCGATAACACGTTCGACAAGATCATCATTTATAACTAATTCGATTTTAATTTTTGGTAAAAAATCTACAACATACTCAGGCTCACGATATAATTCTGTATGTCTTTTCTGTCTTCCAAAACCCTTAACTTCAGTAACAGTAATTCCCTGCAAACCGATTTCATTAAGGGATTTTTTTACATCATCCAGCCGGAAAGGTTTTATGATCGCCTCAATCTTTTTCATAAAAGTAATGTTCTGAATTAACTCTAAAATGCTATTTGGCTATGCATGTAATTTGATTAAGTGATTCAAGTTATATCGTCGATCGTATCACTTCATTAAAGTTATAAAGTAGTTTAACTATCATAAATTATTCTTATAAACAATCTATTTTATCAAATAGACATTGTAACGTCTTCAATCAAGATAGATGAAGTCATTCTAATTTAAAATAAATTTTGATCTTTCTTTAAAGTAAAACATTCTTGTTTTGTTCTAATTTTTGATATAACTAAAAATATAAAACATTTTCCTACAAATAAATTATTATACTTGCAAGTTTAAATGAATCTTTTTAAATGTTATATTTTGCTAGTCAGTGACCAATATGAGTGATAATTGAAGTGCTATAATTCTAGAAATAACGAATTGCTATTAAATAGTTTTAAATTTATTGTAATCTTATAAATTTGAAATAATATGTAATGATTTTTTACTGAAACAAAGTTTTATATTTGTATATTTATTTAGTGATACATATTTTAAATATGGAGTATTTTATGGCGGGTGTAGCTCAGTTGGTTAGAGCGCTAGGTTGTGGTTCTGGATGTCGTGAGTTCGAATCTCATCACTCGCCCCAAGGACCAATTTTACTAAAATTAATAATTTAAGTATTTTTGTTCGATTTATTCGGTAATTTGAGTTTGACCAATAGCTCGTTCAAATCTTTGATATGTTTAGAATGATACCAATAGATATTATCGTTTTTATTTAAATCAATTTAAAAAATAAAAAATACTTCTTAATGTAATCTGCAATATTTAGTTAGTGCGTCTAATATAGATTATATAAAATATCGTTATTAATTAGAATGAATTTCTTGTGTAATAAGTTGGGCCTGTAGCTCAATGGTAGAGCCGGTCGCTCATAACGATCTGGTTGCAGGTTCGAGTCCTGCCGGGCCCACCATCTATCTAACAATTATAGTTATAAAATGACGCTTAAATTGTTAATATCAAATAAAAATTTTTTAATTTGTAATCCGTACCACAAAAGTACTATTTAATTATATTGATTCAAGAATATGAAATTATTTTCTTAATTTATATAGAACTGTTAGTAACGGCCTGAATGTAGTCAAGGGCGCCCTGCATTATATAGGTTGCGGCTATTTTATCGATTACCTTATGGCGCCGTAGTCGTGATACGTCAGCTTCTAGTAAAGTGCGTGTTACTGCAATTGTTGATAATCTTTCATCCCAAAAAGCGATGTGCAATTCACGAAAGTTCAAAAGATTTGTGACGAATTGTCGTACTGACTGACAAGAAGATCCTTCAATGCCATTCATGTTAACAGGAAGTCCTACGATCAAGCCATTAACATATCGGAGATCAATGATTGTGAAGAGTTTTTTTACATCTTCTTTGAATTTCGTTCTAATTATTGTACACAATGGTGTAGCGATTGTACAACTAATATCTGAAATAGCAAGACCTATTGTTTTTCTGCCTAAATCAAGACAAAGTAAACGCTCTTTATGCTTTAAGTTGATTTTTAGATTAGCTACAGATGTGATTGGCATAAAATCAAAACAATTTTATAATTACAAATTAATTTTAATTGTAAAACACAAAACAATATAATTGATTTGCTATCTTGATTATTGATTTAATTATTTTTAACAGACGATTTTTTAGAATTGAACATTGTATATCATTAATAGCTAAATTTTTTAGATAATTTATTGTTGTATGTATTTTAAATTTGTTTAATGATAATTCGTATTAATGGATGAAAGTATTTTTATGTCATTAGATAAAGATATTGTAAGGAATATTGCCAATCTAGCACGAATTGAAGTTCTTGAAGACGAGATTGATTCTATAGTCAAGGAATTATCGAACATTTTGCAATTTGTTGAGCAATTATCTGAAGTAAATACTGATGATATTATACCAATGACCGTTGTTGCCGATATGAAATTGCCACTTCGAGCTGATGTTGTAACTGATGGTAATTGTAGGGATAAAGTACTAATTAATGCACCAGAAAGTTTTGATGGGTTTTTTCTTGTACCTAAAGTTGTTGAGTAATGACGATGAGTAATTTGACTAAATTGACATTATCTGCAGCTCGTGACGGTCTTAAAACTAAAGATTTCAGTGCAGTTGAATTAACTAAAGCATACCTTGATGTCATGGAACAAAGACGTGTACTAAATGCGTTTGTTACTGAAACTTCTGATATTGCTTTAAAACAGGCTAGTTTGTCTGATATTAAGTTGACAAAAGGTAATGCAGGCGCAATGGAGGGTTTGCCTATAGGTATAAAAGATCTGTTTTGTACAGAAGGTGTGCGGACTACTGCTTGTTCGCGAATTCTTGAAACATTTATTCCTCCTTACGAATCGACAGTTTCTGGTAAATTGAAAAGGGCAGGTGCTGTTATGTTGGGAAAAACTTCACTTGATGAATTTGCTATGGGATCGTCGAATACAACTTCAACTTTCGGGCCAGTAATAAATCCATGGAGACGTAAATCAAATTTTGCATCTCCGTTAGTTCCAGGCGGATCTTCTGGTGGTTCAGCTGTTGCTGTAGCAGCTCACCTTGCGTTAGCAGCCATCGGAACTGACACTGGCGGTTCAATTCGTCAGCCAGCAGCTTTTTGTGGTGTGGTCGGCATTAAACCAACTTATGGTAGATGTTCGCGTTGGGGGATTGTTGCTTTTGCTTCATCTCTTGATCAGGCAGGCCCTATTGCCAGAAATGTACGTGATGTTGCTATAGTATTGAATTCTATGGTTGGGTATGATCCTAAAGATTCAACTTCAGCAAAGATTTCTGTTCCAGATTTTGAAATGGCATTAACAAGAGATATTAAAGGTCTTAAGATCGGAATTCCACAAGAATATCGTCTTGACTACTTGTCAAATGAGATTTCTAAATTGTGGGATGATGGTATAGCAATGATGAAGGATGCTGGTGCAATCCCAGTGCAAATTAGCCTACCATATACCAAATATGCGTTACCGGCCTATTATATTGTTGCGTCAGCTGAATGTTCATCGAATCTTCTACGTTATGATGGAGTGCGTTATGGTTTACGTATAGATGGGAAAACTCTGGACGAAATGTATAAAAAAACTAGAGCTAATGGATTCGGTAAAGAAGTGCGACGAAGAATTTTAATAGGAACTTATGTACTGTCAGCTGGTTACTATGATGCTTATTATGTTAAAGCACAGAAAGTTCGTAGATTGATCTATGATGATTTTAATAAGGCTTTTCAAAATGTTGATGTGATTTTGACTCCAACAGCTCCATCATCTGCTTTCGGATTGAATGAAATTGATGATAATCCTATAGCTATGTGGATGAATGACATTTTTACTATTCCTACTAGCATGGCCGGATTGCCAAGCTTGTCGTTACCTGCTGGATTATCAGTTGATGGTTTGCCTCTTGGTTTACAGTTAATCGGACGACCGTTTGATGAAGAGACAGTCTTAAAAGTTGCTGATGTAATGGAACGATCAATTGATTTTAAAGAGATACCGTCGTTGTTGAGGGATTGAAACAATGACTCACGTAATTCAAGGTAATACTGGAGATTGGGAATTAGTTGTTGGAATTGAAGTTCACGCTCAAATTATTAGCAAATCTAAACTTTTCTCTGGCTCTGCAACTAATTTCGGAGCAGACCCTAATACTCAAGTATCTTTAATAGATGTTGCTTTTCCAGGTATGTTACCTGTGATTAATGAACATTGTATTGAGCAGGCAATACGTACAGGCTTAGCTTTGAAAGCGAAAATTAATCTTACTTCAGTTTTTGCTAGGAAGAACTATTTTTATGCTGATTTACCACAGGGATATCAGATCAGTCAATACGAATACCCAATAGTCGGTAATGGTAATGTTGTTATTGATATGCATGATGGTTCAACGCGAGTAATTGGTATCGAAAGACTACATTTAGAACAGGATGCTGGTAAGAGCTTACACGATCAACACCATAGCAAATCCTTTATCGACCTAAATCGTTCTGGAATTGCTCTTATGGAGATTGTCTCCAAACCTGATATTCGTAGTTCTGAAGAAGCAATCAATTATGTTACAAAATTATGTCTAATTTTGCAATATATTGGTGTTTGTAATGGCAATATGTCTGAAGGTTCAATTCGGTGTGATGTTAATGTTTCTGTCAGAAAGCATAATGAAGCGTATAGAACACGCGCCGAAATTAAAAATATTAACTCTATTCGTTTTATGAGTCAAGCAATTGATTACGAAGCTCGTCGCCAAATAGATGCTTATGAAAGAGGTTTACAAATTAGACAAGAAACTCGTTTATTTGATCCTAAAAATGGTGAGACTCGCTCAATGCGAAGTAAGGAAAATGCCAATGATTATCGTTATTTTCCAGATCCTGATCTGTTGCCGCTAACATTAACACAAAAATATGTTGATGCAATAAAGGAGAAATTGCCAGAATTACCTGATGAGAGGAAAAAAAGATTTATTGATAATTATAAATTATCATCATATGATGCTTGTTTATTAGTGGCTGAGCAGTCTGTAGCTGATTTCTTTGAGAGTGTAGCTAAGGGTCGTGATCCTAAAATGGTTTGTAACTGGATGATGGGAGATTTTGCTTCTGCAATGAAGCGAATGACGCGAACTATTGATAATCCACCAGTTAGTGCAGATAATTTGGGTGAATTGATTGATTTGATCTATAAAAACACTATTTCTGGACATATTGCTAAAGAAGTGTTTTTAACTATGATTGAAACTGGCAAGACACCTACCGAAATAGTGATTGAAAAAGAATTAAAACAAGTAACGGATAGTGATGTTATTGAAGTTTCAGTAGATTCAATACTAGAAAGTAATACTAATAAAGTAATTGAATATTTCAATGGTAAAGATAAGTTATTTGGTTTTTTCGTTGGTCAAGTAATGAAGGCTACAAATGGTAAAATCAATCCAGTAATACTTAACGAAATTCTTAAAAAAAGGCTGGAATCATTAAAAGTGCTTTTTAATGAAGATAATGATTTATTATAAACACATAAATGTCTGAATATTAAACGAAAATTTTCGACTATTGAGAAATATCAATGGTTAACTTTCTTTAAATTAGAAACTAATTAAATAAAAACTATTTGCTTTATTAATAATAATTAAAGAAAGTTTGAATTCAGACTCTTATCGTTTCTTGCAAAAAAGGAATGCTATGGAATCAACACAAGTTGTCATTATTGGTGGTGGAATAACCGGAGCTGGCATATTGTGGGATCTTTCGTTGCGAGGTATTTCTGCAGTTTTGTTTGAAAAACAAGATCTAGCTAATGGTGCTACAGGTAGATGTCATGGTTTGCTTCATTCTGGATGTCGGTATGTAATAAAAGATTCTGATGCTGCTAAAGAATGTGCAATTGAAAGTAAAATTATTAAGAAAATTGCTCCAAATTGCGTTCAAAATACTGGCGGTTTTTTTATTCAGTGTTCTCAAGATGATCCTACATTTTTTACTAAATGGGAAGAATCTTGCAAAAATATTGACATTGTTAGCGAGCGTCTTTCAGTTGATGAAGTTCTTGCGATGGAACCAAATCTTACTACAAATATTCTTGGAGCTTTTACATGTAGTGATTCTTATGTTGATGTTTTTCAATTAGTAAAATCTAACATAGGTAGTGCTGTAATGCGTGGTGCTAATTTTCGTTCTTATTGTGAGGTTACGGCAATTAATAGTGATGGCGGTCGCGTTAGGTATGTTGATTACATAAATAATCTTACAGGAGAAAGTGGTGCAATTGCTTGTGATATAGTGGTTAACGCTAGTGGTGGTTGGGCACAAAAAATAGCAGCAATGGTTGGCGTTAATGTTTCAATGCGATGTGATAAAGGATCGTTAATAGTTTTTAACCATAGTTTAGTTAACCATGTAATAAATAGATGTCGTATGCCTGGTGATGCTGATATTATTGTTCCTGCTGGTCCTGTTTGTATATTAGGAACTAGTTCGATTGTAGTTCCAAATCCTGAAAACCTAACTGTTGATTTTAATGAAATACAACATCTTCTAAATATAGGAATTGAATTGGTTCCGAAAATCACAGATGCTCGCATACTACGTATTTTTTCTGGTGCGCGTCCACTTTACACACCTAAAAATATTACTACGGCTGCTGGTCGTGAAATTAGTCGTGGTTTTGCATTGCTTGATCATAAAGTTCATGATCAAATTTCAGGATTTATTTCAATAGTTGGTGGAAAACTGACAACATATAGATTAATGGCTGAAATGACTAGCGATCTTATTGCCAGTAAGCTTGGTAACGATCGGCCATGTATGACTAAGGAAGTGCCACTTCGAGTTGCTACAGATGAAAGAGTCATGAAACGTGCATGTCAATTATTACCAATCCATATAGCTACAACTATTGAGCGTCGTTTAGGATCTGATTTAGCGCATGTTGTAAATACCATAGAGACAAAACCAGAGACTGCAGAGGTCATTTGTGAGTGTGAACAAATAACATTAGCTGAAATTGATGTTATTCTTAAAAATAAAACGTCGATTCCTGTTAATACAATTAGTGATATTGGTCGTCGCACTCGTCTAGGTTTTGGTCCTTGTCAAGGAACTTTTTGCGGATATAAAGCAATGCTTGCTGGTTATAAAAATAAACGATGGACAGCTAAACAGGCTTCTGAAGAATTTGAACGTTTTCTTAATGAAAGACGGAAGGGCCAATACGTTGTTTCACAAGGTAAGCAGATCGAACAGCTTTTTCTTAGCAACTACTTATTTGGAATGGCTTATAATTTTTACAATCAGAAGAAAGGTTGACGACAGTGGAAAATTATCATTTTGATCTGATCGTCATTGGTGCTGGAATGTCTGGCATGACTGCAGTTATTACTGCATTAAATCAAGGTCTTAGAGTTGGTATAGTCAATACTGGTTTTGGATTGTTTGTTTTTGGCTCTGGATGTATAGAAAATTGTCAAACACTGCACAAAGAAGCACCGGAAAATTTTAATAAAGCTATTGATCTTTTTCTTGAAAATGCACGATTGGCTGAGTGTCCATTTTACGGAAGCATTAATGAAATACGATATCTTCCGACTATTATGGGCGGTTTTCAAGCTGTTTCATTTGCTCCATTTTATCTATGGAAAGGAAATGCTTCAGAATCAATTCGTAGTGCTGTAGTAGGTATTAATGGAGTTTCATCATTCAATGCGGATTATACTGCAGAACGTTTAAATTATACAGCAAAATTTAATGATTTTAAAACTAATTATGTCGCTAAAGAAATTAATCTTTCTATAAAACCAAAAAGCGTTGCTTCGATGTTACAATTTGCAAATCGCTTTGATTTTGATTCACGTTTTTATGATGAACTTCAAGAAGCACTTAAACCTATTTCACGTGAAGCTGATTTGATAATTATACCTGGTATTTTTGGTCTTAGGTCTAAATTTCAAAAAATCTATGATTTTGAACATGAACTTGATTGCAACTTGTGTGAACTATCTAATATTCCACCATCTATTCCAGGATTACGTTTGTTTAATGTTCTTATAGCTCATTTACGAAAGAACGGAGCTGAATTTTTTAGTGGATTTTCTGTGAAAAATCTGGAAATCAAAAATGGTCATTGTCAAACAATTGAAGTTGATATTCCAGCTAGATCGCTTTGTATTGATTTTGATTCTATTATTTTAGCTACAGGGCAGTTTTCTAAATCTCTGATTGGATTAGATTTTTTTGATGTAGACGAATGGTTACGTCCAATTACTAAATCTGGTACAGTTATTGCTGATAACTTATATGCGATTGGCGATTTGTTACGTAACGTTGGTGGTAATGATAATAGACATTCTATATTAACCGGATATCGAGCAGGAATGTCTATTGTCGAGAGAAGATAGGATTTCATATGTTGTGCAATAGCATCAATCTCGATAATTGTATAAAATGTTCTGACTGTAATGCAGTTTGTCCAGTGTCTATTGTATATCCTGCTTATCCTGGACCAAAAAACTTAGGTCCAGAACTTGAGCGACTGCGCCTGGAAGGTATTTCTTGTGACACTGATTGGATTGAATATTGTCTCAATTGTTATCGATGCAATTTGGTCTGTCCAAATCAAGTTGATATTTCTGGCATGATTAATATGGCCAAAGCGCATCATAAAAAGCCATTAATACGTAAAATGCGCGATTTTTGGTTTTCTCGTCCATGGCTACTTGGTAGGTTATTGACTATAATGCCACGACTAACAAATCTTATGCTAAACATTAGACCAGTTCGATTGTTGATGTCACGATTACTTAAGATTTCTTCGAATCGTATTTTTCCGATCTATATTGATTCTGATATTAATGTGCCAATACATGACGTACCAAAATCTGATTCTGTTATATTTTTTTTAGGATGTTCTATTCGATATAATCAACCAGATCTTGGTCGTAAGGTTGTCCTATTTTTACAACGTATTGGAATAAAATCTGTCAACATTTTTTCTGGCTGTTGTGGATTACCAGCTTTAGCTAATGGAGATATTAAAGAAGCGCGTGTACGAGCTAGATCTAATACTGAGTATTTGATAAAAGATGTTTTGGCAGGATCGTTTGTTGTTGCTGCTTGTACTAGTTGTGGGCATATGTTAAAAACTTGCTTTGATGGTTTATTGGATGAAGACTCTGATATGAAACATAAGGTGCAGAAGATTGCGAAAAGCACCTTTGATTTTGGTGAATTCTTAATGTCACGATCGGATCTATTTTTATTTGATAATAATATTAGTTCGAGTAATTTACGTATTGCATATCACGCACCCTGTCATCAAATATCACAGGGTATTGGACGTCCATGGTTTCATCTATTAAAACGAATTCCAAACTTACAGATTGAAGATCTTGACGCAGGTTGCTGTGGTATGTCTGGAACATTTGGGTTTAAAGAGGAAAAATATAAAATTTCGATGGATATAGGACAAAGACTTTTTGACAGTATTCGCGATGTTAATCCGCAAATGGTTGTTACAGAATGTGCTACTTGTCGTATGCAAATAGAACATGGAGTAAAGATTAAAACAATTCATCCAGCAGAATTGCTATTAGATCTTATTTCAGCAAAAACTTAATCTTATAAGACATAAGAAAAATGATCAGAATATTAATTTCAGCGCGTGTAAAACAGCTGATTATGTGTGTATAGTTATTTGTGATAATTAACTATCTCAAATATTTAATAAAAAACTTAAGTAATTTTCTTAAGATTAACAATGTTATTTGATAGAGAAAAAAATTTTTGAAGGTTGACGATTCATTCATTAGAATGTATTAGAGTGACCATTATTTTTAATGTAAAGATAGTAATTTTATAACAATAATTATTATTAGCAATATAATTAAATTATGTTAATTTGAAATTTGTAATAAATGGTATAAACATTATATGTAATGAGTTTACAGCGTTATAGTTCTGTGTGTAATATAATGATCTCAGTGTTAAATTCCCAATGTATTGTAGTAGTAGACTTGTTCATACCAATCTATATTTAGTTGGAGAATTAAAAAACTATCAGACTATTTACAATAAATATTTATTTGCTAACGAGGTAAAGTAGTGAGTGCTACGCCTCATATAGAGATCGATATCATTGAATTAGGTAGTCGAGGAGATGGGATCGGTTATTATAACGGTCTAACAGTCTTTGTTCCATATACAATTCCAGGTGATCGTGTGCTTGTATGTATAGATGAACATAAAAGTGATAGGTTATCAGGTAAATTTTTGCAACTTTTGAACGCTAGTTCTATACGAGTAGAATCGGTCTGTCGTCATTTTGGTAAATGTGGAGGTTGCGGGTTACAACATC
This sequence comes from Rhodospirillaceae bacterium, assembly GCA_031290545.1. Lineage (GTDB taxonomy): Bacteria > Pseudomonadota > Alphaproteobacteria > Rhodospirillales > Magnetospirillaceae > Telmatospirillum. The sequence goes on along the minus strand of JAITNJ010000037.1, from coordinate 95,522 downwards.
TCGATGATGTAGTATATAAAAAATGGAAACATGAACTGTTAATTAATGCATTGCATCGGATCGGTTTTTACGAGAATGTTGTTATGCCAATGATCAGCGTTGTTCCTGGAAATCGCCGTCGTGCAATCTTTACATTTCAGCGTCAAAATTTTAAAGTATTGATAGGGTTTTATGCACGAGCAAGTAATCAAATAATAGATATCATTGAATGTCAATTATTTGACAAGTCTCTTATTGATTTATTAGAACCGTTGCGTGCACTTTTAATAAAGCTTATCAATAACGAGTTACGCGGTAGAGTTATTGTTACTGCTACTGAGTTTGGGCTTGATGTAATAATTGAAGGAGAAGCACAGCTTAATTTATCAAATCGTAATCTATTAACAATCTTTGCTGAAGATACTAATTTAGCTCGTCTATCGTGGAGATGGTCAATATCTAAGATAATCGAACTAATTATTCATCGATGTGATGTTTTAGTTAATTTTTCTGGTATCATGGTTGATTTGCCGCCTGGGGCCTTTTTACAACCTAGTATTGAAGGTGAAAGAATCTTGGTGTCCCTAATAATTAATGCTACTGGTTCAGTTGACGCTATTGCTGATTTATTTGCTGGTTGTGGTAGTTTTACTTTTCCGCTAGCTAATAATAAGGTATTTGTACATGCTGTTGACAAAAATGTATCAGCTATAATGGCGCTTAAATCTGCTGCAAAACATAATAATGTTAGTAGAGTCAGTGTTGAATGTCGTGATTTATCTCGTAGACCACTTTTATTTAATGAGTTGAAATATTTTAATGCAGTTGTTCTCGATCCGCCACGAATAGGTGCTGTTAAACAAGTAGAGCAGTTGATAAAAACAGATATATCATTGATAGTCGTAGTTTCTTGCAATCCAGTTACATTTGCTCGTGATGCTAAAATTTTAGTTGATGGTGGTTATAATTTAACTTATGCAACACCAATTGATCAATTTCCTTGGTCGTATCATTTGGAAATAGTAGCAATATTCGAACGGTGATTGTAGATTTGATCTATTAGATTTTCCAAAGTTTTAAAACTTATTACTATCATTGATATATTATGAAAAATCAAAGATTTATGGTGCGCCCGGCGGGATTTGAACCCACGGCACCAAGATTAGGAATCTTGTGCTCTATCCTACTGAGCTACGAGCGCTATGTAATAATTATTAATATTTAGATTATTGTAAGCAAGATGTACTTTATGAATCATTAATTAGTTATTAACTAGTTATTGATCTGTAATGCAATAAATTATTTATACAATTGATAACATGTTCTTCTTTCGAAGATCATGAGCTAAAAATCTTAATCTAATAATAGAATATATAGCAATATAATTTCTACTTACTTTAACTAGCTAGCATTAAGTAAGTTTTTTAATTTTTGTTCTGCCATTTCTGTTTTAATACATTCGATAACTGCTAATTCACTTGCTAGACGATCTGTTGCAGTTTCATATATTTGACGTTCACTATAAGATTGATCTGGCTGATTTGTATTTCTATGCAAGTCTCGTATAACCTCAGCTATTAAAATTGGATTGCCAGAATTAATCTTTGCTTCGTATTCCTGAACACGACGACTCCAGATTGTTTTTTTTGATTTGATTTGATTCTTCAGCGTTTCTAATGCTGTATTCATGATTATTTGTGAAGATAATTTACGCAAACCAAATTTACGTGCTTTTAGTACAGGAACTAGTAATGTCATGTGATCGCGATCGAAAATAATTACAAATAATTCAAGTTCATATCCAGCAACACGCTGTAGTTTGATTGATTCAATTATGCCAACTCCGTGTGGTGGATAAACCACATGTTCGCCTTCAAAAAACGATTCGTTCAGCATATTAGCTCTCAGCTTTCAATAATATTTATATTAGGTTATCTGCGTGGATATCACTATAAAAATTGCTGATTGGAAGTTCATATTTAAATAAAAATATATTAAGTTTCCTGTATTATGATTAACTAATTTAGCTTTTGTATGGTTTTCATTTATTAGTATTATATGGCGTATTGTCATTTACGAATGATGTATGATAAATTACTATGTAAAGGATAGCTCCGAATTGACAGTCTACAATATGATTTACAAATCAAATTATGTATTCAATTTGGATTGATTATATAAAATAACATTCAGAAACAATTGATAACACAAACTTTGTAATAAGCATATGGCTATGCAAACTGCATGATGGTTAAGAAACAATATTTACAATATCAAAAGACCAAATTCATAGTTTGATTGAACAATAACTATTTTAATAAATACAATTTATATTATCTAACTAACTGATCTGAATAAGATTATTTTGCTATCACAATTTATTATTAAAAATAATCCTCTAATATTTTTACTGATTAACTTTTATTTGGTTGACGAACAGAGTGAATTAATGATTCTTAAAATTAAACCATATTATCACTTATGAAGTATAAAATGTATCAATTTGATGAATAATTTTAGATTATTTTATTTGTTGATTTATAACTTTATAGTTTTAATTCAAAATTGTAGATAATATTTATCTATTTATTCTATTATTTTATAAGCAATTAATACGATACCAACATACTGTTAATGTGTGAATTTTAGTACAAATTTATACGTATAATATATGTAGTACTGAAATTTATTAATAACTAAGTGTTTTGAAAAAAATAAATATAATAATTTGTTGAAAATAAACGTAATAGGGTAATAAAAAATTATCACAATGTTTGTTGTCTAGATAAGTGAATTTAATTTGTAAAGCGATTTAATCTTATTAATCAACAGTTTTATTTTGTCGATTGTTATTAATAATTAGAGGATTAAGAAATATGAACGGTTTGGCTCATATTATTGTCATTGGTAATGAAAAAGGAGGAACTGGTAAGTCAACTGTAGCAATGCATCTCATTGTTTCTTTGTTGAAATTAGGAGCATCTGTTGGAACGATTGATCTTGATGCAAGACAAGCGACTTTAACTCAATATTTAAAAAATCGTTTTCATCAAAAAGCTATTAGACATTCTCTAAACATGCCTGAGCATATAAAAATATTATCTACTACTGATTTTGCAAACGATAGTGCATACTTTTTAGAAATACTTAGTAGATTATGTGTTTTGCACGACGTGATCGTTATTGATACTCCTGGTAGCGATAATCAACTATCTAGATTAGGGCATTCTTATGCAGACATATTGGTGACTCCATTAAATGATAGTTTAATTGATCTTGATGTTTTAGCAAAAGTAGATCCTAACAATATGAAGATTGATAGTCCAAGTCATTACAGTGAGATGGTTTGGGATGCTAAAAAGACACGTGCTTTGCGTGGTGTGAAAACTATGATTGAATGGTTTGTGTTACGTAATCGTCTTTCGACATTACATGCTAGAAATAAAATTATGATGGGATGTTTATTAAATAAATTGTCAAAACGAATTGGTTTTAAATTAATTGATGGATTAGGCGAGAGAGTAGTATATCGTGAATTATTTCTAGATGGTTTAACACTATCAGATCTTGGAGAAGATTCAAATATTAAAATGAATTTATCACATGTTGCAGCTCGTCATGAGCTGCGTAGTTTGATTGATTCACTTGGATTATTACGTTTTGCAGTAATAAAATAAAGATAAACGAAAGTGTATCATCGTACTTACTATGAGTTAATTATTTATTAATAATGCTGAGAGCAATTTTATATTTAATTATTATTTTTAATAAAGTTATTTTGATTTTTTAAATCAATAAGACAAATATTATTTATAATTAACTTATTTAATAAATGGCAGTTGATAATGTCAAGCTTGTTTTTATGTTTGTTGTTTTTAGTGATTACTATAGTATTTTATAGATTGATTAGTAACGTCTTGTCTATTGTATTTTCTGGAAGATTTAGTCGGATTCTGAATACTTTAGCTAGTTTTAATCCACGGCTAATTCGTGGCACAATCAGATCATGTGATTTTTTTAAAAATAAATGGTTTAAAACGAATTTTGATTATATATCTATAATTGAGACTCGATTTTTGCGAATGACTGTTAATCATGAGGGCAATTTTGTTTCATGTGATATAATCGATGGGCCTTTTGTAGGTCTTCATTTATCCAAACTTTCAGATACTGAAATTATAAATCTTTATAATTTTTGTATTACTGATTCTCAATCGTATAATCTTTTAGAAATTTATCTTGACCGGACGTTTCCAAATTGGCGTAATAAACACTCAAATTATGATAATATAAACACTAATGAACGAATGTCACGTCAAGATGCCTGTAATATTTTAGGAATTAATATTGATGCTGATGCTAAAATGATCAAGAATGCTCATCGTCGCCTGATGATTCGATTACATCCTGATTGTGGAGGATCTAATTATCTTGCAGCTAAGATCAATCAGGCAAAAGACTCATTACTTAAAAACTAATTATTTAAGATTAAAACATACATGATATTTATATATGTATGTTTGTGATACGCAAAATTATTAAGTAAAAAATCTTACATAGTTAATTGTTTCAATTGAATTATTAGTAATTTTCTATCTAGCATATGTAACAGTATGGCAATAATTATCTATTAATCCGATTTTGTTAAAAAGTTAGGGGTTTATTGAATGTCATATCGAGTTCGAAAATGTGTTTTTCCAGTAGGGGGTATGGGTACTCGATTTCTTCCAGCTACTAAAGCTATGCCGAAAGAAATGTTACCAATTGTTGATAAGCCATTGATTCAATATGCAGTTGAGGAGGCGATCATTGCTGGTATAGAACATTTTATTTTTGTTACCGGACGTGGTAAAACGGCACTTGAGGATCATTTTGATCACGCACCAGATTTAGAACGAACTTTACGTGAGCATGGTAAGAATATGGAGATCGAAGCAGTTACATCTTGGATGCCGAAATCTGGTCAAATTTCATACACTAGACAACAAGAACCATTAGGTTTAGGTCATGCTGTTTGGTGTGCTCGTGATCTTGTGAATAATGAGCCATTTGCTGTGATTCTGCCTGACGATCTAATTCTTGCTAAAACTTCCTGTATAAAGCAATTGATTAATGCATATAAGGAAGTTGGTGGTAATATAGTAGCTGTTGCCGATGTACCACGTGAACAAACAAAACGATATGGCATTCTTGATATTATGACTGACAATGGTCATCTTGTTCGTGCTAAGGGGCTGATCGAGAAACCAGATCCGAGTAAAGTGCCATCAACTTTATCGATTATTGGTCGTTATATTTTACATCCAAAAGTATTTGCTTTTCTAGATAAACAAATTCATGGAGCAAATAATGAAATTCAATTGACCGACGCTATCGCAAAAACCATCGATAGCGTACCACTTTATGGTTTGCGGTTTTCAGGAAGGAGATTTGATTGTGGAGACAAAGTTGGTTGGTTACATGCTAATTTAGCTTTTGCTATGAATCGAATAGATATGTGTGAACAGATGATGGAAGTATTAAAAGAATTCAAATAAATAGAGAAGGTAATGCACATTATAATGATTGGGACTGGTTATGTAGGTTTAGTATCAGGCGCATGTTTTTCAAAATTTGGAACAAATGTTGTTTGTGTTGATAAGGATATAACAAAGATAGAAGCTCTGCAGAATAATAGAATGCCAATCTATGAACCATATCTCGACGATTTAGTCTTTGATAATATAAAAGAAAAGCGATTATTTTTTACTACAGATTTAAAAATTGCGATGAAAGATGCTGATATAGTATTTATAGCTGTTGGAACTCCTAATTTACATAGTGAGAATTATGCCGATTTAAATTACGTTTACGATGCGGCACGTGAAATTGCTCAATTTTTAACAACAAGATATACAATAGTTGCTATAAAATCGACAGTTCCAGTTGGAACTAGTCGTAAGATCAAGAATATTATTCGTGAATTTCGGCCGGACGCTGATTTTGATGTAGTTTCAAATCCAGAATTTCTACGTGAAGGATCGGCGATTAACGATTTTATGCATCCTGATCGCATTATTATAGGTGTTGAGACAGATCGTTCTATGGAAATAATGAAAAGGCTTTATAGTGTTCTTTATTTAATAGATACCCCGATTGTTTTTACTTCTCTTGAAACGTCAGAGTTAATTAAATATGCTACCAATACTTTTTTAGCTACTAAAGTTACTTTCATCAATGAAATTGCTGATCTGTGCGAAGCAGTTGGAGCTGATGTTCATGATGTGGCCCGTGGTATTGGTCTTGATGGTCGTATAGGTAAAAAATTCCTTCATCCAGGGCCTGGTTACGGCGGATCTTGTTTTCCAAAAGATACATTGGCTTTAGTTAAGATAGCGCGAGATAGAGGAGCGCCTCTTAGAATAATTGAAACTGTAATTTCGATCAATGATGAGCGTAAACAAAGAATGGTTAATAAAATCATTACTGCTTGTTCCGGATCAGTATCAGGTAAAACAATTGCAGTATTAGGATTAACATTTAAGCCTAATACTGACGATATACGCGATTCTCCAAGTCTGGAAATTGTTCCAGCACTACAAAAAGCCGGGGCTTTAATTCGTGTATTTGATCCAAAAGGAATGGAAAAAGCTAGGCACATGTTTGTTGATGTAACTTTTTGTGAAAATGTTTATAAAACATTACAATCTGCCGATGCAATGGTAGTCTTAACTGAATGGGATGAATTTCGTGCGCTGGATTTTACATTGATTAAATCTCTTTTAAAAAATCCAATTTTGGTTGATTTACGTAACATATACGATCCATCAAATATGGTTGCTAGTGGGTTTCATTATACTTCTATTGGGCGCTCTTCTGTACAGAGGAACGATGTCAACCAATAATCTTTATTATAATGATCTAGATATTTTTATTAATCAATAAATAGTAGAATCGCTCATATTAATTAATAGCTATTATTAACTACTAAAGTAACTTGTATTGTTACCATGTAACTGTACTGAATTTGATTTTTACACTGTTGTTACTAATAATATATTAAGTGAGATGTGCGATCATAGCCATCAGTTATGTTTATAAAAAGAGGATTGTAAATTAACTTAATTTAATTTGGAATATTTTTAATTGTCAACTACTGGATTTTTTGATTTTAGAATCGATGGTGAAATTATAGTAGAAATTTCTGAAAAAATAAAATTGTGTTATTGCAGATCTGCATTTATTTGGCAGAATATGTTGATAAATTGAACTTTATTTATGCTTTTGATATAAAAATTCAAGTAAAAGCTAGTATTTAACAAAACTTCTTGCTACTTTGGGCTAGCATGTACTTATTCATTTTTTTACAAAGAAAAAACGTACAGATGTTTGGTCGTTCTGTTTTATTACTAAAACTAGATGATGATAATAATGAAACAAATGAAGATATAGCTAGCTATTGCACTAAACGAATGTGATTGTTTATTCTTTTCTTCAGATTTATTTGTTAATTTTCATTAGATGATATTTTTATTTCAATAATTGATACGATTGGAGAAACGTGAAAAAAATTCTTCTAGTTGGTTGCGGTAAAATGGGTGGAGCCTTGCTTGATGGTTGGTTAGATTTTGGAGTGTTACCATCAAATATTTTTGTTATAGATCCTATGAGCGTAAGGCATTCAGAATGGTCTCATGTTCGTATGAGTACAAATATTACAACCCTACCAAAAGAATTTCATCCAGATGTAATAGTATTAGCCGTTAAACCACAAATAATTGATGATATCGCATCACTTTATGCTCAATTTGATAACGCCGTATTTCTTACTATTGTTGCCGGTAAATCACTTTCATATTTTGCACGAGTTTTAGGTAATGAAATTTCAATTATTCGAGCAATGACTAATATTCCAGCTTCTGTTCGACGTGGAATAACTGTTGCAATTTCTAATGACTCTGTTACAGAAACACAAAAGGAATCATGTAATGATCTTTTAAAAGCTGTTGGGGATATAGTCTGGATTGAAAACGAAGTTTTGATGGATGCTGTTACTGCCATTTCAGGAAGTGGACCAGCTTATATTTTCCTGTTGGCAGAATCATTAATAATAGCCGGAGAAGCATTTGGACTACCAAAAAAACTAGTAACACATTTAGTTCGCAAAACTGTAATAGGTACTGGAGAATTACTCAATCAATCTCACGAAAGTTTGCATCAACTTAGACATAGTGTGACTAGTCCAGGTGGAACTACGTTTGCTGCTTTACAAGTTCTCATGAAACAAGATGGGTTTACATCATTAATGATCGAAGCTGTAACAGTTGCTATTAAACGTTCACGTGAATTGGCAAATTAATTAAATTATATATCAAAAGCATATTAATTATTGTTCTAATGAAATTTGAAAAATTTACGAGATGTTCAAGAATCAATTTCGAAATAATTAACATTCTGTATTGATATGTAACTTAATAATATATTTGAACTGAAGTTGTTTTTCGATCGAATAATTTTATTATTTAATGATGATAATGATTTTTTTTAAGTAGCAATTTTAACACTGATGAACTGAATATATAATTCAAATGAAAATTTGATATGTATTCAGATGAAAACAGTACACTAGATATTGTAACGGTTAAAATTTAAATATAATTATTGATTTGTAATAGTTTGCTGGTCGGAGCGAGAGGATTTGAACCTCCGCCCCCTGCCTCCCGAAGGCAGTGCTCTACCAAACTGAGCTACGCTCCGTTTTTGCGATATTAGGAAAACAGATATGACATTATATAAATGTATTATTAAATTAGCTTCTAAAATTTTCTATTAATGCAAAAATCGATGATGCTTATCATTGCAGATTTTATAGCGCTATTTTGGAAAATACTAAGTGCGTCGCGCGCAATATCACTGTAGTGATGTGCTGATTTTATTGTGTCTTCTAGACATTTATATTTTTCCATTAAGTGTAGTATTTGTATAAGATCAGTTTTTTTGTTAAATTTTCCAGAATCTTTCAATATACTAAACAAAAATTCTTGTTCTTTATCGTTGCTACGATGAAAAGCAAGAATCATTGGCAATGTAATTTTACCATTGTAAAAATCATTACCTAATGTTTTTCCAAATTGTTTTTGTTTAGCTGAATAATCAAGTGCATCATCAATCAATTGAAAAACAATACCAAGATTAATTCCATAATTTTTTAAGGCTAATTCTTCATCATTCGAACAATTAGATATGATTGCTCCAATTTGACAAGCTGCAGCAAACAAAGTAGCGGTTTTAGATCTAATTATTTTGAAATATGAATTTTTATCGATATAAATGTCATTGGAAGTAGATAGGTGTAAAATTTCACCTTCAGAAATCACAGAGAAAGCATGAGCTAAGATTTCTAGAACTTGAAGATTACCATCTTCGACAATTAATTCTAATGATTGACTGAGCATAAAATCACCAACTAATATTGATGATTTATTGCCCCAAATAGTATTAGCACTTATAAGACCACGACGAAGTAAACTATCATCAACTACATCGTCATGTAATAATGTTGCTGTATGAATGAATTCGATACAGGCTGCTAAATTAATATGACGATTTCCTTGATAATTACACAATTTAGATGCTGCTAATGTTAAAATGGGGCGTAGTCGCTTTCCTCCTGAATTTATAATATAACTAGATAATTGTGGAATTAAGTTTATTGAGTTGTGTACTCTTTTAGTAATTACTTTATTGACTAAAGTTAAATCATTAGTTACCAAAGCTGTTAGTTTATCTAGTGTATTCATATTTTCCATTTTGATACATATAATATAATAAAATATATATTTAACTCATTAGTTATTGAGAATTTATTACATGTATTAAGTATAAGAATTATAAATAATGTAGAACGAAGAATATTTAATTAATAATCAAATTATAGAATACTACAGAGCGATCGGTTATTCAAAATATCTATTACTTTATATGTAATATTAAATATTCTAATTTCTTATGATCTGGTTTCTATTCGTTCGTGTTTTCATTGAAAAATTTTTAATACATTTATCATGTCATAGGCATTTTAAATAATTAAAGATGATCGAAACGTTTTTTATGATAATAGAATAATGTGGCAAGTTATATTTTTATGATGAATTAATTTGCCGTTATATATAGATTCGATGTCTATATACATTTGATCATTAATATAATAGAAATTGTGATTGTATATATTTTTGCTTATTAATTAAATATAGATGTTTAATTTCATTTTAATTAATATTTTGACTGCGTGCGATAATAAGACTACTGGTTTGTGTTTGTTTTAATATATAATTGCATATATACAATTAACCAATGCGTGCCGCCAAAGCTGCTATCATAAAAGAATCAAGATTGCCATCAAGCACGCCCTTAATATCTGACGTTTCGACTCCAGTTCGTAGATCTTTAACCATCTGATATGGCTGTAGTATATAAGAACGAATATGACGACCCCATCCGATTTCAGTTTTAGAATCTGCTACTGCTTGCGCTACTGCTTCGCGTTTTTGTAATTCAGATTCGTACATGCGTGCTCGTAACATATTCCATGCCATTGAACGGTTGCGATGTTGCGAACGATCTGCCTGACAATTAACGACTATTCCAGTAGGAATATGTGTTATTCGAATAGCTGAATCAGTTTTGTTGATATGCTGTCCTCCAGCACCGGAAGCACGGAAAGTATCAATACGGCAGTCAGATTCATTGATCTTAATATCAATACTGTCATCAATTACAGAATAAACCCAAACAGAACTAAAGCTTGTGTGACGTCTTGATGCTGAATCGAAAGGTGATATACGTACTAAACGATGTACTCCACTTTCGGTTTTTAGCCAACCATAAGCATTTCTACCGTTAATCTTAATTGTTGCTGATTTTAAACCAGCTTCTTCACCGCTGTTTTCTTCAAGCCAAACTACTTTATAATCGTGATGTTCTGCCCAACGAATATACATACGTAAAAGAATTTCTGCCCAATCTTGTGCTTCTGTGCCACCAGCACCAGCATGTACTTCTAGATAACAATCATTAGAATTTGACTCTTTGGAAAGTAAATTTTCTAATTTAATCTTGTTTGTATGTTCGCGTAGTGTGCGCAATCCTTCTTCAGCGTCGGTTATTATAGATTGGTCATTTTCCATTTCTCCTAATTTGATTAAATCAAGAAAATCGTCTCTCTTATGTTCGATATTATGTACAACGTTTATTGATTGTTCAAGATGTGTTAGTTCACGCATCACTTTTTGTGCAATTACAATATCATTCCACAGATTATGATTATTTGAATCAATGGTTAATTGATTAAGACGACTAATAGCATTTTTCCAATCTAGATGACGTTTCAATAATTCGATCGATTGATTAATATCATTAATAATCATTTCTGTTTCGTCACTCATAATGAGAATTCTTTCGATTGTTTTATATAAACTGTATTAATAAAAAATTTTTGATAATTAATTTGCATCAATCAGTACAATCCGCCAGCTTGTGGAAGTGCTGTAATCGGAGTAAATGTCGCTTTCCCATTTACGTTAATTATTTGATTCTCAACATCAAAAATCGAACTATTTGGCTTGAATGCTTCATAGATAACATTAGTTTCATCTGATTGTACTGGCTTACCAGTGTTAGCGTTCACACGAACAAAGCGGATACCATGCGGAACGCGAAATGGAATAGACGGTTTGTTTTTTAATGCTTCTATCATAAAATCACGAAAAATAGGAGCAGCAATGGTAGAGCCTAACTCGTGTTTACCTAAGCTTGTCGAGTCATCAAATCCTATAAAAACACCTACGGCAAGATTTGAGGAAAATCCTACAAACCAAGCATCTTTTGAATCATTACTAGTTCCTGTCTTACCAGCAATTGGCTTACCGATAGAAGCAACTGCCTTTCCTGTACCGCGAGCTACAACTCCTTCAAGAATATGAACCATCTGATATGCAGTCATTGGATCTATTAATTGTTCATTTGTACTAGAAATCTCTGGAATATTTTGATTATTATAAGATGTTATATTGCAGTCTGTACAAATTCGCTTATCATGACGATAGATTGTTGTTCCGTTACGATTTTGAATTCGATCTATTAACGTTGGTGTTATTTTACGCCCACCATTTACGATCTGTGCGTAGGCGGCAGTTAATTTCATCGGAGTAGTTTCTCCAGCACCAAGAGCCATGGATAGTTTATGTGGCAATTTATCAGTTATTCCAAATTTCTCAGCATAATTAGCTACATTGGTGATACCAACTGTTGCTGCTAAACGCACAGCCATTAGATTACGCGATTTTTCGAGTCCAACTCTGAGTGTTGTTGGGCCTAGGTAGTCATTATTATAATTTTTTGGATGCCATTTTGGCATACCTATGCCTTGATCAAGCTCGATCGGACTGTCAAGTATAAGTGACGATGGTGTATATCCGTTGTCTAATGCTACCAAATAAACGAATGGTTTAAAAGATGATCCTGGTTGGCGTAATGCTTGAGTAGCTCGATTAAATTGACTACGAGCATAAGAAAATCCACCCTGCATTGCCAATACACGGCCAGTATGTGGATCGATTGCAATTAAAGCTCCTTCAACTTTCGGTGGCTGACGTAATGAGTAATTCCCGCTTTTTGATATTGCTTCTACTGCCACAACATCTCCAATTTGTAATACATCAGAAGGTTGTTTAGGTATAGGTCCCATTTTTTGTAATGTAATTGCTTTACGTGCCCAAAGTAATTCTGACATTGGAATATATCCATTACTACCATCTTTAAAACCTATTTCTGCACGATCAGCTGTTGTTGCTATGACTACGGCTATAAGCCATGGCATTAAATCAAATTTGATTTGCAATATTTCTAAGTTTAAATTCCATTTAGTTCCAACGTCTATTTTTGTTAGAGCGCCACGCCATCCATGTTTTCTGTCATAAGATTCTAAACCAACTCGTAATGTTTTAATGGCTGATTCTTGTAATTTAGGATCTAGGGTAGAATGAACTGTCAAGCCACCCATATAAAGAGAATCTTCACCATATTGTTCTGCTAATTTTCTACGAATATCTTCTGCGAAGTATTCACCGCCGAAAACTAAACTAACTTCATCATGATGTCGCGTTGTAATCATTTCGGTCATCGCTGAGCGTGCTTCAATTATTGAAATACAATTATCTTCAACCATACGTCTAATTACATAATCACGCCTTTCACGTAAGGTCTGAGGATTACGACTTGGTGCCTTAGGTAGTGAAGCTAAAAAGGCTACTTCGGAAATAGATAATTCATCGAGACTTTTATCAAAATAATGAAGCGCAGCAGTTGCAACGCCATATGCCCCATTACCAAGATAAATTTCATTTAAATAAAGCTCTAGTATGTGTTGTTTTGTAAAGGCTTGTTCAATACGGAAAGATAGTATTACTTCTTTGATTTTTCGGGAAATTGAAATTTCATTGGTTAATAGAAAATTACGGGCTACCTGTTGAGTAATGGTTGATGCTCCGATCGATCTTCGATTATTTCCAAAACTATGATTCTTTATATTAATTAAAATTGCACGCGCAATTCCAACCATATCGATTCCAATGTGATTGTAGAAATTTTTATCTTCAGCAGAAAGGAAAGCATTTATTACTAGTTGCGGTATAGCAATGATCGGTACAAAACTACGCTTTTCTAAAGCATATTCTATGATTAGTCGACCATCATTTGAATAAACTCGAGTAGTTACAGGTGGCTCATAATGTGATAATTTATGATAGTCAGGAAGATCATGACCATAATACCAAATAATTCCAAGAATACTTACAGCACTTATACTAATGAAGGTAAATGTGGAGCTAAAAAATAGAATTAGAAATCTTAATAGGATGTTTTTATTTTTAATAAATTTTGAATATATCATTATTGTGACTTTTAAAATGTTTATTTGAAATATTATGAAGTCTGACCGTACAAAATTTCAAGAATATCTCAATTTTTTGTTTGTGCAAAATAATGTTCGATCGCACGTTTCATTGCTATAGCCAGTTTAACGCGATATTCTTTACGAATTAACATTTGTTCTTCATCTGCATTTGATAGATATCCTGTTTCGATCAAAACTGAAGGAATATCTGGAGTTTTTAATACAGCGAATCCAGCAAATCGATGTGTGTTTTGTAATAACTGATGAGTTTCGTTGGAAACTTCTTTGATCAATTGGTGCGCAAATATTGATGAAAGATTCAAAGATTCTCGTTGTATTAAATCAATTAAAACATTTGTTACCTCTGATGATTCGTTAGATAGATCAATTCCAGATACAATATCTGATTTATTTTCTTTATCTGCAAGATGTTGTGTCTCTTTATCAGACGCTTTTTGCGAGAGCGTATAAACTGATAAGCCGCGAATCTTAGGGTTTGCTACGGTATCTACATGTAGTGATATAAATAGATCGGCATTAGCTTCACGTCCAATCTCGATTCGTTTACGTAATGGAATAAATACATCACGGTCACGAGTTAGAACACATTTAACTAATCCACTTTTGTCTAAATGTGCCTTTATAATATGAGCAAGTGAAAGTACAATGTTTTTTTCGTTGACTCCACTAATACTAATTGCTCCAGGATCAATTCCACCATGACCAGGATCTATAACAACAATTGGTTTTTTAAAATCTGTATTTTTATGATTTAATGATTTTGATTGAAATGATCCAACAGGTTTAAGATCTATAACTAATCTGTAATTGGTCCAAATATTAGGCGAGAGCAAGAAGATTTTTTTTACACTTACAGGACAAATGGCTTTAAGAGTTAGTCGTTTTGTTCCTAATTGTAGACTTTTATGATAATAGTCACGCAAAATTCCGATTGGTCGCTGTAGTTTATTAATATTAGTTGGCCAGTTGAGATTTGGAAATTCTATAATAACATGTAATGGATTATTTTGTTTGATTATATTAAATGTTGTAGCTGACGATAGATCCATAACAAAACGTGTAGTTCCATTATGATCTGAAATGCGTACACCGGTTACTATTGAACATTCTTGAGCTACAGTTCGAATTGGCATTTCAAGTAACATGATGCAAACTATGCAGAGGAGCAAATTACTAAATCGCTCCATTATAGACATATCTCCTATAAATGGTAATGTAAGTTGTAATAAATATAATAATAGAAACTTATTTTATTGTGAAAGCTTAAATCTTTATTAGTAATTTAAGTGATTAATAATAACTCTTCAATCCTAGATTTTCTTTAAAAATTACTAATAAAAATTAAAATAAGATCGTTGTCGAGATTTAATTTCATGAGTATGATATTAATGATTTGATTGTAAAACTTGTGATTAGATTTTTATTAAAATACAATCATAAGATCATTTACTTAATAAAAAGATTTTATTTCAATTGAGTATTAAGAAATCATTATCTGTCAATTTTGGCTATTCTTAATATGAGGATATTATCTGTTAAGATGGATTATGTGTTATCTATATAGATAAATAAGAGTACATACATAGAAATAAAGAATAATAGGTGTTTTTATATGTTTTTGATTTTTTTGGATGATACTAGAGTAATTATTGTTAGTATAAACAATTTGGAGTTTTAGTTTTTAATGGTTAAGCGAATATTAATAGATGCGGTACATGAGAAGGAAGTTCGTGTAGCCGTAATGAATGATACCTGTCTTGAAGAGTTTGATATTGAAACTTCTGCTAGAAAACAATTAAGAGGCAATATTTATCTGGCTAAAATCATTCGTGTTGAACCTGCATTACAAGCAGCATTTGTTGAGTATGGTGGTAATCGTCATGGTTTTTTAAGTTTTAGCGAAATTCACCCTGATTATTACCAAATTCCGATTGCCGATCGGAAAGCTTTGTTGAGCGAACACAATGAAGCTATTAAGCAAAGTATTACTGATTCGTCGGTTGATTTTGATGGTGATAGTGATGATGAACAATTCGGCAATGATGATCAAGAAGGTTTTTTAAGTAATAAAGAAACATTACTTTCTCAATCGGTTATCTCAGAAAATAATAGCAACTATACTTCAAAATTTGAAGATGTTGACTCTATCAGCAATAAAGATATTGAGAAAAAAAATTTAAAATATTACTACAACAAACATGAATACAAGATCCAAGAAGTTATTAAACAACGACAGATTGTTTTAGTTCAAATAGTTAAAGAGGAACGTGGTAATAAAGGTGTTACATTGACTACCAATGTATCGTTGGCGGGCCGTTATTGTATACTTATGCCTAATACTGCAAATGGTGGAGGTGTATCACGTAAAATTACAAATATTCAGGATCGTAAGCGTCTAAGAGAAATTATTTCCGACATGAATATTTTTGACGGTATGACAGTAATTATTAGAACTGCAGGAGCAGAACGAACTAAATCGGAAATAAAAAAAGACTACGAGTATTTAATACGTTTATGGGAAAGCATACGCGAATTAACTCTTAAATCTATAGCACCTACTCTAATCTATGAAGAAGCTAATTTAATTAAGCGTTCGATTCGCGATCTTTATGTACGTGACATAGATGAAGTCCAGGTTGCTGGTGAAAAAGGATATCATCTAGCTAAAAATTTTATGCGCATGTTAGTGCCTAGTCATGTTCGACGTGTTAAATTATTTAAAGATTCGATTGTATCTCTATTTCAGTATTATAAGGTAGAAGAACAGTTGGATTTGATGCACAGTCCGATTGCGCAATTAAAATCAGGTGGTTATTTAGTGATCAATCAAACTGAAGCGTTGGTTGCTATTGATGTTAATTCCGGTCGTTCGATTAAGTGGCGTAATATAGAAGAAACAGCACTTAAAACCAATTGTGAGGCCGCTGATGAAGTTGCGCGTCAATTGAGGCTACGAGATCTGGCTGGACTAATTGTTATCGATTTTATCGACATGAATGAAAATTGCAATAATTATACAGTAGAGCGTCGTTTGAAAGATGCGGTGCGCTCTGATCGTGCTAAGATTCAAATAGGAAAAACTAGTGAATTTGGTTTGATAGAATTGTCTCGTCAGCGTTTACGTCCTAGTTTAATAGAAACGAATTTTCTGCCATGTTCGTACTGTGGTGGAGTTGGATTGGTTCGTTCTGTAGAATCAACTTCTATGTATATCTTGCACCTTATTGAGGAAGAAGGGATTCGTCGTTATTCTAGTGAAATAACGTTAACTGTTCATAATTCAGTGGCTCTTTATATTCTTAATCAGAAACGCAAGAATCTTACTGATATAGAAGAACGATATAATTTTCGTGTGTTTTTAGTCGGTGATGATTTATTAGTGCCACCAGCATATCGAATAGAAAAAGTGCATTTTAAAATACCTGCTGAGATTCAACAACCTACTATTGTTGAACAATTGATTGCAGAAGAAGTTGAAAATGCAAAAGAAGAAATTATTGATATTCAATCTGAAAATAAAGACTTTCCTATTATTGATGGTGCTATTAATAACGAAGCTATAGATAGCAGTAACAGTAATCGTTATAGTACTAAAGATTTGAACATTAACAATTCTAATGATTCTTCTATTTTGTTACCTGATAATATATCAGATAAAAATGTTACACCGTCAGAATTATCTGAGACTATTAA
Source organism: Rhodospirillaceae bacterium (assembly GCA_031290545.1). GTDB lineage: Bacteria > Pseudomonadota > Alphaproteobacteria > Rhodospirillales > Magnetospirillaceae > Telmatospirillum. The sequence continues at coordinate 77,899 of JAITNJ010000037.1, read as the reverse complement.
AGTTAAATCTCAACCAAAACGAAGACGTAATCGCAAAAAGATAATTTCAGTTATAACTGATAATCCAATTGAAATTATGCCTGTAATAGAAGTTGAAGTTTCCGCTAAATCTAAAGCGTTTACTGAAAAAAAGAGAACTACAGCACTTCATAAAAAGATTATTATAGATCCAACAATAATAAATAGTAAAAATTTACAAATACAAAAAGTTTCTACTGATGTTAAACTACTTCCTTCTGAACAAAAAATATCATCTGATATTAATATAAATAAATATCAACAACGTAAGGGTTGGTGGAATAGTATTGTTGATTAAACGATCGGAATAGTTTGATTCAGATGATGTCCTATACGCACTGGTTCAATCTTTTTTGCCAATCCTGACACATCATCAGTTTCTACGAAAACAGCACAAAGAGTTCCATGTTTTTCAGCTGGGCTCAATCGTTTGTTCGGAAATTTATGAATTAAATGTGAGATCGCGACATCCTTTTCCATTCCAATTACTGAATTATAATCTCCACACATACCTGCATCTGTTTGATAAGCAGTTCCACTGGTAAGAATTTGTGCATCTGCAGTAGGGATGTGACTGTGACTGCCTATTACTAGTGAAACTCTACCATCGAAATAATGTCCAAGAGCCATTTTTTCACTAGATGCTTCGCAATGAACATCTAAAATAATAGCATGAACAGTGTTTCCTAGACGATGATTTGATAATTCGTTTTCTATAACAACAAATGGATTGTCGAAGGAGTAGTCCATAAACAGTCGTCCTAACACCTGAATTACCATGACTTTTTTATTGCATGATGTTATGTAAATACCAGTTCCTCTACCAGGCATTTCATGAGGATAATTACATGGTCGTAAAATACGAAGTTCACTATTTAAATATGGAATAATTTCTTGTCTATCCCAAGTATGATTTCCAAGAGTGATGACATCAACTCCTGCAATAAAGAACTCATCGCAAATTTTTGGAGTGATACCGAAACCATGTGCCGAGTTTTCTCCGTTGACACAAACGAAATCTAAGTTCAATATTTGTCGAAGTAATGGAATTTGTTTTATAATAACGGTACGTCCTGATCTACCTACTACATCACCGCAGAATAAAAGCCTCATGATAGTGATTTAAATATTGATTTTTCAGTGACAATCCAATCAAGTCGCTGATCATGTTGTTCATGAGGTATATGTGAAATTTCTTGTGTTTCATAAGCAATACCAACAGTGACTGTTGTTCGTTTGTTGCGTAATTCAGTTATTGTTCTATCATAATATCCGCCTCCGTAACCAAGTCGATTTCCGTGACGATCAAATCCAAGTAATGGTACAATAAGAAGATCTGGAGTTAGAGCTATATTAGTAATTAACGGATGATATGTTTTGTGCAGTCCTATTGTTAGTGACATTCCGGGCAACCAATGAAAAAATAATAATGGTTTATTTTTGGCCGCTACCATAGGTAACACAATTGTGCACCCACATTCTACTAATGTGTATAGAAGTTGACGTACGTCAACTTCTCCTTTCATTGGCCAATAACCGGAGATTGTTAAATTTGGTGTCCAAGGAATAACCATTAAAAAGGAGTCAATAATCTTTTTACATCTAGTGATAGTTAAATATCTACATGTATTTAACCGAACAGACAAAGAACGTCTACGCAATTCCATTTTTCTAATTTCGGGAAAAAGAAGATGATTTGTCATGATTTGTTAATCAAGATATTTTGATGAAAAAATTAATGACGAAGCAGAACCACCAAAGTCGTTCGATTTTAAAATCTCTCCGTGGCCTGCTGTTGCAGGTGGTAACCATGTGTCGAAACCACGATTCCGACAGTGACAGTCCCGAGAGTGAAATATTGGCCCCGTAGATGATACTCTCGATCGTACTAGGTAGTGTCCGCTCCAGTAGTATTGTATGTCTTCTCAAGATAATCTGCAATAGTATTAATTTGTTGAGTTAAAATATTGAGTTTAGTCGAAAATGTGGAATCAATTTCATTTTGAACTGATGATATATTTTTTTCGGCACTTTGTTGCAATTTATATATTTCCTCGACCATCATCAGTCCGGCCATGACTAAAAGATGACTATCGCCAATTTGCCCTACATCATTTAATAATTTTTCGATACGACGATCTATCTCAATTGCTAATGCATGAACATCTTGCTCTTGACCCTCATCGCATCCGATTTCGTAATTGCGACCACCAATTTTGATATTGACTTTTGCAATCATAGATCAATAATCAAGAATTGTCTTAAGTTGAGAGATTATAGCATCGAAACGAGATTTGACAATATGTATCGTTTGATCGTCTAAACGTTGTTTACTTTTACAGAAACGGCGTGATAAATCACATTGTTGTATAGTATTTTCTAGACGATGTATTGCTTGTTCTAATTTAGAAATGGCAACACTGCTGTATGGTAATAAAATATTATCTTTATTCAAATTAATCAATCTCCTTAATAAAAATATGGATTTTATATGATACTTTCATTTTAGTCAAAGATATGAGAATTTATAAAATGACTATATATAATGATAAAGACTTCTCGTCTAGTGTCTATATTATCATAATAAATTTTCTTTATGCAGAAAGATAAATCATTGAAAGTTGCAGTAATTGTTTTTCCAGGGTCTAATTGTGATCGCGATGTTGCGACGGCGATCGAATTTATTATAGGTCATCCTGTTATCATGGTTTGGCATCGTGATACTGAACTTCCATCTGTTGATTTAATAGTTATTCCTGGTGGATTTTCTTATGGTGATTATTTACGATGTGGTGCGATTGCAGCTAATTCTCCAATTATGCGTGCAGTTAAGACTAAAGCTGATTCAGGTATGTTTATCTTAGGAATTTGTAATGGCTTTCAGATTCTGACTGAAATAGGAATATTACCAGGTGCTTTGATTAGAAATGTTAATCGTAGATTTGTTTGTAAAGATGTTTTGCTTCGTGTTGAAACAACCAATAGTATATTTGCTAGAAAATATACTATTGGTTGTTTGGTATGCTTACCGATTGCACATTCTGAAGGTAATTATTTTGCCGATAAAGCTACACTTGATCGTCTGGATGATGACGATCGAGTTGCTTTTCGTTATGCAACAACTGAAGGTAAGGCAGACATGTCTGTTGTAAATCCTAATGGATCTGTGCGTAATATTGCAGGTATTTATAACGATACTAGACGTGTGTTAGGTTTAATGCCACATCCAGAACGATTAACAGAAATTGCACTTGGCGGTATAGATGGAAAATTGATGTTCAAAGGTATTATGGAAGCATTTCTATGATTATAAATAAATCATCACCTATTGCCTTAGATGTGATTAAAGCTCATGGGTTGACAACAGAAGAATATCAGCGTTTGTTGAGTATAATTGGCCGTGAACCTAATATAACTGAACTTGGTATTTTTTCTGTGATGTGGTCAGAGCACTGTTCCTACAAGAGTTCTAAGAAATGGTTAAAATTATTACCAACTACTGCACCTTGGGTGATTTGTGGTCCTGGTGAAAATGCGGGTATCATCGATATAGGTGATGGTCAAGCTGTTGTTTTTAAAATGGAAAGTCATAACCATCCGAGTTTTATTGAGCCATATCAAGGAGCAGCTACTGGAGTCGGTGGTATTTTACGTGATGTTTTTACAATGGGTGCACGACCTATTGCTAATTTAAATGCTCTACGTTTTGGAGATCCATCGCATCCGAAAACTCGTAATTTAATTTCAGGTGTGATTGCAGGAATTGGTGATTATGGTAATTGTGTTGGTGTCCCAACAATTGGTGGTGAGACTAATTTTCATGCTTCTTACAATGGAAATATATTAGTTAATGCAATGACCGTTGGTTTAGTTCAAACTGATCGTATTTTCTATTCTGTTGCTACTGGTGTTGGTAATTTAGTAGTTTATGTTGGTTCAAAAACAGGACGTGATGGTATTCATGGTGCTACTATGGCATCTACTGAATTTTCTGAAGATTCTGATGAAGAAAAAAGACCAACTGTTCAAGTTGGGGATCCATTTACTGAAAAACTATTGATTGAGGCTTGTCTTGAAATAATGTCTACTGATTCAATTATTGCTATTCAGGACATGGGCGCCGCGGGACTCACTTCATCGTCCTTTGAAATGGTTTCAAAAAGCGGTCTAGGTATTGAAATGAATCTTGATTCTGTACCTACTCGTGAGATAAATATGACATCTTATGATATCATGCTTTCGGAAAGTCAAGAGCGTATGCTAATGATTTTAAAACCTAATAACGAGGAAATGGCACGTGCTATTTTTGAAAAATGGGAACTCGACTTTGCGGTAATAGGGCATCTTACTGACAGTGGACGTATGGTAATCAAACATCATGGTAAAACAGTTTCAGATCTACCGATCGATCCTTTAATCAATGCTAGTCCGGAATACGATCGACAATTTGTAGCTGTGAAAAAACGACAAATGATCAACATTAAAAACGTATCAATTCATCCGCCGATTGAAGCTTTAAAGACATTGATATCGTGTCCAGATTTGTCATCTAAACGTTGGATTTATGAGCAATATGATTATAGAGTGATGAATGATACTATTGGATTACCTGGAACTGCTGATGCTGGTATAGTGAGAGTTCATGGTACTAATAAAGCTCTAGCACTGACTACTGACTGTACACCAAGATATTGCGTAACTGATCCGCGCGAGGGTGGTCGTCAGGCAGTTGTTGAGGCTTATCGTAACTTATCATCTGTTGGAGCTCTTCCTCTAGCTATTACTGATAACCTTAATTTTGGTAATCCGGAAAAGCCAGAAATCATGGGTCAAATCGTAGAGATAATTAAGGGCATGAGCGAAGCATGTAATGTACTTGATTTTCCTGTTGTTTCTGGAAATGTTTCACTTTACAACGAAACTAATGGAGAAGCCATTCTTCCAACACCAGTTATTGGTGCCGTAGGATTGATATATGATATAAAAAAAATATCTTCATTATCTTTCAAGAAAGATGGGGATATTATAATTTTACTTGGAGATACTAAAGGTTGTTTAGGATCGTCACTTTATTTACGTGAATTGTGTGATAGTGAAGATGGTGCGCCACCACAAGTAGATCCAAATCTTGAAAAGCTTACTGGATGTTTTGTTCGTAAACTTATTTTCGAAAATAATGTAACTGCTGTTCATGATATATCTGACGGAGGATTGCTTGTGGCTATTGCCGAAATGTCGATAGCTTCAGGAATCGGTGCTATCATTAATGCTCCACAAAATGAAATGTTATCGCACGCTTGGTATTTTGGCGAAGATCAGTGCCGCTATGTTTTAACAGTTTCTCCTGATCTGGCAAGTATTGTTCTAAGTACAGCAAAATTTAATAAAATTTCAGTTCAAGTTATTGGAAAAACAGGAGGCGATAGTTTAATATTGAACGGAGAAGAAGGTATATCCGTAACAGAATTGAAACAATTAAACGATTATTGGTTACCTGATTTTATGGAAAGTGCTTCTTAAAATTACTATTACAGTAAAACTGCTGATTTAAGTTTTATTAAAACTGCAACTTAAAGTTCATTGAATACAATTAAAGCTATGATTTGAAATCATAGTGTTTTTGTTTATTTTTTTTAGAATCAAAATTACATAAACATATTAAAGAATAGCTAATTTCTAACAAGACTAAATTTATTAGAAAAGTAATTAGTCATTGTATATTTAGTTTTTAATTAGAAATTTCTACAAAACAGGTTTTAAGTTAATAAGACATTAATAATCATCTAATAAAAAAATTTAAAATTTCATACGATTTTTTTGAATTTTAAAATAATAATTATAAGATATATAGCTATGAAGTTTATACAACACTAGAGAACTCCAAAAAAGTTCATATTTATGATTTTAATATAAATAATAATTTTAAATTTAAAAGTAAACTACCAATATATAATCTATATGATTATATATTTATGTTAGAAATGAGTAATAATATGTTCGTAGAAATTGTTTAAGTAACAATCAAAATCTAGCAAATAATGTGGAAAAACACGAATCTTTTAAATAGAAAGTAAAAAAATCTTACCGTGAGTAAAATTCAATCACAAGATTTGGTTCCATTTTTACTGGATAAGGAACGTCCTGTAATTTAGGAGATCGTATGAAAGTTCCGTGCATTTCATTATGATCAATACTTAAATATTCGGGGACATCGCGCTCATTAGACTGAATTGCTTCAAGAATCAATGCCATATTTCGAGATTTTGGTTTTATAGAAATAATGTCACCATCGCAGATTAAGCATGACGCAATATTAACCACTTTATTATTAACACGAACATGACAATGATTAATGATTTGACGGGCAGCAAATGGAGTTGGTGCAAATTTCATACGATAGATCACGGCATCAAGTCTACGTTCCAGTAATTCTATCAAATTTTCAGAAGTATCACCACGACGACGTATAGCTTCACCATAAAGTCTACGAAACTGTTTTTCTCCAATATTTCCGTAATAGTTTTTCAATTTCTGTTTGGCTAGTAACTGAATGCCAAAATCTGACGGTTTTTTGCGTCGTTGACCATGCTGACCTGGCGGATTTTCTTTACCATGATTGAGTGGGCTCTTATCTCTACCCCATAAATTTACACCAAGTCTACGATTGATCTTGTATTTTGCTTCTATGCGTTTGCTCATAATGATTTATTAACTAATTATCAATATAGTATTGCTATAATGGCTACTGAATTTAATCTAGAAAACACATGTAATATTTTTCTTGAAAGAGATTAAGAGTTATACATATTTTGACTATAAAGTCAAAGAAAAAATAGCAATTATATAACAAAGTAATAATATGCTGGATATTAATAAATTGATCATCATATTTTTATTAAAACAATCAAAATGTAGTTGAGTAAAGCCAGTGAAGTAGTAGTGAAGTATAAAAATAGCTGCATTTTTTATTTTAACTGATGCTAATTTATTAATTAGAAAACAATAATCATTTTACAACAGTTACAAAGACAAACGATTAATATTCTAATTAACGATTTATTTAAACATCATAAGAATAACTAATAGTTTGTTAATTATTTATCAAGTGCGATAAGATCCATTTATATCAATATAAGCATGTGTTAAATCACAAGTCCATACAGTTGCTTTACTACTTCCTATACCAACATCGATATTTAAAACAATATCGGATCCTTGCATATGAGTATTAACTGAATGCTCATCGTAGTTTAGTGCTACTTGACCATGTTTTGCTACTTCTATACCACCAATAGAAATACACAAACGATCGCGATCGGCGAGTTCTCCAGATTTTCCTACTGCCATAACTATACGTCCCCAATTTGCATCTGCTCCAGCGATTGCAGTTTTAACTAATGGCGAATTAGCAACAGTCATTCCAATTTTTTTGGCAGCACGGACGCTTGATGCTCCACTAACAGTAATTTTTACAAATTTACTCGCACCTTCGCCATCTTTAACTACTTGCAACGCAAGATCTAATAGCAGATCATCGAAATTTTTCTTAAAATCACGTAACAATGGATCTGTAAAAGAATTGATTTGTTGATGTATAATTTTACCAGTGGCAAAAACCATTAATGTGTCATTGGTAGACATATCGGAATCAATTGTTATAGAATTGAAAGACTTTTTAACGCCACTTGTAAGTAGGTCTTGAAGTATTTTAGATGATAGTTTGGCGTCTGTAAAAACGTAAGCTAGTGTGGTTGCCATATCAGGAGCAATCATACCAGATCCTTTGCAAAATCCGTTTATACGTACTACAGTTTTTCCAATTTTAGCTGTTCGAGTAGCCATTTTTGGATAAGTATCAGTAGTTAGTATAGCTTTTGCTGCTTCAATCCATTTATTATCAGATAATTTATTTAAAATTTGTTCTAAAGAACTTGTAATTTTGAAATCGTCAAGATGAATACCAATAACACCAGTAGAAGCGATGAATATTTCTCTTTTGTGGCATCCCAAAAGCTTTGCTGCTGTATCTATTGTGCGTTGAACAGATGCTACTCCGGTTTTTCCAGTGAATGCATTAGCGCTTCCAGAATTAACTATTATCAATCGTGCTGTTCCGTGAATAAGAGCTTCACGACACCATAAAACTGGGGCTGCTGCCATCCTAGACTTAGTAAAAACACCGGCAACTGTTGTTCCTATGGCTAGTTTTATTATCATCAAATCAGTTCTTCCATGATAGCGCAGACCACATGCATGAGATGCTAAGAGAACTCCATTAATAGGTTGTAATGTGATCATGGCTTTAGGAGCAAGCGGTGAGACGATTGACATAATTTGCATCCCTTTGTATTTGTTGTTTAGATATAATTAATAGCTAAACAATAGTTAATTGATGGTATATCTATCAAACCGTTGATGATGGTTGTTTTAGTTGAAAAATTAGAAAAATGATCATGCACGATCATTTTAATCTTAAATCATGTTATCTATATCATCATTTAGATAATAATGTATATAGTAAGAAAGGTATGCTTATAATAAAACGAATTATAAGCATATTAAAATCAGTTTTGCATAACATTATAATAATTAATATTTTATCGTTGATAAATAAATGGATTATATTTTAACATTCAAACAAAGTAATTTTACCAAATTATTGAGGTTTATCGTATGTTTGGAGCTATAGCACAACGATTTTTTGGAACTACTAGTAATCGTTTGCTTAAGAAATTTAATGCTCAGGTTACTGCAATTAACGATATAGAACACGAATTTCAAATTTTGTCAGATGATGAACTTCGCGATCGAACATCATTGTTACGAGATTTTCTTTTAAAGGGTAAAACCGAAAATGATATTCTTATTGAAGCTTTTGCCATTGTACGTGAAGCTGCTAAAAGAACATTAGGACAACGACATTTTGATTCTCAATTATTGGGCGGATTGGTTTTGCACAAAGGCATGATCGCCGAAATGCGTACTGGTGAAGGTAAAACATTGGTTTCAACTTTGGCTGCATATTTGAATGCAATTTCTGGTAATGGCGTTCACATAGTAACAGTTAATGATTATTTATCCAAGCGTGATTCTGAGTGGATGGGTCAGGTATTCCGTTTTCTTGGTCTTTCAGTTGGTGTAATTGTTCACGATCTAAATGATGTTGATCGAAAAAAAGCTTATAGTTCTGATATTACTTATGGTACTAACAATGAATTTGGCTTTGATTATTTACGTGATAATATGAAATTTCGTTTTGAGGAAATGGTTCAGCGATCGTTCAATTTTGCAATAGTTGACGAAGTTGATTCGATTTTAATTGATGAATCACGAACACCGCTTATTATTTCTGGTCCAACCGAAGATAATTCAGATCTTTATTTGAAAATTAATAGATTGATTCCACAATTACTTTTCGAAGATTTTGAAAAAGATGAGAAGATTCGTGCTGTTACTTTAACTGAAGCAGGTGTTGAACATATAGAGTCTTTATTAATCGATGCTGGATTTCTTAACAATGGCAATCTATATGATATTCAAAATATAAATCTAGTGCATCACGTAAATCAAGCTTTGCGTGCTCATAAATTATTTACAAATGATGTTGATTATATTGTTAAGGATAATAAAGTTGTAATTGTTGATGAATTTACTGGTCGCATGATGGAGGGTAGGCGTTATTCAGAAGGATTGCATCAGGCATTGGAAGCAAAAGAATCTGTAGCTATTCAAAACGAAAATCAAACACTTGCATCAATTACTTTTCAGAATTATTTTCGTCTCTATCCTAAGCTTTCAGGAATGACTGGCACTGCAATGACTGAAGCTTCAGAATTTTCTGAGATCTATAATCTTAATGTTGTTGATATTCCAACTAATTTACCAGTATTACGTAAAGATGCTGATGACGAAATTTATCGTACAAAAGACGAGAAATTTGATGCAATTGTTAATCTGATTTGTGATTGTTATAAACGTAGACAACCAGTTCTCGTTGGTACTGTATCTATTGAAAAATCTGAAATACTTTCAAAATTTTTAAAAAAAAAGAAAGTTCCGCACGAAATTTTGAATGCTAGACATCATGAACGTGAAGCATACATTGTTTCTTTAGCTGGTATACCTGGGGCTGTAACAATTGCTACTAATATGGCTGGTAGGGGCACAGATATTCAGTTGGGTGGTAACCTTGATATGAGAATACGTCATGAGCTAGATACTGTTAATAACGAGATAGAACGAACAAATAAAACAGAAATAATTAAATTAGAAGTTGAGAAAGCTAAAAAAGAGGCGTTGGCCGCTGGTGGTCTTTTTGTTATAGGTACAGAACGTCATGAAAGTCGTCGTATTGATAATCAATTGCGTGGTCGATCCGGTCGTCAGGGAGATCCTGGTATTTCGAAATTTTTTCTATCACTTGAAGATGATCTCATGCGTATCTTTGGCTCGCAACGTATGGATGGCGTACTTCTAAAATTAGGTTTGAAGCAAGGTGAAGCGATTGTACATCCATGGATTAATAAAGCTATAGAAAAAGCACAACAAAAAATTGAAGCACGAAACTTTGATGTTCGTAAGAATCTTTTGAAATTTGATGATGTGATGAATGATCAGCGTAAGGTAATTTATGAGCAACGTAAGGAGCTGATAAATACCACTGAAATATCACAAGCTATCGTTGATATGCGTCATGAGACTGTAAAGAGTGTAATTGTAAAAAGTGTTCCACCACAAACTTTTTCTGAACAATGGGATATTATTGGTCTTCATGAAGAGATTTTACGAATTTTTGGTATTAATTTATTAATTTCAGAATGGAGTAATGAAGACAATATTGATGATCATGAGATTTATCGTCGTATTATTGAAGCCACTGATAGTAAGATGGAAGAAAAAACTTCTAATTATGGTTCAGACATTATGCGTATGGTAGAGAAGAATTTGTTATTACAGCTTCTTGACCAATCATGGAAAGATCATTTGCTAACACTTGATTATTTACGTCAAGGTATAAATCTCAGAGCTTATGGTCATTTTGATCCATTGAATGAGTATAAGCGTGAGGCCTTTAATCTGTTCGATGAAATGCTAGTACAATTACGAGAAAAGATCACTTCAGTTCTTTTCCATGTTGAATTACGAATTGAACATGATGTTAACAAAATATTAACCGAACATCCATCTAATAAATATATTGAAAGTCACAACGATCCTAATTACAACAAACAAAACTTGAAATATGTTTCAGATAATATGAATGCTATTATGCATCGCCATGTTTATGCTGCAAAAATCATTAATCAAGAAGATTCGTCAAGTTGGTTTAAAACTTCTCGTAATGCTATGTGTCCATGTGGATCTGGAAAGAAATACAAACATTGTCATGGTGCAATAAAATAACATATGAAGCTATATATGTTAATGTATGAAAGATTTGTTATTACAAATTGTTCATAAATAACAACAAAGAAATAGTCTTATAAGGTAGTAAGCTACAAAATCACGTCGATATTATAAAACATCAGAATTTTACTACAATGACGTTTTAATTATTTTAAATATATTATATGTTAGTAGTAATTGATAGTTAATCAATATCTCTTTAATCTATAAAGACTCTTTATATAAAACATGAAACAATTCTTTTATTAAAGTTTAAACGACAAATAATGCTATGAAAGCTCTTACTATTGGCGGCGCTATGATCGATACAATTGCTATTATTGATAGTGATCGTATCGAGCGTATGTCTATGTTTAACGCAGAAAGTTCTTTTTTGCTTCTTGAAGAAGGCGGTAAGACTGAAACAAAAAAGATTTCCACTCATTGTGGTGGTGGTGCTGTAAACGCCGCTATCTCTATGTCTCGTTTGGGATTGGATGTTGCTATATTGATTAAACTTGGTCGTGATGCACGTGCCGAGACTGTATTAACACGGTTGATGGAAGAAGGTGTGTCTACTCGTTGGGTTTTGCGTGATTGTCACGCTCCTACAGGTGCGTCAGTGTTAATCTCATCACATGATCGAAATGCTGCTATTTTCACGTTCCGTGGTGCTAATACTTTGTTAGGTCCTGCAGATCTGCATGATGATGCCTTTTCTGTTGATGCCGTTTATATTTCTAATTTGAGCAATAAATCTGCAGAATGTTTACCACTAATTATCGAGAAATCTAAAAAATTTAATTTAATTATCTCTGTCAATCCTGGGTTAAGACAACTATCGATCTATGGTTCAGATTTTCAAAAATGCTTAAAATATATTGATATTCTGTCTCTTAATCGAAAAGAAGCAAGTGCTCTGGTTCCGCATTTGGTAGCTAGAGCTGGAGAAGGCGGTCCGATGCTTCATCTATCTACAGAAGAAGATCCTTCATCTATAGCGATTATGGGGTTGAGTTGTGGTGGCTTTAACATGAGTTTGATTGGATTTTGTTTAGCATTGATTGCTCTAGGACCAAAATATATAGTGTTAACAGATGGTAATAGAGGCGCTTTTGTCGCAACTAAGGACAATATTATGTTTTGTCCGGTAGCTAAATGTCATGTAGTTGGCACTGCAGGTGCTGGCGATGCTTTTGCCTCAACATTTACTGCTTTTATTACTATTGGATATTCTGTTGAGGATGCTCTATGCGCAGCAACGTTTAATGCAGCTTCTGTGGTTGGTCATGTTGATACGCAGACTGGATTACAACAAATTGAAACAATTGTTTCTGCTTTGAAAGATGGATTCTCAGTACCTACACCACATTACTGGTCATTATTATAATACTTACACTTAATCGCGAAAATTAACATATTGCAATGGTAGATCTACTGATATTCCCATGGTTAATTTAATTACTTCCTGTAAGTGATCACGTTGTTTTCCATGAACTCGTAGTTCATCACCATTAATTGCTACTTGAACTTTAATTTTACTATTTTTAATTTCTTTTACTAGAGTCTTGGATATTTCTTTATTAATTCCATGTTTAATTATGACAATTTGTCTTATGTTGTTCCCAGTAGCTCTTTCGATTGACTTAAAATCAAGTGCCTTCAGATCAATTTTGCGGCGTGTTAGGTGAATTTTTATTAATTCATGTAATTGCTTCAGTTTCATTGTGTCATCTGCCAACAAAGTAATGATTTCATCTTTGAAATCTATTGAACAGATCGAATCCTTGAAATCAAATCTTTGAGCAATTTCTCTTCTTATATTAGATAGTGCGTTATTAATTTCCATCATATCAGCCTTTGATACAATATCAAATGATGGCAAAATAATATCTCCTTTATGAAAATAATAGATTTAAACACATAATATAATCCGTCATAAACTAATATCAGTCTAAATTTTACCGAACAACAATTGATATTAACTAGATCAACTATAATTTGATTGAAAATTTTTATCCAAGGTAAAACCACTTAATCTATTTAATAAAGATACTTTCTCAAAGTTAAACATAATCTTTTTGAAAGTTTATTATAAATGATCTGTCATGTAACAATACGGAATTTCTACATAAAATCAGAATGCTATCACTAACTAATAAACACATGTAAATAGTATAATCATTGTACATAAAACATCACAACGTACGTATATTACTATAATACATCACAAATCTAGAACTATGATATTAACAAATCACCAACTTCTACTAAGATCTACTAAGAAAAATTAATTCTGAAAAAATCGATCGAAGTTATTAGTTAATGCACATATAAAATATCAACTATTATTTGATTTTAACTTCCTTGAAAATTACGTGCTTACGTACAACTGGATCGTATTTACGAAATTCAAATTTTTCTGTCAATTTACGAGGGTTTTTTTTTGTTACATAAAAAAAACCAGTTTCAGCAGTGCTTAATAATTTAATAATAATGGTTGTTTGTTTAGCCATAACAAAATCCGAATTATTAATAAGAGATTCCTGACTCAGAGGATAATGTTTAAATTAATTGTGTCAAGAAAAAGATTGATTATTTTGATGTGTAATATTTGTAATTTTAATTAATATAAATAAGCAACGTTAAGTTACTTTAAATAATTTGCTCAATGATGATTACTATATAGACAGGATGTTAATTTTAGATTGATAGCGCATCTTTGGACTAATATCTATAAATTATAAAGATGAATAATGCGCGTATATAGCATATATAAATAATAGAATTCGTAATTAGTAGATGTGATTAATATTAAATTTTGATTGTAAGTAAGAATGTTGAATTCTAATAATTGTTATTATCAAATGATAATTTTCATTTTGAAAAATCTAAATTTTATTTTTAGAAAGCTATTTAAAAATATAATTTTCTCCCATTGCACTACTGTTGATCTAAAAGAATTTAATGATCTGAAAAAAAGTTTAAACTCGTTGATTAGATTAATATATTTAATCAAGATTAAATTCCGAATCTTCGTTCCATTGTTACAAAGCTAAACGATGGATCGCCGATATGATCTTCACGACTAATCTCATACCATAATGCTGGATTTGGATGTGGAAAAAATGAATCGCCAACGTAATCACGATGTATTTCGGTGATGTATAGTCTATCAGCGTCTGGTAGTGTTTTTAAGAACAATTCAGAACCACCTATGATCATGATCTCTGTGTTGTTACAATTTAAGTTTTCAGATAAAATAAGTGCCTGTTGTAAAGAATGAGCTATATGAATACCTGTGCTTGTCCAGTTTATATTGTTCGTTAGTACAATATTTATCCTTCCCTGTAAAGGTTTGCCAATTGATTGATAAGTTTTTCGACCCATAATTACAGATTTACCAATTGTCATTTTTTTAAAATATGACATATCTTCTGGATTGTGCCAAGGCAGTAAATTAGATCGGCCGATCACACCATTAGTCGCTACTGATACAATCAAAGATATCATTAGATAGACACCGACGCTACAATATGAGGATCAGGATTATATCCATCGAGTGTAAAATCCTCGAAACGAAAAGCAAATAGATCGTTGATTTTCGGATTAAGATGCATTATTGGCAATTTTTTAGGTGTACGTAATAATTGTAAATCAGCTTTTTTTAGATGATTCAAATAAAGATGTGCATCACCAAAAGTGTGGATAAATTTTCCTGGATATAATCCAGTTACTTGAGATAACATTAATGTTAGAAGAGCGTAAGATGCTATGTTGAATGGTACTCCTAAAAAAATATCAGCTGAACGTTGATAAAGTTGACATGATAGTCTATTGTCAGCCACGTAGAATTGAAATAAACAGTGACATGGTGGCAATGCCATGAGATCAATATCTGCTGGATTCCACGCAGATACGATCAAACGTCGTGAATCTGGAGTTTCACGAATTTGAGAAATAATGTTGCTAATTTGATCGATAGTACCCCCGTTTGGTGTAGGCCAGGATCTCCATTGGTATCCATAGATTGGCCCAAGATCACCGTTAGCATTGGCCCATTTGTCCCAAATAAACACATTATTATCATGCAAATAAGCTATATTTGTATCACCGCTTAAAAACCATAATAATTCATGAATGATTGAACGCAAATGTAATTTCTTTGTAGTTATCATTGGAAAGCCAACAGAAAGATCGATGAACATCTGCCAACCAAATACGCTTAAAGTACCAGTTCCAGTTCGATCTTGTTTGAAAATACCGTTATTTCGAACGTAATACATTAGATCTAGATATTGCTTCATTATAAAATCTTTATCATTTTTATTAATCTATATAACTTGTTATATTTTGATTTTAAAGAAGATACTTTTAATAAAAAATATTATAATTTGTTGTTGCGAAGTTTTACATTTTTATGTTGATTATATTTTCACGTAGAAATTTTTATAAATAAACGATTAATTAATCATATTCATATTTCTAAGAATTATATTTAATTAAGTAAACTATGTAATAATTTATTTAAATTTGATCTATTTAAATTGTTTGATTCGATAAAGTGTCAAAATTAAAAATAAGATACGATGAAATAATTGCAAATGTACGATGAAATAATTGCAAATGCCATTAGGGAAATTTTGCGAGATTTTTTAGTTTCTAGCAAAGATGGTGTGAATGACAATCATTATCTGTATATTACATTTCTAACTAGATATCCAGGTGTCGATATTAGTGAGTCTCTTCAAAAGCAATATTTAGATGAGATGACTATCGTCATACAACATCAATATTGGGGGTTAAAAATTACATCAAAATGGTTTGAAGTATCTTTGTCTTTTAACAAAATTGAAGAGCGTTTACACATTCCTTTTTCTGCTGTTGTTGCTTTTGCTGGTCCTTCGTTTAAATTTACTCAGCGGTTTCAGATCGATACTAATGTAGAAATGAAAGAATGTCTTTTTGAAAAAAACAAATTATTAGAAACTGTTGATGTTGAACAAGTTAAAATGATATCAATAGATAAAACTAAAGGTAAAATTATTTCTATTAGCGATTTTCGTAAAAATAATAAGTAAATTAAAAATAATAAGTAAATTGTATATTAATTGATAACTAGACTTTACATGTCTATAGGATTGTTACATTGATGGAAGATTTTGTGAATTTCACTAACATATTTTCGCTTTCAGAAGATGATACCTCTTACACGAAAATTTCAGCAGAAAACATTGATGTTATTTCGATTGGTGATAAAAAATTAATTACTGTTGCTCCTATTGTATTAACTAAACTTAGTTATGAAGCATTTCGTCAAATTTCTCATCTTTTGAGATCAAAACATCTTCAGCAATTGCGTTCTATTCTTGATGATTCTGAGGCATCAGAGAACGATAAATTTGTCGCTCTCGATTTATTAATGAATGCTAATATTGCTGCTGGTATGGTACTTCCGATGTGTCAAGATACTGGAAGTGCGATTATCATGGGTAAGAAAGGACAACAAATTTGGACAGGGTGTGACGATGAAATAGCTCTGACAAGTGGCGTGGCTAAAGCCTATACTGAACTTAATTTGCGATATAGCCAGGTTTCCCCTGTAGATATGTATGAAGAAGTAAATACAGAAAACAATCTTCCAGCACAGATTGATCTTTATGCAGTTGATGGAGGTATGTATGAATTTTTATTCATGGCCAAAGGTGGTGGTTCTGCTAACAAAACATTTCTTTATCAACAAACTAAAGAGTTACTAAATCCAGAATCTCTTATAAAATTTTGTGAGACACAAATTAGGACATTAGGCACATCTGCTTGTCCTCCGTATCATCTAGCTATTGTTATAGGCGGTATTTCAGTTGAAATGAATTTAAAAACTGTGAAATTGGCCTCAGCTAAATATCTTGATAATTTGCCGACCAGTGGTGGTAGATATGGTCATGCTTTTCGTGATTTGAATGTTGAAATGACAATTCACCAAATTGTGCAAAATATAGGAATTGGTGCACAATTTGGTGGTAAATATTTCTGTCATGATGTTCGCGTTATTAGATTGCCACGCCATGGAGCATCTTGTCCTGTCGGTATTGGCGTTTCTTGTTCAGCTGATCGTCAGATTAAAGGAAAGATTATTAGTGATGGTATTTATCTTGAGAACTTAGAAAAAGACCCAGCACGGTATTTACCGGATATTGATCAAAAAAAACTATTTGATAATGGTGTATGTATTGATTTGAATCAATCAATGAATCAGATTCGCGAGATCTTGAGCAAATATCCAGTTGGAACACGTGTAATGCTTAACGGTCCAATGATAGTTGCCCGCGACATAGCGCATGCAAAACTTAAAGAACGCATAGATCGTGGTGAAAATTTGCCACAATATTTTAAAGATCATCCAATCTATTATGCAGGTCCAGCAAAAACTCCTGACGGTTATAAGTCTGGATCTTTCGGGCCAACGACTGCTGGGAGAATGGATAGTTATGTTAGTTTGTTTCAATCATATGGATGTAGTATGGTAATGATTGCTAAGGGAAATCGCTCCAGAGCAGTTATTGAAGCTTGTAAGATATACGGCGGATTTTACCTAGGATCAGTTGGTGGTGCTGCTGCTAGTCTATCTAAATATCATATAAATAAAGTTGATATTTTAGAATATCCTGAGCTTGGTATGGAGGCTATATGGCGTATTGAAGTTAAGGATTTTCATGTTTTTATAGTTATTGATGATAAGGGCAATGATTTTTATTCAAAAATATTGCTAAATCAATATTTTTGCAGATAATAACAATAAAAATTCAATTGATATTGATAAGAAATTATTATTCAAAGAATAAGTTAAATTTTAATGTTATGAAACTTATTTTCTAAAATTTTTCGAGGACTATCCAATTATCATCATAAATTTTGAAAGAATTAAAATGAAACCAATTTGGTTTTTAATTTTTATTACTGCACAGTTGATTTGCTATTAAGATAATTTGAGTTCGTGTTCGATTTTATGATGATGCATCTCTCGTTTTATTAATTATCAAAAATCAAATGAAAGTGACGAACGTATTTGTTTGATTTCTCTGTGGTTTTTAAGACTTCAATTGAATGTAATTCAATTGAGAATACACTTAGCATTGTATCTATACGTATGGATTTGAAATTCCAACTCTCAGTATGGATTTGATCCAAGATAAGTAATGTTTTTTGATAATTTACTCAATTTTCAACTAAGTTATAGGCTGACGTTTTTGCTCATAGTTCACATTTGAAAGGATTTTGATTAATAACAAAATTTCATTGTTAATCTATGATGGTAACGCATTTATTCATGAAAACATGCTACATTACTCTTTTTGTCCTATCGTATTTGATTGATTTTGATTACGTCATTTTCAGATCGTTAGATTTAGGATGTTGCTATATAGGTATTTCTAAATATGCAGTTTCTCACGTTAAACTTCTGATGTTGATATAGTTCAGTATTGGTGAATAAAAATGCTAGAAATAATTGTAGTATCGTTATTTATTTAAGTATTTCATAGTAATGTGTCGTCGAGCAAAATATTAGCTAAGCATAGTCAACATGATTTAATGTATCAATTTTATCGCAAGTTGATTTTGTTACTATATTTACTGATCTTAAACATCACTCATCTTTTTTGATTACATTATTGCAATGTTATTTGATTTGTTAATTCAACAAGACGTTTCATTTTAACTACTCATCAGTTACATTTTTTGCCATTATTTGGACGATTTCGTATTCAATATTTTGAATTTCTTATTTTTACACTGTCAATACAAACTCGTTTATGTAAATAATTATTTATTAATAATTCAATCGGTTTAATTTTTTCTAAAAATATTATTCAATACAAATTATTACAATAAGTATTAAATGTATGACAATGACTATTATAAATAAGAGCGGTATTGCTGCTAATATTATTTTTTTACGTAAAGAATTGGTTCGACGTGGATTATATGGTTTCTGTATTCCATATAGTGATAAATATCAGAAAAATTATGTTCCATCATCAGCGTTTCGCCTAAAATGGATTAGTGGATTCAGCGGATCTGATGGTATTGCAATCGTTCTGTTAAAGCGAAGTGCTTTATTTGTTGATGGACGATATATACAACAGGCATCAATTGAAGTAGATCCTGAATTGTTTGAACAGATTAATATAACAGAACAATCACCACATCAATGGTTGGCTGCTGTATTGCCATATGGTGTTAATTTTGGTTATGACCCTTGGTTGCATACTCTTAATAACATAAAACAATTAAGACAAGCTTGTAATATTGTAGGGGCTCAATTGATTTCTTGTGATATAAATCCAATTGACACAGTTTGGAAAGATCGTCCATCATTTAAAGAAGCTCCAGTAATTTTTCATCCTATAAATTTTTCAGGTAGAAGTTCTATAAAAAAGCGTGCTGATCTATCAAATATCATGATATTAAATAAATTTGATGTAACTATTTTATCAGCACCAGAATCTGTAGCTTGGTTATTAAATTTGCGTGGAGGTGATGTTCCATTTACACCAGTGTTATTATCTTTTGCTTTTATGTATAAAGATGGTTCGGTAGATCTGTTCATTGATTCAAAGAAATTAACGCCAGAAACTATAAGTTATTTGGGGAAAACGGTTCATATTATAGATCCTGATAATTTTGGTAAATCTATCGATCGTCTGAATGATAAATGCGTATATTTGGATCCAAATACGACTCCGTTTTGGATTATTAATCGTCTTATTAAGGCGCGTGTTCATATTGAATATGGTCTCGATCTATGTGCACTACCACGTGCTTGTAAAAATTCTATAGAATTAGATGGAATGCGACATGCGCATAGACGAGATGGCGCTGTTTTGGTAAGATTTTTAGCATGGTTATCTGAGACGATTGAAAACAGTGAGGTGACTGAATTATCTGCAGCTGAAATGCTAGATAAATATCGCGTTGGTGGTTTGTATTATCAATATCCAAGTTTTCAAACAATTTCTGCAACTGGATCAAATTCTGCTTTACCGCATTATCATGTTACTGAGCTTAGTAATCGTCCTCTAGTTAAGGGACAGTTATATCTTTTTGATTCAGGTGGGCAATATCTAGATGGTACTACTGATGTTACAAGAACTATAGCTTTAGGCGGCGCAATCGGAGCGGAAGAATGTCGCAGGTTTACTCAAATTCTTAACGGACATATATCTTTGGCTATGGCTCGATTTCCGAAAGGAACCACTGGTAATCAATTGGATAGCTTGGCTAGACAATTTTTGTGGGCAGATGGGCTTGACTATGATCATGGCACTGGTCATGGTGTTGGTAGTTATTTAGGAGTTCATGAGGGTCCGCATTGTATTTCTAAGAATTCTAATATACAAGCTCTGTCACCTGGCATGGTCGTTTCTAATGAACCTGGATATTACAAGTCAGGTTCATACGGAATTCGGATTGAAAACTTACAGATAGTGTGTTCTTGGATCA
Organism: Rhodospirillaceae bacterium; assembly: GCA_031290545.1. GTDB lineage: Bacteria > Pseudomonadota > Alphaproteobacteria > Rhodospirillales > Magnetospirillaceae > Telmatospirillum. Next base: position 56,995 of record JAITNJ010000037.1, on the reverse strand, counting down.
ATCAAGATGATCGTGAATATTTTAAATTCGAGATACTAACCTTAGTACCGATCGATCTAACGTTAATTGATAAAAGCTTGCTCTCTGCCACAAAAATCGATTGGATCAATTCCTATCATGCAAGAATAAGAGAAGAATTAATGCCGTTATTGGATACAATAACGGCTCAGTGGTTAATTTTAGCAACACAACCAATATAAAAAATAACATATTGTTAACACGGATCTAATCTGATAACTAGTTTATTCAATATGAATAACAACAAAGTGCCACTTATTAAGTATTTATCCAGAATTGAATACAATACAGGAAATACCATTTTTATCAAGATTACGACAAGATTTTCTGGCTATTTGTTCTGAAAGCCCAATAATTCTAGCACGATAAAGAGACGAACGCCCATCATCATCTTTAACTATTTTAATTTTACCATTGGTAAATATCTTTTTTAATTTTTGTTTAGCAATAATGACGGATTTTTCTGCATTATTTTTCTGAAAATAGGATCCAACTTGAATTTCCCAATGATCTTTATTGATATTATTGGTGTGATCACTATTAGTAATTATCCTAGTATTTTTGATTTTTTTTGATTTATAGATTGTAGAATTATAATTATGTTTAACTCGTAATGATATTGCTGTTTTTTCTGCAGTAATATCATTATTCTTCATCATTGCCTTTTTAAAAATTTGCTTTTTAGGTTTTTTAATTTTAAAGTTTTGGTAAATTACTTCATTTTTGTCTTTTTGCTTAGACGCGACATGATTCTCTATAGTATATAAACCGAAATGACTGTTAAATGCATCGTCAAGTAATCGTGCCATGTGTCGATCGCGGGCTGTAGCACTTTGACAACCGAAAATAACACCAATAAGACGTTTACCGTTACGTTTAACTGAAGCAACCAAATTAAATCCTGAGGCACTAACATAACCAGTTTTGATCCCATCTACACCATCATACCATTCCATTAGGTGGTTATGTGTATGCATGATTTTCCCATTATAATTGAATTTCATAGTCGAGAAATAATGATATTGATGTGGATGATTGTAAAGTAGAGCTCGTGCTAATATTGCCATATCGTGTGCTGAACTGATTTGCGAGACATTATGAAGACCAGATGCATTGCGAAATACTGTATGATGCATACCAAGATCATGTGCTTTATGAGTTATCATTTTGGCGAATTCAGATTCATTACCACCAAGAAATTCGCCTACAACTACGGCAGAATCATTAGCCGATTTAGTGCATATGCTGAGAATCGCATCTTCTACTGTAATAGTTTGTTTAGGGCGCAATCCTAGTTTAGATGGTACTTGTGTCGATGCATAAACAGATACAGGCATTCTATCAGTTAGCTTTATTTTTCCATGATCTAATGCATCAAATACCATATATAGAGTCATCATTTTAGTTAATGATGCTGGATAATTATGATCATTGGCATTTATTTCTTGTAATATTTCTCCGGTTTTTGCGTCTATAACTATAGACGCATATTTTGCTTCGGCTGCTACAATTAATGATGTAAAAAGAAAACATACTGATAAAACTAGAATTGTAAGTAAGAATAAAAATCTATTAACGATCACTATTTCATATCCTGTAATTGACTAATTAAATTATGCTTTATGATCTGGTAATTTCTAATAATTGTAAAAAATTAACATAAATCTGTCCACAACTTAAATATGTTTATTATTGAATTTTGATATTATCAATTGATATTTATTGTATCAATATTTTGAATTCATAAAAATTATGACTAAAAATGTGTTAAAATATGGATTTATAGGCGAAACAAAATATGTTTATAAGATAGATTAATTAATTTTTATGAAATTCTTTGATGAAAAAATCATCAATTTTGATTTTTATTGTACAATTATTATATAAATTTAAAATGTTTATTTGGTGTGAAACAGCATGAAAAAATTATTTTCATTGACTTGAAATAGAAAATAAATTAACTCTAGCATTGGATTTTTAATTTATCTCGAGTTTTTAATGAAAACTTATTTCGCAAAATTGTTAGATATTAAAAAAAAGTTTATAGTGATTGATGCTGATGGTGTTGTCCTTGGTAGACTCGCTAGTATAATATCAATTCGTTTGAACGGCAAACACTTACCAATTTATGCACCACATCAAGACTGTGGTGACAATGTGATTGTTATTAATGCTGAAAAAGTGAAATTGACAGGTCATAAGTTGAGTGATAAGACGTTTTATTGGCATACAGGTTATCCAGGTGGGATTAAAAAACGCACAATTGGTCAGCTACTAAACAGTAATCATCCGGAGCGTGTGATTATTAAGGCTGTCGAAAGAATGATTTCTCATAATCCTTTGGGTCGTGTACGAATGAAGAATCTGCATGTCTATTCTGGTTTGAACCATCCTCATAACGGACAACAGCCGGAAATGATTGATGTCGGTGCAATGAATCTGAAGAACAAAAGGAGCATATAGTTTGTTATATGACCGAAGATTTTAATGATTTAGATGATCTAAAGGCTGTTGCTTCCCAAGGGTCTCATATTTATGAATCAAAGATTGATACTAAGGGTCGTTCTTATGCTACTGGAAAGCGTAAAAATGCTGTTGCTAGAGTGTGGATAAGGCCTGGTTTCGGACGAATTATCATTAATGATCGTGATATTGAAGCTTATTTTGCTAGGTCAGTCTTGCGAATGATAGTAAATCAACCACTGCAAGTGGTTGATAGAATTAATCAATTTGATGTGTCTGCGACTGTTATAGGTGGTGGATTATCAGGACAAGCCGGTGCTGTGCGTCATGGTATTTCTCGCGCACTTACTTATTATGAGCCAGTGCTACGCAAATCTTTAAAAATTGTTGGTTTTTTGACCCGTGATTCGCGTGTAGTTGAGCGCAAGAAATATGGTAAAGCCAAAGCTCGTCGCAGTTTTCAATTCTCGAAACGTTAGTAGAATATGGAAATATATAGCATATAAAATTGTTCGGATAGGTCAATGATTATTTGATTAAATGAAATAATTAACTCTGTGTTTTGTAATAAGTTGTAAATTAAGTTTATTGTTATTCTCTTTTATATAGAATTAACATGTGTTTATGTATTTAAGAAGTTCATAGTAATAGATTTGATCTATTAAGATTTTTTTATGACCAAATGTTTTTATTCTATTTTTAATAAAAACTGGTTTTGAGAAGTCACTGTATTGATGAATTTTTTAATCAGATTATTCTAAAACGATTCAAACTGAGTCCGCTCATATCGATATCTGGTAGACGATTAGAGATTAAATCTGTAAGTAAACGTCCTGATCCACAGCTCATTGTCCAACCAAGAGTGCCATGTCCGGTATTAAGAAATAGATTGGAAATTTGAGTTCTTCCGATAATTGGTATTGAGTCTGGTGTGACTGGTCGTAAACCACACCAGATCTGTGGATTGTCGAAATCTCCGATGTCTGGAAATAGCGTTCGAGATTTTGCTGTTACAATATTAACGCGGGTTGGGTTTATTTCAAGATTCCAGGTAGCCAGTTCAGCTGTTCCTGCACAACGAAGACGATTTCCCAAACGGCTATAAACCAATTTATTCTCATCATCTGTAATAGCGACTGATGGTGCTTTATTTGGATCTGTAATAACAATTGTAGTAGAATAGCCTTTTGCAGGACAGATCGGTAGATTAATACCAATCTGTCTTGCTATACTAGGGCTACAACTACCTAAGGCAATAACGAATGCATCAGACTTCATTCTACCATTATTAGTTGCTACTGAGACTAATTGACCAGCAGTCATTTCTAATCCTATAATTGTTGTATTATAATGAAATATTACTCCTCTTTTAACACATAAATTTGCTAGGTTTTTTGTGAATTTATACGCATCTCCAGATTCATCGCTAGCTGTAAAGATACCTCCTGCAAGTTCTTTATGAATGGAAACTAATGCTGGTTCTATAGATAAGACTTCGTCAGCGTTTTTAATTTCTCTAAGAAGACCAATTTTATTCATCATTTCAGCTACAGTTATTGCGTGGTTAAAGCTTTTTTTATTTCGATAAATATGCAGTATACCGGTGGTTTTTTGATCATAATTGATTCCTGTTTCAGTACGTAAGCTTTGCAGGGAAGATAGTGAATATAGGGCAATGCGTAAAATCCGTTCTGTATTGATGCGAGAACGAAATGACGTGCAGTTTAATAAAAAGCGAATGCTCCAAATCAATATAGATGGATCTAGGTGATCAAAATGAAAAAATAAAGGTGCATCTTTACGACCTATCCACTTTAAAGCAGTTTTCAGTGTTGAAGAATTAGCCCAAGGTTCTGCGTGACATGGAGAAATCTGTCCACCATTAGCAAAACTAGTTTCTAGTCCGGCTGATGGCTGACGATCGATTACTACTACATCATGTCCAGCTTTAGCAAGATACCAAGCTGAAGTTACTCCAATTACTCCAGCTCCTAGTATAAGTATTTTCACGACTCTCTCCTAAGTTTATGTAACGCAATTTTCTTTAAAAAGTAATGTTATTTGATATATGTCATTATAATAATAAATTTATCATTATCGTGTGGACTTTAATAAAGACACCAAAAAATAAAAGTATTTATACTGCTTAAATTAGAGATAGTAAGAACAATGAATATTAATATTGATTCATTGTTTATTTAATTTACTAACAAACAAGATTTGTAAATTTTTAAAATGATAATGCAAAGGAGTTAATAATACATTGAGTTATTTATTATGTAATACAGAAATGTCAATTGCAGAAAAATTGGCGGTGAATATGGGAATTTCCAATGAAGTTATGATGGAAGCTGCTGGATGGCAAGTTGCAGTTGCTATTCGTAAGCGATTTAAGCCACGTCTAGTACATGTATTGTGTGGACCTGGAAATAACGGAGGAGATGGTTTCGTTGTAGCTCGTTTATTAACATCTTGGGGATGGGCTGTGCGTCTTTTTCTTTTAGTGCAAGTTGATCAGTTACGAAATGACGTTATAATAATGGCTGAACGGTGGTGTGGATCAATTTTACCTTTAACAATTGAAAGTCTTAATGGAAATCCGTTAATAGTAGATGCTTTGTTTGGTTCAGGATTGACTCGTCCATTGGATGGGCTTGTTCGTGGTATTATCGAGGAGATAAATGTTCGTCATCTTGATGTTGTATCTATCGATATTCCAAGTGGTGTTAATGGTAATGATGGTCAAGTGCTAGGTGTATCTGCTCGTGCGTGTTTAACTGTTACTTTCTTTCGACCTAAGCCAGGACATTTTTTGTTGCCAGGACGCTTATTTTGTGGAGAATTAGTTATTGCTAATATTGGAATACCTGAAATTGTACTTGATACAATCGCACCTAAGATCTTTATGAATACGCCATTTTTATGGTATAATAAGATTAAATGGCCTAAACCAGAAGATCATAAATATAATCGAGGGCATCTTTTGGTATCTGGTGGTGCTATATTAACTGGAGCGGCATGGTTGGTAGCGATGGCAGCACGCCGTGTTGGAGCTGGATTGGTGACATTGGTTGTTCCGGAAGAAAAAACTGATGTTTATCGCAGTAATCATTCTGGGATTATGGTGCAGTCAATATCTTCTTGGAGGCAATTGATCCTTGATCGTCGTGTAAAAGCTACAGTTATTGGTCCTGGTCTTGGAGTTGGTTGCGTAACAAAAAATCTTGTTATTGATGCTTTGTCTGCAGATAAGCAGTGTGTTATAGATGCTGATGCTTTGACAAGTTTCTCTGATGATCCACAAGTATTATGGAATCTTGGTAAGATTCCAGTTCTAACACCGCATGATGGAGAATTTGTTAGATTGTTTAGTTATCAAGGGGATCGATTGACACGAGCTAGTTCAGCTGCAGCATCTAGTGGTGCTGTAATTTTACTTAAAGGATCAGATACTGTTGTTGCATCTCCTGATGGTCGGGCAGCGATCTTAGTTGAAGCGCTACCAGTACTAGCTAGTGGAGGAACTGGTGATGTTTTATCAGGATTGATAGGAGGACTATTAGCACAGGGTATGAGCCCTTTTGATGCATCTTGTTTTGGTTCGTGGTTGCACGCACGAGCATCTCAAATTGTTGGTTTAGGATTGATCGCTGAAGATCTTATAAATGTAATTCCAACAATTTTGCAAAATTTGACTGATGAAAATATTTCATTGTTTAGTCAATAAATAAATTAACTACTAGTTATATTTAAAAAATAGACGCTATCGAGTAAAGAAATTATAATTAAATATATATATTTAATTATAATTTAACTATCAGATTTATTATTATTTAATAATAAATCTGATTACATTTTTAAAATATGCAATTAGCATTGCCTTGCTTACTGAGTTCATTCTTATATATAATAAAGTGTTATGGAAATACGTTATTTATTAATGATGTGATGCTGAATGATAATTTATAATTACAGATGAATATAAAAAATAACCATTGAAGCGCAATATTTATTAACTAAATCGATCTTGCTGACGTGATTGTTTTGGATTGTTTATTAAACTATAAACGTGATATAGAGAAAGTAACTATTCAATTGACTAATATCGATTAATATTATCGTGTCTGCGGACATGGTGGAATTGGTAGACACACTGGATTTAGGTTCCAGCGGCTTTATAAACCTTGGGGGTTCGAATCCCCCTGTCCGCACCACAAATAACTCATAATTTCAGTTATCTCATATTAAGAGAGAATGATACAGTCTTTCAGTTGGTAAAAATTCAATGAAAATAAATCAAACTAATATTGATGGCCTGAAACACGAATTTAAGATCGTTGTTCCATATGATTATCTGGATAGTAAAATATTAATTCGTCTTTCTGAAATTGGAAAGACTGTTCACATATCTGGATTTCGTCTTGGCAAAACGCCGATGTTTATTTTGAAAAAGAAATATAAATCTTTAATACTTAACGAAGTGCTCGAATCCATTATTAGCGATAAAATTAAACATGTTATCGATGAATATAAATTACGACCGGCAATTCAACCTAAGGTAAAAATTACTATCTTTGATGAAGGTATTGATCTCGAATTTGTTCTTATAATTGAAGCTTTGCCTGAAATAAAGATCGTTTGGCCAATAATAGATGTATCATTAGAAAAATTTGTTGCTGAACTAAGCGACGCTGATATTGACGATGCTCTCAATAATATAGCTAATCATCAGAAAAAAACTGTTATTACGTCAAAAAAACACAGGGCGAAATTAGGAGAGATTGTACTTATTGATTATCTAGGAAAAATTAATGATGTCATTTTTGATGGTGGAAATGTTGAAGGCTATTCTTTGATATTGGGATCTGGTAATTTTATTCCTGGTTTCGAAGATCAGTTAATTAATACTAAAGCTAATGATGAATTGATTATAAATGTAAATTTTCCAATTGATTATAGTAACAGAACACTTGCTGGTAAAGATGCAAAATTTAATGTTAAAGTTAGAGAAGTGCAAAAGTTTGTACCAGCATTAATTGATGAAGAATTAGCTAAGAATGCTGATTTCAAGAGTTTGGATGAATTGAAAAATGCAATCTTTAAAGAAATAGAGCGTGATTGTGCTAGATTATCGAGGATTCAGTTAAAATCATATTTATTAGATCAACTGGCCAATAAATATGATTTTGAAGTACCAAATAGTTTAATAGATATTGAGCTTGATATTATTCAAGAACGACTGAAAAATAATGCAAATATTACTAATAAAAATAATAATGAATCTTTTAAAGAAAAATGTTTATCAATTGCAACTAATCGTGTGCGTCTCGGTTTACTGTTATCTGAGATTGGACGAGAGAAAAATATTATCGTTACTCAAAACGATCTGAATAGTGCAATAACTAAAGAAGCTAATCGTTATTCAGGTCAAGAAGATGCAATATTTCAGTATTTCCAAAAGAATGAAAACGCTTTGAATAGTTTGCGTGCATCAATTTTCGAAGAAAGAGTTATTGATTTTATTCTTGAAACAATTAAGGTTACAGTAAAAACTGTTTCGGTTAATGATCTACGTAATATTATTAATAATATTGATGATAATGAAATCGAAACTGTAGTTACAGATCAAAAACAAAAAAAGAATCAAAAACAAAAAAAGAATCAAAATGATGTTATTGATAAAGAATGATATTATTATCATTGCAATCTTCTATTTATGTTTTAGAAGAGTTACTTCTTTCGATTGGTTATGAATAAAATTCATTTATTATGTTGATGGAATTAGGTTAACGATATTAGAAAATATCGAAGATAAGGTTGAGTAATGAAAAGCTTAAACTCATTAGATTTTTATATGAATAATCTTATTCCGATGGTTGTTGAACAAACAAATCGCGGTGATCGTTCTTATGATATATATTCTCGTCTACTAAAAGAAAGAATCATTTTTTTGATAGGCGAGGTATGTGATCAAGTTTCATCATTGATTTGTGCACAATTACTGTTTCTTGAGTCTGAAAATTCTAAAAAGGATATATTTTTATATATTAATTCCCCTGGTGGCGTAGTGTCTTCAGGTTTGGCTATATATGATACTATGCAATATATTCGACCATCAGTATCTACATTTTGTATTGGTCAAGCTGCATCTATAGGATCTCTTTTGTTGATGGCTGGTACTACTGGCAAGCGGTTTTCTTTACCAAACGCACGAATTTTGATTCATCAACCGTCAGGAGGTACACAAGGAAAGGCTACTGATATTGAAATCCATACGCGTGAAATTCTTTCAGTACGAGCTAGATTAAACAATATATATGTTGAGCATACCGGTCAAAACTTAGATGTAATTGAAAATGCGATGGAGCGAGATAAATATATGACACCAATTGAAGCTAAAAATTTTGGTCTTATTGATGAAGTTGTCAAATCTCGTCCCGTCTAACTAATATCTATGTCATTAGCTAATTCAGATAATCATTTAATTTTTATCAAATAATGCTACTTAATGATCTAGTAGCATTATTTGATAATTTGAATGGTTTTTGTTCTTTTTGGATATTATGAACTATATGAATTATTATAACTGAATTTAGTTATTGTTATAGTGATCTTAAAAAAAGATAACTGGCATTGTGTCAGTTATAAATATGATGAGAAAACTGATGACTAAAAAATCTATTAGTAATATTTCCAAAAATAATTGTTCTTTTTGTGGGAAAAGTCAGTATGAGGTGAATAAGTTAATTTCTGGCTCTGCTATTTTTATTTGTAATGAATGCGTTGAGCTGTGCGTGAAGATTATTCAAGAAGATAGTAATATACATATTGTTAATTCTAGTAATGGTGTTCCAAATCCGAGTGATATTTATACAACACTGGATGATTATGTAATTGGTCAACAACATGCAAAGCGCGTACTATCAGTAGCTGTACATAATCATTACAAGCGTTTAGAATCTAATTTTAAAAAATCAGATATTGAGATATCTAAGTCTAATATATTATTACTAGGGCCTACTGGCTGTGGTAAGACATTATTAGCTCAGACTTTGGCACGTATATTAGATGTTCCATTTGCTATAACTGATGCTACAACATTAACAGAAGCGGGATATGTAGGAGAAGATGTTGAGAATATAGTTCTTAAATTGGTACAATCAGCAAATTACGATATTAACCGTGCGCAGCGAGGTATTATTTATATTGACGAGATCGATAAAATTAGTCGTAAGTCTGAAAATCCTTCGATTACTCGTGATGTTTCTGGTGAAGGTGTGCAACAGTCCTTACTAAAAATTATGGAAGGAACTATTGCATCGGTTCCTACAAAAGGAGGGCGTAAACATCCAAATCAAGAATTTCTTCATGTCGATACTACTAATATTTTGTTTATTGTAGGTGGCGCTTTTTCAGGATTGGAAAGAATTATATCTACTCGTAACAAGAAAACTTCAATTGGTTTTGGTTCTGATTTGTGTTTTCATGATGAACAAACAATCGGTGATCTTTTTAGCGAAGTTGAAACTGAAGATCTTTTAAAGTTTGGTTTAATTCCTGAATTTATTGGTCGATTACCTGTAATTGCTACTTTGACAGATCTTGATGAGATAGCTCTTATTGATATTTTATCGAAACCGAAGAACGCGTTAATTAAACAATATCAATCGTTATTTGATATGAGTGGGGTACGTTTGTCCTTCAGTGAGTCATCACTGAAGTCAATTGCTAAAAAAGCTATGTTACATAAAACAGGAGCTCGTGGATTACGTTCGATTGTAGAGAATATTTTATTGGATACTATGTTTGATCTTCCAAATCTTAATAATGTTGAAGAAGTAGTAGTCAATGATGCAGTAGTTGAAAAACGAGCACAACCACAGTATATCTATACCGATTATAATAAAGATATTGGATCTAGTGTATGATTTCAATGCTGATCATACATATATATTTAGATGCTTTATAAATTGTTTTAAACAAAAAAAGAATTGTAAGTTTTTTGTAGTGATAGATTTGATTGTGATAATTTTTAATTAAAGAGGTAATATGGTTGAGCAATTACTTGAAGACATTTTTCCTGTTCTTCCTCTTCGAGATATCGTCGTTTTCCCACATATGATCGTTCCATTATTCGTTGGTCGTGAAAAGTCTGTTTGTGCTCTTGATAGTGGAATGAGTAAAAATAAGAAAGTTCTTCTTGTTTCTCAGAAGGATGCTACGCAGGATGATCCTACTGCTGAAGATATTTACAAAATTGGTACAGTAAGTACAGTATTGCAATTATTGAAATTACCAGATGGTACTGTAAAGATTTTAATAGAGGGTGGTCAAAGGGCTCGTATTACCGATTTTATAGATAATGAATTATTCTTTCAAGTTCACATTGATTTTATTGATGATAATTTTGGAGATCTTCAAGAATTAGAAGCATTGTCTCGTTCTGTAGTGAAGCAATGTGAGCAATATATTAGGCTTAATAAAAAGATTCCACCAGAGGTACTTGTTTCTATTAATCAAATTAAAGATCCTAGTAAATTAGCCGATACTGTCGCATCGCATCTTCAATTAAAACTTTCAGAAAAGCAGGAACTTTTAGAGCTTGAAAAAACTTCCGAACGGTTGGAAAAAGTTTATTCTTATATGGAATCTGAAATCGGCATTCTTCAGATTGAAAAAAAAATACGTAGTCGTGTTAAATGGCAAATGGAAAAGACTCAACGCGAATATTATCTTAATGAGCAATTAAAAGCCATTCAGAAAGAATTAGGCGAAGGTGAAGATGGTAAAGATGAGTTATCTGAAATTGAAAAACGTATCAGTAAGACACATCTATCGAAAGAAGCTTTAGAAAAGGTTACCAGTGAGCTTAAAAAGCTTCGTAACATGAGTCCGATGTCAGCGGAAGCAACTGTGGTACGAAACTATTTGGATTGGATTTTATCAATTCCATGGGGAAAACGCGTTAAGATTCAGCATGACATCAAATCTGCTGAGAAAATACTAAATGTAGATCATTATGGTTTAGAAAAGGTTAAAGATCGTATATTGGAATATATTGCAGTGCAACAACGTACAGTGAAAGTTAAGGGGCCTATTATGTGTCTAGTAGGACCACCTGGTGTTGGTAAGACATCACTAGGACGTTCGATAGCTAGAGCAATCGGGCGTAATTTTGTGCGTGTTTCTTTGGGTGGTATTCATGATGAATCTGAAATTCGTGGTCATCGTAGAACTTATATTGGTTCAATGCCTGGTAAGATTATTCAAGGGATGAAAAAGGCTAAATCATCAAATCCGCTATTTTTACTCGATGAAATTGATAAATTAGGCTCTGATTGGCACGGAGATCCTGCATCTGCTCTGCTGGAAGTTCTTGACGCTGAACAGAATAATTCTTTTAATGATCATTATCTCGAGGTTGATTATGATCTTTCTGATGTGATGTTTGTTACTACGGCTAATACACTTAAAATGCCATTACCTCTTTTAGATCGTATGGAGATTGTACGTCTTTCCGGGTATACTGAATATGAAAAAATTGCGATTGCTAAGGGACATTTGATCGATAAGCAGGTTAAGGCGGCTGGACTTAAAAATGGAGAATGGTCGATTTCAGATGAAGCTCTTCGTGATATAATTCGTTATTATACGCGTGAGGCAGGAGTGCGTAATTTAGAACGTGAAATTGCCAATCTAACACGTAAGTCAACTAAAGAGATTTTGATTAGTGGAATTTTGAACAATAAGGTAGCAATAACAAAACGTAATTTGGAAAAATATGCTGGTGTTCGGCAGTTTCATTATGGAGAAATGGAATGCGAAAATCTTACTGGTGTAGTTACTGGATTAGCTTGGACTGAAATGGGCGGTGAGTTATTGTCGATCGAAGCTGTATCAATGCCAGGTAAGGGTGTATTTACTAATACTGGTAAATTAGGTGATGTAATGCAGGAATCAATTTCAGCTGCTAGATCATATGTACGATCACGATCTGTTAATTTTGGAATTAAACCATCTATTTTTGAAAAGCGTGATATTCACGTGCATGTGCCAGAAGGTGCAATTTCAAAGGACGGACCTTCAGCTGGTGTGACAATGTGTACTGCGATTGTCTCAATTTTAACAGGCATTCCTGTACGAAGAGATGTTGCTATGACAGGAGAAATTACATTACGTGGAAGAGTTTTACCTATAGGTGGTCTGAAGGAAAAATTATTGGCTGCTTTACGAGGTGGAATCAAAATAGTTATTATTCCTAAGGATAATGAAAAAGATCTTATTGATATTCCTAATAACGTAAAACGTGGACTTACAATATTGCCAGTTGCAACAGTTGATGAGGTGTTATGTAATGCTTTGACGTCCTCTTTTTCTCCTGTTGAATGGGACGATGAGCAATTACTTGTTGTTGATGAATCAAAAATAGCTGTAGATGAATTGAGCATAATAACTCACTAATATATATTATATATTATAAAATATATATAAAGTCATACATATGTATAAAAATATGTTCATTTTTTGTGGACAGTTGATCTAGGTATCATCTAATATCGCTTGTTTACTCTTTTAAAATTGTTTATTTTGTGCTCAATAGTGTTTTAACTAAGATGGTGTATCGAATGACTAATAAAAATGATCTTGTTGTTAAGGTGTCTAGTGTTGCTGGTCTTTCTAAGATCAATGCTGGAAAAGCTGTTAGTGCTGTTTTAGATTCTATTACAGACTCTTTGAAAAATGGAAAAGAAGTTCGTCTGGTAGGATTCGGCACTTTTTCTGTTTTTAAACGTGCTGAGTCTGAGGGACGTAATCCTAGGACAGGCGCAAAGATTTTAATTCCTGCATCTAAACAACCAAAATTTAAGGCTGGTAAGGCTATGAAAGATGCTGTAAATTTAATTTTTTAATGAAATATAGAATATTGATAAAAGGTAGGATAATTAATATTATTTAAGATTTTAGTACAACGGTAGCTGTTGTTTAAAAAAAACTATAAAGATTCAAGAGAAGCTGTATCGTGTATGCATTGCAGAATAATATTAGTTTGTTACTTGCATTCAATGTGAGTGATTGCGATTTTTCAAGAATTACAGCTTAAATTTACTAGTCGATTAATTCTTTAATGGCGGTTAGCTCAGTTGGTTAGAGTGCATGCTTTACACGCATGAGGTCGCGGGTTCGAGACCCACACCGCCAACCAGTTTGCTATGAATTTACGTAGTGAAAGTTTTGTGCTTTTCTATTTTATTGGAATTTGGGATAAAAATATGAAAAATAAATTGTGAGGAATGTATTGATTTGATGTTTGTTATTGTTTTATTGGGGGTGTAGCTCAGTTGGTTTAGAGTACATGCTTGTCACGCATGAGGTCGCGGGTTCGAGACCCGTCACTCCCGCCATTAGATCACATGTTTATGAATATTTTTATGATAGATTTTTGTGTTGTGATGATGATCATGTTAGCGGAATGATATTGTCTAATCTTCAGGCTCCATTTCGACTGATTGCTTTGAAAAGAGTGAACAGTACTAACGATGAAATAAAACATGCGATTATTACACGTGATGCTTGTCACGCGTTGATAGTATTAGCAGAAGAACAAGTTACAGGACGTGGACGTCGTGGATGTTCTTGGGTGTCTACTATTGGCAATCTTCACTGTTCTTTTTTATTGTATCAAAGTTTAAAGTTTGGACTAATATCACAATTAGCCATTGTAATGGCACTCACCGTTCGTGATGCACTAGCCGAGTTAGTGCCGACTGCGGAATTTCAGATCAAATGGCCTAATGACATTCTATGCAATAAATGTAAGATTTCTGGAATACTACTGGAGCAAGAATTTGATTTTGTCATTGTTGGTATTGGTATAAATATCATTCATGCGCCAAAACAGAGATTTTATCCAACAACCTGCTTGCGTGATATCGGTAGTAATGTTTCAATAATCGATGTTCTATTTACATTATGTAAGTATGTGGATATATGGTATGAACGTTGGTGCAAAGATGGATTTAGTTCTATTCATCAATATTATATGCGTCATATTATAGGTGGTTCGATGATTGTAAAAATTACTGATAAGATGATTTTTGATGGTATATTTAGTGGGATTGATGATGATGGTGCTTTATTGATTGATAGCATCAATGGTAGTCGTAAGAAAATTTCAACAGGAGATGTATTTATTTAATTATTAAATTTCTATTTAACAACGAATTTAACTTTATTTTTTAAAAACAGAGAGAATTGGGAAATAAAATTGGTACCGGTTGTGTTTTTATTAACCGTATGTATAAAACATTTTTATAATATTATTTATTATAGAAGAAAGATTTTGATCAAGTGTATACTTAATATACTTCTTACGTATGGAAATTAAGATGTTATTGGCTGTTGACTCTGGTAATACCAATATAGTCTTTGCGTTGTTTGATAATGAATTAATAAAAGGCGTGTGGCGTTTTTCTACAGATATAAATCGGACTGCAGACGAGTTAGGTATTTGGCTAGATCAATTATTATCTATGAAAAATATTAGTAGACAACAAGTTAAAGCTTGTATTATCGCTTCAGTAGTGCCAACAGTGTTGTTTTCTTTAAAACAATTGTGTTTTTACTATTTCGGGTGTGAAGCGTTAGTTGTTGGTGATAAAGATGTTGATCTTGGCATCAAAGTGTTGGTTGATTATCCGCATGAGGTTGGTGCTGATCGATTGGTAAATTCAGTAGCTGCATATAGCGATTATACTGGCCCATTAATCGTGATTGATTTTGGTACAGCTACAACATTTGATGTTGTCGATATTGAAGGGAATTATTGTGGTGGTGTTATTGCTCCTGGTATAAATCTGTCGCTACAAACTCTGCATACGACAGCTGCTAAACTTCCATGTGTGGCAATTTGTCGTCCAGAAACTGTGATTGGGAAAACAACGGAATCAGCAATGCAATCTGGTATTTATTGGGGATACGTTGGATTGATCGAAAATATAATAAAGAGAATAAAATATGAATTCGGTTCATCAATGTCGGTGGTTGCTACTGGAGGATTAGCCTCATTGTTTACTAAGGCCAGTAGTACTATTGACCATATTGACTTAAATTTGACTCTTCGCGGTCTTTCAAAGATCTATCGATTAAATAGTAGCATATGAAGATAAGAAATAGCAATGAACTTGTTTTTCTTCCTCTTGGTGGAGCAGGTGAGATTGGAATGAATCTTAATCTCTATGGATGTAGAGATAAATGGATAATTGTTGATTTGGGAGTGTCATTCGGTGACGATAGTATGCATGGTGTTGAGATTTTTATGCCAGATCCATCATTTATTACTGATCGATCTAGTGATTTATTAGGTATAATACTAACTCACGCTCACGAAGATCATTTAGGAGCTGTTGTTTATTTGTGGTCACGTTTGAAATGTCCGGTTTATGCGTCTCCTTTCGCCACGTCATTATTGCGAATGAAATTGACAGAAGCTGGATTAGAAAATGAAGTTGTGATTCATACTGTATCATTAGGAGAGAGGGTTCAACTAGGATCATTTATAATTGAATTTATTGCACAGACACACTCTATTCCAGAATCAAGCTCACTACTTATCGACACACCATTTGGGCGTATATTACATACTGGTGATTGGAAATTTGATCCAAAACCAATAATTAGTTCTCCAGCTGATATAGAACGTCTTCAATTTTTAGGAGACTCAGGTATCTTGGCTGTAGTCGGTGACTCAACAAATGTTTTTAAACAAAAAACATCAGGTTCGGAATATGATGTTCGAGAAAGTCTTATAGAATTATTTAGTCATTTTCGTAGTCGCATCGCAGTGACTTGTTTTGCAAGTAATGTTGCGCGGGTTGAGTCTATCGCTATAGCCGCTCAAGTTAATGATAGACATGTTGCTTTGGTTGGACGCTCCTTATGGCGAATAAACAAGATAGCTCGCGAAAATGGATATTTATCCAAAGTTCCACTTTTTTTGACTGAAAATGACGCTGTCGATCTTCCTGTTGACAAAATTAGCTATATTTGCACAGGTAGTCAGGGAGAACCTCGTACCGCTCTTATGCGTATTGCTAATAATATTAATCGTAATATATCACTCACCGATGGGGATGTGGTAATTTTTTCTTCACGTATTATTCCTGGAAATGAGCTGTCGATTTTTAAATTGCAAAATAAATTAATAAGTAATGGCGTAAGAGTAATAACTGAAAATGATCATTTAGTTCATGTATCAGGTCATCCTGGGCGTGATGAGGTGATTCATCTTTATAATTTGATACGCCCATTAATTAGCGTGCCAGTTCATGGTGAAGTACGCCATCTTAAAGAACATGCTAATCTTGCAAAGAATTGTGGTGTTCCAAAGACTGTAATTTTGCAAAATGGTGAAATATTGAAGTTGGCACCTGGTGATGTGAAGATTGTTAATACTGTTTCTACGGGAAGACTCATTGTTGACGGAACAAGACTGATAAATATAGATTCTGTTATAATGCATGATCGACATGAAATGATGCAAAACGGTAACGTAGTAGCAACTATTGTACTTAACAAATTTGGAAAATTATTAAAAGATCCTCAAATTTCTAATCATGGCTTGTTTGATGATAAATGTGAAATAGAAGCGTATGAGTCGATAGTTAGTGTTATTCACAAAGTTATTGATGAAATGTTAAATTTAGAATGGTCAGATGATAATCTTATACAAGAAGCGATACTTATAGCATTACGCCGACATTTAAAGAAAAATTATCACAAAAAACCATTGATCGATTTACATTTAGTTCGTATTTGAAAATAACTAACAAAAATAGTAAAACTGTTTGAAATATCTGAAATTATAATGACCATTATAAGATAATATTATCAATTAGAATCTATATTTAATTATAATTAAATATAGATTGTTTTTTGCTGTGTATTTGAAAACGCAATATCAAGTTAGTTTTTTAAATAGATTATCAGCACATAAACTTTCCAAAGTCTATTTTTGAAAGAATTTTATATATAAATCTGAAAGATTTTACTGATATTAAATTTACATAAAAAGGCGTGAAGAATTTAGTATAGATTTATCTAAATTATCAACGAATGAATGTAACAATTTGGTATTTTTCTGATGAAGAGATTGTTATTATTTTTGCATGGAAAATGATTGTTCATAAAGATAGAATGAACATATTCGTAAGTGTAATTATTCAGGTGTCAATATTTTATTTTGCTAAGAATTCATGAATAGTAATTAAATGTACTTCTTTATTGAATGGACATAGTTATCTGTTCAATTAAAACTGAAGTTAGAAAGATCTTAATGGTTTGGTAAATATCAATATAATAAATGTTATACTGATATATTACTGGCGATGTTTAAAAAAAATAATGAACATTAACGTCATGTAAATGATTGAAGAATTTAAACTGATTCATATTAATAATAATCGACAATAGGTAATTGTTAATATGTCATTGAAAGGAAAATAAATTTTAATCTCATAAAATTTAAAATTTTACCGAATATCATTAACAAATAAATAAGTTTCTTTGTGTGTTGAAGCTATTAAAAAATAGACTTTCATATTTCTCTGGGTATCATATTTGTTATCATATGCATTTTTCGCATGATCTATGTCATTGTTTTTTTCAAAACATACTGACGATTCATTCTTTGATTAAATCTACAGTTTACAGATGTGTATTTAATTCTATTTAATCAGTTGAATTAATTACATATATAGGGGATCAATTTCTGGTTTCATAGAAGAAATATACGGCAGACACATCATTATAATAAATTATAGAGGTTAGAATGCGGTTATCTTCATATTTTATGCCTACGCTCAAAGAAAATCCTATTGAAGCACAGATCGTTTCGCATCGTTTAATGTTGCGCGCAGGTCTTATCTATCAGACTGCATCAGGTATTTATGCTTGGTTACCATTAGGACTTCGCGTTCTGAAGAAGATCATAAAAATTGTGCGAGAAGAGCAGAATAGAGCAGGTGCTCAGGAATTGTTAATGCCGACTATTCAGCTTGCTGATCTTTGGAAAGAATCTGGACGATATAATGATTATGGCAAAGAATTATTGCGAATTTCAGATCGTCATAATCGTGAGATGTTGTTTGGTCCAACAAATGAAGAAATGATTACAGCAATCTTTCGTGATAGCGTGAAAAGTTTTCGTGAACTACCAAAGATTCTTTATCATATTCAGTGGAAATTTCGTGATGAATTGCGACCACGTTTCGGTGTAATGCGCGGTCGCGAATTTTTAATGAAAGATGGTTATTCTTTCGATATTGACTCGCTCTCCTCTAAACGTTCTTATAATAGAATGTTTGTAGCTTATATGAAAACATTCACTCGTATGGGATTAAAAGCAATTCCGACACGGGCTGATAGCGGGCCAATCGGTGGCGATCTGTCTTATGAATTTCACATTTTAGCTGAGAATGGTGATGATACTTTGTTTGTTCACAGGGATCTTATTGAAAGTAACTGGAAAAATCGTGATGTTGATTATGATAGTGATCTACAATTTATAATCGATGAGTTTGTTAATAAATGTGCTGTAACAGAAGAAAAATATGATCTAACCAAAATGACTAATGATATAATCAAAGTACATGGTATCGAAGTTGGTCATATTTTTAATTTTGGAACTAAATATTCAAAAGCAATGAATGCCAAAGTAACTGGATCAAATGGAAAACTAGTAGAGTTGGAAATGGGTTCTTATGGCATAGGAGTTTCACGTTTGGTTGGTGCTTTGATCGAAGCTTTTCATGATGATGCTGGCATTGTATGGCCGGAATCTGTTGCACCGTTCAGATTGGGGATTATTAATCTCAAAAAGAACGATTCATGTTGTTCTGCTGTATGCGAGAAGCTTTACAATGATCTTGGGGATGATGTTCTTTATGATGATCGTGACGAGCGTGTAGGTGTGAAACTTACTGACATGGATCTTATTGGCTTGCCCTGGAGCATTATAGTTGGACCTAGGAGTATTGTTAATGATCGGGTTGAATTAAAAAATCGTAAGACTGGAGAGTATCAAGAATTGTCCATAGAAGCAATTATGAAAAGATTTGCTACTTAAATAGCAAAATATTTTTGGTAATATTATGATTTTTAGTGCATTTGAATGGATGGTTGCGGCGCGTTATTTGCGTTCACGTCGTCGTGATTGTTTCATTTCAATTATTGCTTGGTTTTCTTTACTTGGAATTACGTTAGGCGTATCCACGCTGATCATTGTGATGTCAGTGATGAATGGTTTTCGTACAGAATTGATGACACGTATTCTCGGTCTCAATGGTCATATTGGGGTTTATGCTAAGTCTTCTATTGATGGAATAACTGAATTTGATGATCTGATTGTTAGAATTTGTCAAATACCAAACGTAATCAAAGTTACTCCGATGATTGAAGGTCAGGTGATGGCGACGTCTTCAACAGGTAATGTATCTGGTGCAATGGTGAGAGGTGTTAGACCTAGTGATTTGTTGATAAAAGGATCTATCATAGATAACATTAGATCTGGTGATTCAAAAGGTTTTTTAAATAATAACGCAGTCATCGTTGGTTATAGGCTTGCAGAAAAACTAGGTCTTAATATAGGCGATGCAATTACAATTATTTCTCCTAAAGGTAACGTGACTGCATTTGGAACTGTTCCTCGTATGCAAAGTTATAGGATTGTTGCTACTTTCAATGTAGGTATGTATGAATATGATTCAAATTTTATATTTATGCCACTTGAAATTGCTCAAATTTATTTCATGAAACATGATTGTGTTAATGATTTGCAGGTAATGCTGTCAAATCCAGACAATATTAAAAATGTTATTGATAATATAAAAAATGTTACTGCAAATAGTTTTCGTATTTATGATTGGAAACATGTGAATATTGCATTTTTCAATGCAATTCAAGTTGAACGTAATGTTATGTTTTTGATTCTGATGTTGATAATTTTGGTTGCTACTTTCAATATTATTTCTAGTCTAATCATGATGGTTAATGATAATGGTAGTAATATTGCTATTCTGAGAACTATTGGTGCGACACGAGGTATGATAATGCGGATTTTTTTTATTTTGGGATCTAGTATTGGTATAATAGGAACTTTGTGTGGAGTTTCTATTGGTTTGGCATTTGCACTTAACATCGAAAAAATACGTCAATTTTTACAGGTTTTAACGAAACATGAATTATTTTCTGCAGAGATCTATTTTCTCAGTCAATTGCCATCTAAGGTTGATCAAACAGAAGTTTTAATCATAGTTATAATAGCTCTAATTTTATCTTTTATCGCCACTATCTATCCATCTTGGAGAGCGTCTAAGGTTGATCCTGCTGAAGCTTTGCGGTATGAGTGAGCCAATTCTTTTTTTTAAAAATGTAACGAGAAGTTTTCATCAGGGTGGGGGTATATTAAACGTACTTAACGACATCAGTTTTGAACTTCATACTGGTGAGATAGTAGCTTTGGTTGGTAATTCAGGATCAGGAAAATCAACTCTTTTACAGATTGCTGGTCTTTTAGAACATCCTAATGAAGGGGAAGTGTATTTCTGTAAAGAATCGTGCGGTAAATTATCTGATTATCGTCGAACAATTATTCGACGTGATCAATTGGGATTTGTTTATCAGCACCATCGTTTGCTACCGGAATTTTCAGCGATTGAAAACATTGTGTTGCCACAGATGATTGCTGGGGTATCACGACAAAAGGCAACAGACTATGGGCTAGATCTTTTGAATAAAATGGATTTGTTGTCACGCGCAGATCATCATCCAGGTCAACTATCTGGCGGAGAACAACAACGCGTCGCTATAGCTCGTGCTTTAGCTAACAAACCATGTTTGCTATTAGCTGATGAGCCAACAGGAAATCTTGATCATAAGACATCTAATATTATATTCAAAGAATTGCTAAATATGGCTAAGGATGTTGGATTAACGGCTATTATTGCTACTCATAATTCTGAATTAACACATAGAATGGATCGAGTATTAGTCTTACATAATGGTCGTTTGCAAGATTTTAGTAATTAATTACTTTGCAGATAAAAATAAAAAATGTCTGTTATTTTAAATACTGTTTGAGTATTGTGCGCCTATTATTATAAGTACGATATTAATAACATATTAACAGCTCAAACATTAAAATTTTTTATTTCACTTATTATTATGATGATGCCGATAATTTATTTGTTCTATGATTATGTTATACCGTCTGCTTTATATAGTTATTATATAAACGTTATAACATCTTGAAATAACCATTACGTTTTTATTTATCTTTTAGATAAGAGAGACCATCTTTATGTATTTGCAATTCTATTTTTCGTTTGTGATAGTCAGAGAGACTTGTTCGATGTCCTATACTTACTATTGTTAGATCTGATATTCTTTGTCTTAATTTGGTGTAAAGTGTTTGCTCCAATTTAATGTTGATTGAAGAGGTGGATTCATCAAGAAAAATCCAATCAGGCCGTTTTAATAAAACACGAGCAAAGGCAACGCATTGCTGTTCACCTGGAGAAAGTGTCGTTGCCCAATTTTGATATTCATTTAATCTTTTGATAAATTGACTTAGACCGCAGTCAATTAATATTTGGTATTTAATTTCGTTGTTAATATCACTGATCAATTCAGGATAACTCAAATCAGGATAACTCAAAACTTCGATGAAGTTTCCCTGAGGTATATAAGGTTTTTGCGGAAGAAACATTATTTTTGAATTTACTGGAATAATAATCTGCCCAGAACCAAAAGGCCAAAGTCCAGCTAAAGCTCTAAACAAAGTAGACTTACCACTTCCTGATGGGCCTGTAATTAGCACAGTTTCACCAGTTTTTATTGTTAGGTTGGTATTTTTAATAAACGGTTTGCCAGTTGGTAAATACAGATCCAGATCCTTTATTTCTAGTGTTTTAGTAAATTTTTTATGTATGGTAATTTTGCATGTAACTTTATTATTTGAAATTGGCTTGTCTATAGTGCTTTGAAATGAAATTAAACGATCAATTACAGAACGCCACCCTGCTATACCTGAATAAGATGTAATAATAAAAGATAAAGCAGATTGTATGTGCCCAAATGCTGATGCTATTTGCATAAGCCCGCCCAACGTAATAGCTTTGCTTAAATAGCGTGGTAATGCTACGATAAACGGAAATATAATGGCAATTTGACCGTAACTGATTGTGAATATATTTAGAGTCTTTTGGCGTCGCATTAGCGCTAAGCAGTTTTGTATTATAAAATTAAATATTTTTTGAAAATTTTCGCTCTCTCGCTTCTCACCTCCATATAGTGATATCATTTCGGCGTTTTCACGAAATCTTACAAGACTGAAACGAAAATCCGCTTCAAAACGTTGATGATTAAAATTTAGATTAATTAATGGTAATCCTAGTTTGTTGATAAAAAAAGTTCCAATTGTAGCATAGATAAAAGCTACCCATAATAAGTATCCTGGAATGTTAATTTGTTGTTCAAATAAAACAAAATTTAGTGATCCAGAAAGGGTCCATAGAATTGTAAAAAAAGAAGCCAATGTTACTATTGAGTTAAGTAAACCTAGCGTAAGATTTACAGTGTTTATTACAAAAAGTTCTAAGTCTTCTGCGATTCGTTGATCTGGATTATCTATTGCATCACATGCAAATTGCATGTGAAAATAAGCATTGTTGTTTAACCAATTAGTAATAAAAAATTCTGTAAGCCATCGTCGCCAACGAAGGGTTAGCATTTGATTTAAATAAGTATTGTATACAGAGATAATTATGAAAATTGTAGCTATATAACTAAAACGAAATAATTGGTGTATAATTGCTTCTCCGTCGAGATTTTGTAATGCATTATAAAATAGATTATTCCATTCGTTAAGAACGACATTAGCGTAAACTATAGTTAGCTCAAGAGTTACGATTATAGCTAATAAACCACGTGCAGACCAGCGTTCTTCTGACGACCAATAATAGATCGCTGTCAATTTCCAAAATTTTCGCCACGGAAAGAATTTTATCAAAAAAATAAATCCAAAATTGATCCATAAGATTTTATTGTATAAGTTATATATTTTTTTAATAGATATTTTTTGAATAACACTATATGTCACATGCTAATTTTATTCATTTGCGCGTTCATACTGCTTATTCGTTAGCTGAAGGCGCTGTTAAAATCAATGAACTGATTAAACTCTGTCAAGACATGAATATGCCAGCAGTGGCGATGACTGATACTGGAAATTTATTTGGCGGATTAGAATTTTCAATATATTGTGCAGAAGCTGGAATTCAACCGATCATAGGAATACAACTGCAAATTCGACATGAAGACAAGGATGTAAAATGGATTGGTTATAGTCACGAACAACAGTTAGTTTCGTCGGATCAGCTTGTATTGCTTGTGCAAAATGAAGTTGGTTACAGCAATTTACTAAAATTGATATCTAAGGCTTTTTTAAATATTGATAAAAACGAAATACCACAAGTCAGTTTAATTGATTTGGAATTACATAACGACGGATTGATTGCACTATCAGGTGGTCCGTTAGGCATAATCGGAAGGTTATTAGGAGAAGGGCGAATTGATAGAGCAAAAATCATTTTAAACCGACTGAATGTAGCTTTTTCAAATAGATTCTACATTGAATTACAACGCCATGGGTTGCCAATCGAAGAGATGATAGAGCCATATTTGATCAATTTTGCTGATCATTATGATATTCCGTTGGTAGCTACTAATGAACCATTTTTTATTGATTCAGGAATGTATGAAGCACATGATGCTTTACTTTGTATTGCTGGCGGAAATTTTGTTAGTCAGAACGATCGTCGACGTGTAACTCCTAATCATTATTTTAAATCAGCTGAAGAGATGCAGAAACTATTCTATGATTTACCAGAAGCCATTAATAATACTTTGATGATAGCAAAACGGTGTGTTTTTCTTCTTGAAAAGAAGAAGCCATTATTTCCATCATTTCCTACAAAAGGAATGACAGAAGTTGAAATGTTACGCAAAATGAGCATTGAAGGATTGGAACGACGTCTTGAAACTCATATTTATCTCCCAGAAATGAGTAGTAATGAACGCGAACAAATTAAAAAACCTTATTACGAACGCATGAATAATGAGTTGAACATTATTATTCAAATGGGGTTTCCTGGATATTTTTTAATAGTTGCTGATTTTATTCAATGGTCGAAGGCTAATGGTGTGCCAGTTGGTCCAGGACGTGGTTCAGGCGCTGGATCGATTGTAGCTTGGGCATTGACTATTACTGATCTAAATCCTTTACGTTGGGGGTTGTTATTCGAACGTTTTCTAAATCCAGAGCGTATTTCAATGCCTGACTTTGATATAGATTTCTGTCATGAGAATAGAGAAAAAACTATTCGCTACGTGCA
Organism: Rhodospirillaceae bacterium; assembly: GCA_031290545.1. Classification (GTDB taxonomy): domain Bacteria; phylum Pseudomonadota; class Alphaproteobacteria; order Rhodospirillales; family Magnetospirillaceae; genus Telmatospirillum. The sequence goes on along the minus strand of JAITNJ010000037.1, from coordinate 32,066 downwards.
GCATAAATACGGTTATAACAATGTTGCACAAATTATTACGTTTGGAAAATTACAAGCTCGTGCAGTTTTGCGTGATGTTGGACGAGTGTTACAAATGCCATATGATCAAATAGATCATATATGCAAGCTAGTCCCAAATAATCCTGCAGATCAAATGATATTGAGTGATGCAATTGAAGGAGAACCATTACTTAAGAAAATGCAACAAAAAGATGAACAAATTGCTCATTTGTTCGATATTTGTATGAAACTTGAAGGTCTTTATCGTCATGCATCGACTCATGCTGCTGGTATTGTTATTGGCGATCGTCCACTTAATGAGTTAGTCCCGCTTTATCTAGATAATAAATCAGATATGCCGGTAACTCAATTCAATATGAAATGGATAGAATTTACCAGTTTAATAAAATTCGATTTTCTTAGCCTAAAAACACTAACTGTTATTTATAGATGTGTTGAAATTATCAAGAAAAATACTGGAATCGAAATTGATATGTCGACAATTCCTCTAGATGATAAACGTACCTATGAAATGCTGTCAAATGGAGAGACGGTTGGGGTGTTTCAATTGGAAAGTTTAGGAATGAGTGATGTGTTATGTAAAATGCATGCTGATAGATTTGAAGATATTATTGCAGTAGTTGCGCTTTATCGCCCAGGTCCAATGGATAACATTTCTTATTACATTTCTGTCAAACACAAGAAGGAGTCGCCAGATTATTTACATCCATGTTTAGAAAAGATTCTGAAGGAAACACATGGAATTATGATTTATCAAGAACAAGTAATGCAAATTGCCCAAGAACTTTCTGGATATACGTTGGGAGATGCTGATTTGTTACGTCGTGCTATTGGTAAGAAAATACAAATAGAAATGGATTTTCAGCGCAAGATTTTTGTTGATGGGGCGATATCTAGATGTGTTGATAAAAATATTGCATCTGAAATTTTTGATCAAATTAGTAAGTTTGCAGGTTACGGTTTTAATAAATCGCACGCCGCCGCCTATGCATTAATAGCTTATCAAACTGCATGGCTTAAGGCAAATTATCCAGTAGCTTTCATGGCCGCTTCTATGACATGTGATATAGATAATACAGACAAACTTAGTGGTTTTCGACAAGAACTTGATCGATTAAAAATTAAATTATTACCACCAGACATCAATAAATCTGGTCAAGATTTTTTGATGGAATCTATTGGCATCGAAGATTGGGCTGTGCGTTATGCTTTAGCAGCACTAAAAAACATTGGAACTACTGCGATGAAGTCTATAGTAATTGAACGAGATGTTCATGGAATATTTCTTGATATAGAAGATTTTATTCGGCGAGTTGATCTCAAAAATATAAATAAAAGACAAATGGAAAATCTAGTACGTGCAGGAGTTTTTGATAGCCTTAATAGTAATCGAGCTCAGGTGTTTGAGGGCATTGAAATGATTTTACATGAATCTCAAATTATAGCTGGAGATCGTGAATCAGGTCAACCCTGGCTATTTAACGACACTTTTACATCGATTAAATTAAAATTACCAAATAAATCTGAATGGACGACACTAGAGAAGCTACAAAATGAATTTGAAGCTATTGGATTTTATCTTTTAGCACATCCAATGGATGCCTATAAAGATAGTTTATCACGAATTGGTGTGCTCAATTCTAATGAATTGATGTATCATCTATTGTCCGGTGGTAAAAATCGAGTTAAATTGGCTGGAATAGTAAACGATAAACAAGAAAGAATTTCTAATCGTGGTAGTAAATACGCTTTTTTGAACATGTCTGACTCTACAGGTATGTTCAAAGTAATAATATTTAATAATTTACTAATGTCAACACAAGATCCATTAACATTTGATAAACCGCTATTGATAACTGTTGATGCTAGTATTGAAAACAAGAGACTGCAATTAATCGGCAAAAAGATCGAAAATTTCGATCTAAAAATAACGAAAGCAGTAACTGGTATTAAGATTTTTATAAGAAATGCAATATCGCTTGATTCAGTGAAGTTGTTATTAACTAAGAAAAAACAAGGTAGAGATTATATTATTCTAGTAATTCAAACTGAAAAGCATGAAGTTGATATACGGTTGAATGGGGGCTTTGTTCTGTCAAAAACGATAATGTCGGACATTAAGATGCTTCCGAATGTAGTCAAAGTGCAAGAACTATAAAAGTTTCGAATCATTTTTCTATAGATCAACGAAATTTACAATAATTGAAATAGCATTATGTCAACAATGAGTTTTGTTTATTAATGTTAATTAATACATTCTTGTGTTTTAATCGGTTAATATTAATTTACATAGATTTGTAATAAAATTTAATGATCTATATTTTAAAATACAAGATCTGATATTTTTCGAACTATTTAATATAAATTCATTGGTAATTTAGTTTAATATAAATCATTAACAAGATATTCTGAATAATATGTGATCTTGTTATATGGAAGATCTTTAAAAAAGTTCATTTCATAACTGTTGATCAATTAGAAAAGTCTTTTTAGAGTTAAATTCTCTATATTAGTAACAATATATTTGTAGTACTTATTTAAAACAAGATGTTTAAATTTATTAAATATAAAAAACGATATTAGATTTAATAAACAGTTATATTTTGAGAAAATACTAATTTGTTTATTAAATAAATATTTCGATTATTCAATAATAGTAAAGTTATTCACGGTTTATTAATAATAATGGTGATTATTCCTAATATTATTATAACTTATTAATTTGAGGAATGAAGAGATGAAATCATATATTAAATCTGTTGTATTAATTGCTTTAATCAGTGTTACTGCATGTACTAACAGTTTATTTTCTTCTAATTCAGGAAATAATGATGGATCACAAACAAAATTTAGTTTTAATCAATTTTCTGATATACCGCTTCCTGAAAAAGCTAATATGGATACAGACAGAACTTTGTTGTTGAGTTATGGTGAAGATTGGCTTGGTCGTTTGATTTATTCAACAAGTGGTAATACAAACGAGCTTTACGATCTTTATAAATCAAACATGTCAAATCTTGGTTGGCAGGAATTTTCTTCGGTACGTTCTGCTATTAGTATACAAACTTGGCAACGCGGAGATAGAGTTGCTATTATACAAATTAAAGGTGGTGCTTTAGGTTTTGGCTCTGAGATTTCTATAATAATGTCTACTGCTAGTAATAATATAAGTAATGAAAATTCAGTTACAACAACCCCATCAATCTCCAACGTAACAACACCTCCTAGTGTAATACATCGATAGAGTCAAAAGATTAGATGTAATAAATCAGAAAATAGAGGAAGTTTGTATAAAGGCAGTTAACTAAAATGCAAAAATCTTGAAAGATTTTAATAATACTTAGTTAATTCATCGAATCAATAATATTTTATATATTAAATTCAATTCAAAAATAATATTTTAATAGTATTTTAATATTCTTAGTTTGAATAAATATTTAACATATCTTAAAGACTATCTATGATGAATGTTGATCAATATTTACAGATGCTATTTCATAAAACGATATGATTTATGAAAATATTTCACAATATCTTTACTTTAAGTTTGTATTGTAAGTGAACAAAAAAACAAAGTTAATTTAATTAAGGAAATGACATGATTAAGGGTTCAATCACTGCCCTAATTACACCGTTTCTCAATGGACGGCTCGATGAGATTGGTTTTCAGTCTTTCGTAGAATGGCAGATTTCAGAGGGAGCCAATGGTTTTGTTCCTTGCGGAACAACTGGAGAAGCGCCAACTCTTAGTCACGAAGAACATCATCTAGTTGTCAGGCTCTGCGTTGAAGCGGTTAATGGTAAAGTGCCAGTTATAGCTGGCGCTGGTTCTAACTCCACTGCTGAAGCAATCGATTTGGTTCGTAGCGCAAAGATAGTTGGTGCTGATGCGGTTTTAGTAACAACTCCATATTATAATAAACCAACACAGGAAGGGCTCTATCAGCATTTTAAGGCAATTAATGATGCTGTTGAGATTCCGATTTTTATTTACAATATCCCAGGACGTAGTGTAGTTGACATAAATATTAATACCATGGTGCGATTAGCTAAATTAGTTAATATTGTAGGTATTAAAGATGCTACAAATGATATAGTTCGTCCTATTCGAACTAGAATAGCACTAGGAGAGAAATTTTGTCAATTAAGCGGAGAAGATGCAAATTTTGTTGCTTTTTTAGCTCATGGAGGTTCTGGATGCATTTCTGTTACAGCAAACATCGCACCAAAACTGTGTGCGTGTTTGTACGATGCTTGGGAATCTGGAAATATGACAATGGTTTACGAGTTACGTGATAAGCTTTCAATTCTTCATGATTCTATGTTTTGCGAAACTAATCCTGCTCCTGTGAAATACGCAACAAGTCTGTTAAATAAATGTGATGGATCATTACGATTACCTCTTGTAGAAATTGGGAAGACAAACAAGCAGAAAGTTAAAAATGCAATGCAATCAATAGGGTTGATTTGATTGTGATATCACGATCTTTAACAGTTGTAGGCAGTAATAAAATTGCCTCGGAAAATCGTCGAGCGCGGTATGAATATCGCATTCTTGAGACTCTGGAAGCAGGAATAATGCTAAAGGGTACTGAGATTAAATCGTTACGAACAGGACAGTCAAACTTAACAGATGCTTTTGCAGGAAAGCACGAAGGAGAACTCTATCTATTTAATTCATATATTCCAGAATATCAAGTAAAAACTGTTTTTCTTCATGAAACACGAAGACCAAGAAAACTTCTAGTTCATAGAAATGAATTACGCAAATTACTTTCTAGTATTACGCGCAAAGGGATGACTCTAGTTCCGCTATCAATTTTTTTTAATTCTAATGGTATTGCTAAAGTTCAATTAGGATTAGCTAAAGGAAAGAAACTTTATGATAAACGCGCTACCGAAAAAGAACGTGATTGGCAACGTGATAAATCTAGAGCGTTGCGCTCTTGAGGCTAATGGTAAGAATAATTAGATGTAATTAAAATTTCATTATGATTATTAATTTTATTAATTCGAATTGATTGCTTTTTAAACTGTCATTTATTTTTTAATTCTCATTTTTACTTTTCTTCTTTTTAAGAAATAAAAAAGTTTTCATGTGTTTAATATTTTCAATATATTTATTTTTATTTAATTGTTAAAGAAATTTGTTAATTTCCAATTTGTTTTTAACAAAGGCGTGTTTTTAAATTTATTAATCAGTCTAATTTCAAATGTACATTTGAAATTAGACTGTTGTTTTTTTGTTATCAATCAATAATTATGCGTTGACAGTATTTCATACTACTAAATATTTATTGCACTTAATTGTTAGAGATATGGTTTTATACGTAAGCGCACATTATTGTTACAATGTGCGTTGTTTAACCTGATGATTTCTTGTTAATCTTATTAAGAGATTAATTAATAAAGTTATTTAATTTAATTAATAAGATTTTAAAAAGTTCTATAATTCTTATCTTAACATTAACTTATTATTAAATATGCATTAATTCATAATAATGAAAATGTGTACTAATATGATGTAGTTGTGATTTCTTTTATGATTGTATCAACTGTATTGAAAACTTGATGAAACATTGATTCAGTAAGACGTCCAGTATTAATGTTTAGTCGCGAACAATGATAGCTGTCAATCAGTAATAATTGATCGGAAATGTGATGTGTAGCATTATGAGTAAAAGGAAATATACTTTTTTTACAGTTGAGTGCTGCAAGTACTGCATTATGCGCAAAGTTACCAATAGCTAGAATACCATGTAATTTTGGCATAATAGCTATTTCCCCTGTAAGAAATTGTCCACATGTTCTTCCCTCTATACTGGTAGGACGATTGATCGGAGGAACGCACCGTACAGCATTAGTAATTCGGCAGTTGATCAGTTTTAGATCGTCGTCTGAACGTTTATTGTAAATTCCCTTGGCATATCCTTTATTGATTAGTGTAGTATAAAGTAGGTTTCCAGCATAGTCTCCAGTAAAAGGTCGTCCTGTTGCATTAGCACCTCTAAGACCAGGTGCAAGGCCGACAATTAACAACATAGCATTCAATGAGCCAAAAGATGAAACTGGTGCATTATGCCAACAAGGATTTCTTATTTTCCACTCTTCGCGGAAAGTTACAAGACGAGGGCATAGATTACAATTGTGTTCAGGTAAAAATTTATTTGTCATTTAGTGTTGCGCGTATATTATTATAAGTCTAATACCATGTAGCTATTTTTTTGTTTAAACTGTTAATTAGTAATTCAATAAGAATTATTATCATCATTATAATAATATTATGAAATTATTTCTCGGTATTTTTATGAAGATTATTACATATTTTCTAGCTTAATATTTAAATTTATTATAAGAGTTTTTAATGTCAATAAATGATCAACGATCTATTTATATAGGGCTTGGGGCTAATTTACAGAGTTCTATTGGAGCTCCGCGTCAGACTATTGAGGCTGCACTTAGTTTGTTATCTTTTGAAGTACGTATTGTTCAACGATCTAGATTTTGGCGAACTAGACCTGTTCCTGTATCTGATCAACCGTGGTTTGTAAATTCTGTTGCTGAAATTGAAACAGAACTTTCTGTTGATGATTTGCTTAACCTATTACATAGTTTTGAAAAATATTTTGGAAGAAAACGATATGGTGTTAATGCAGAAAGAGTTCTAGATCTTGATTTGTTGACATATAAAAATATTATTCAAGATACATCACCAAGATCTTTAGTACCACATCCAAGAATGCATGAACGTGCTTTTGTTTTGCTACCAATTATGGATATTGCACCAATGTGGATCCACCCAAGAACTGGAGATACATTGGATTTAATGATTGCAACACTTAGTTCTGATCAGCAATGTATTCCTTGCGAATGAGGTATACTATTCAAAATTTATTAATAACAATATATAATAACTGATTATATTTTTACTAGGAGTAAAGATAAATGGCTCGCGTTACGGTAGAAGATTGTATTTTGAAAGTTCAGAATCGCTTTGAATTGATTGTTTTGGCAAGTAAACGCGCGCGAGATATTTCGTCTGGTGCAAAATTGACTGTTGATCGTGATAATGATAAAAATACTGTGATTGCTCTGAGAGAAATTGCTGAAGATACTTTAAGTCTTGATCATTTATATAACGAAATAATTCACGGATTACGGAAACACGTAGAATTCGACGAACTAAAAAAATATAAAAGTGATGATGTAGCTATTAGAGAATTTACTCCTGATGTTAGTAATGTAGTGTCTGATGAAGAAATAATTGATGATAAATCATTAATACACTCATAGGTCTTAATGGCTTATGACAAAAATTAACTCTGTAGATTAATATTTATTATTGGTGATGATAGATATTATGATGGTACAAAATATTGTACTGGTTATTATTTTTTGATCTCGAGGTTATTTTGATTGGCGATGATGCGACAATTTGAATTAGTCGAACGCGTTAAATCATACGATCCTACTGCAGATGAGGCCGCTATTAATCGTGCCTATGAATTTGCTATGAGTCAACATAGCTCACAGCTTCGTGCTTCTGGCGATCCATATTCATCACATCCAATCGAAGTAGCAAATATCTTGACCAAATACAAAATGGACGTTGCTTCTATCATTACTGCGCTACTACATGATGTTATTGAAGATACGCCAGTTACTGTAGCTGATATTACAAAAATATTTGGATCTGAAGTATCAAGATTAGTTGATGGTGTTACTAAGCTATCGCGAATCGAATTACAATCAGATAAATCCAAACAAGCTGAGAATTTCCGAAAATTAGTTTTGGCTATGTCAGAAGACATCAGAGTTTTACTAATAAAACTAGCTGATCGACTACATAACATGAGAACACTAAGTTATATTCAAAATTCTGAAAAGCGTAGAATGATCGCACTTGAAACAATGGAAGTTTATGCACCACTAGCTGAACGTATTGGTATTTCAGAAATTAAGGACGAGCAAGAAGATCTAGCTTTTGCTGAATTGCATCCAGATATTCGAGAATCATTGATTGCTCGTTTGAATTTTTTGCGTGAAAAAGGTGATGATTTAATCAATTATATTCTTGAGGAATTGCGAAGTTTGCTTAATGAGAATGGAATTATAGTTGCTACTGTTTCTGGGCGTGAAAAGACTCCTTATTCAATATGGCGCAAAATGCAACTTAATAATATCGCTTTTGAACAATTGTCAGACATTATGGCATTTCGTGTAATAGTTGGATCTGTTGAAGATTGTTATCGAGTTCTTGGTATTATTCACAGTAATTATACAATGGTATCTAATCGTTTTAGAGATTATATTTCTACACCAAAACCTAATGGTTATCAGTCATTACACACTGGAGTTTTTGGTCCAAAACGACATCGAATCGAGATACAGATTCGTACTAAAGATATGCATGAAGTATCTGAACTTGGTGTTGCAGCACATTGGGCCTACAAACAAAATATTCGCCCAATAGACAATAATAAGCAATATCGATGGTTACGAGAATTGTTAGATATTATTGAACATACTTCTAATCCAGAAGAATTTTTTGAACATACTAAACTTGAAATGTTTCAAGATCAGGTTTTCTGTTTTACTCCAAAAGGAGATCTAATTGCTCTTCCACGTGGTTCTTGTGCTGTCGATTTTGCTTATGCAGTACATTCGATTATTGGCGATACATGTATTGGCGCCAAAGTAAATTGTCGAATTATGCCATTGCGCACGACTCTAGATAACGGCGATCAAATTGAAATAATCACCTCTAGAACACAGACACCAAACCCTACTTGGGAACGTTTTGTTATGACTGGTAGGGCCAAAGCTCGAATTAGACGATTCATTCGCACTCAACAGCGTAGTCGATATAATGATTTGGGGCGCGATATTCTCAATCGCGTATTTAAAAATGTAGGATATGATTTTAATGATAAAATTCTAGATAGTGCTTTAAAAGTATTCAACATTACTAGTGTTGAAGACTTGATAATCGCAGTTGGTGAGGGAAGTATAACTGGTCATGATGTGATTTTGGCAGTTTATCCAAAAATTTTTCAGCACAAGAAGGCATCGAATAATGATTTAACTCCTAAACAAGTAAAAATTAAAATACAAAATTCCAAAACATCGATTCGTGGATTAATAACAGATATGGTAACACATTTTGCTGGTTGTTGTCATCCATTACCTGGTGATTGCATTGTTGGAATTGTTACTACAGGAAAATGTGTAACAATTCATACTACTGATTGTGATAATATTAAACAATTTGCTAAAACCCCAGAACGCTGTCTTAGTCTTGGTTGGAATCAAACTATTGATGATAGTGATTTACATATAGGAAGAATTAATTTGATAGTTTCCGATGAATTAGAAAATCTTGGAAATCTATCAGTTGTGATTACAAAAAATCTAGGTAAGATTATTGATCTGAAGATAACTAATCGTAATTCTGAATATTATAGAATGTTTATAGATATTGAAGTTCAAGATGTAAGGCATTTAAGTAATATAATTGTTGCTTTACGAGCCACTTCGCTAATAAATTCAGTTGAACGTGCGTGAAACTAATAAAAGATCTATAATAAATGAATCATTTGATACGCTTAGGTGTTAATATTGATCACGTTGCGACTATTCGAAATTCTCGCGATAATAATGGATATCCAGATCCTATATGCGCTGCCATTATTGCTGCTGATTCTGGTGCAAGTGGTATTACAGTTCATTTACGCGAAGATCGTCGACATATATCAGAGAATGATATTCATCGCTTGATGAATGTCATTAGTATACCACTCAATCTGGAAATGGCTGCTACTCAAGAAATGGTTGGAATCGCACTTCATTATAAACCAAATGCTGTTTGTATAGTTCCAGAGCGTCTAGAAGAACGAACTACAGAAGGTGGTCTTGACGTTATTAGTAATCAAAATTATTTAAAACAATTGATTAGCATACTTACTATTTCTGGTATTCGTGTATCTTTGTTTGTAGCTCCGGATCTTAATCAGATCGATGCGGTTAAGGCTGTTGGCGCTTCAATAATTGAATTATATACAGGTACTTATTGTAATGCTACAGCTGGTTTTAATCGTGAATATGAATTAAATAGGATCGATATAGCCGCAAGATATGCAGATAAGATTGGGCTTGAATGTCACGCTGGACACGGTTTGAGTTTCGATAATGTTCAGTCTATTGCTAAAATTTCTACAATAGTTGAATTGAACATTGGGCATTTTTTGATTAGCGAGGGTATTTTTATAGGTCTTGGAAATGCAATTCGTCGAATGAATCAACTAATAAATCAAGTTCGTAATTGAGATTTTAAGAGGTGCAAATGATTCTTGGTTTAGGCACTGATATTATTGATATTAGGCGTATAGAAAAAATACTAGCAAATTTCGGAAATAGATTTATCAAGCGAGTTTTTACTTATGAAGAACGAACTAGAGCTGAACAATACTCCAAGACATCACGAGATCGTGCTTCAATTTATGCAAAGCGGTATGCAGCTAAAGAAGCTTGTGCTAAAGCACTTGGAACAGGATTTTGTAATGGAATTTTTTGGCATGATTTAAGTATAATCAACTTATCAACTGGAGCGCCGATGCTAAGTTTGACTGGTGTTGCGAAGGTTTTGCTTACTAATCTTTTGCCAAATGGAATGAAAGCACGTATCGACTTAACGATGACTGACGAATATCCTATGGCTGTAGCTATCGTTATTATTTCCGCTGAAGTCTTTTATAAAAGTAACATTAAATAAAAAAAGATTTCTACGTGCGAACTTATGGTATCATTAATAAACTAATACAATAATTCAAATCATCATTTTATACTAATAATCATAAATCATATATTCTTTTTAATATTATAGAACATTTAGATTTCTTCAAAAAAAACAAAAAATATATAAAAATAATATAATATATTTGAGAGATAACTATCATGTGTCGTTATTACTAGATTTTCCTAATATTTTTGTACTATTGAGATGAATTATTGACTTATCTTGACATAGAAGTGTTGTCATGCCAAAACCACAGGCTGTACCTAAAAAACCACCAGTAATTATATCACTGAGCCAGTGATAATTGGCTCCTAACAGACCGATTGCCACTAGAACAAAAAGACAACCCCACAATAACCGAAATTTAGGAATAATCCGCCAAAGTACGCTCATTGATGCTGCTATAGTGGTCGTGTGTCCAGATGGAAAAGAAGCCCACCCATCTTTACCATGAAACAATTGAAATGTAAAAATACCATTATCGATCCAAGACGGATTGTCATTTGTCCAAGTTTCTGGCCAAGTTCTCCCAAAGTAGAATTTTAATTGCTCTTTAATTGCTATAGCTACCAAAACAGCCAAGCAAAATGATAGTATTTTACTCCCAAGTGGCCCAGGTCTCCAACCAAATAATAAAAGTATAATGAATGCAGCTAGTCCACCGACTGCTAAATAAGGTATTGGTTCAATTATCCAAGTAAACCAAACAAACATTTGAATACCGTTTAAATAATTATGTGACCAAGTGGCGATTTCTCGATCGAGAAATGTAATAGAAAAGCCTACCATAATGGCACAAACAAAACAAGAGATCAAAATGTTGATGATCGTAGAACGGCAAACAACTTGCTGCATACAAAAACTCCACTTAAATATAATGTGTATTGAGTAATATAAATATATTTTTAAACACATCATAGAATAAACATCTAATATCACATTAAGTTTTTCTTAATACAACTAATAAATGAGGAATTACTTTTTGATACTTGTTTGGTGCATTTTTTAAAAAAAAGAAAATCGTATACTAATCTATTAATTAGCTATACAATTTATTGTCGATATATTTCAGTATACGTGAAAATTATGAAAGTAATGCGGTGGTTATATTATGATTGATAAACAAAAAGCTTTAGATGCTGCGCTTACACAAATTGATCGTGCTTTCGGTAAGGGATCAATAATGCGAATGGGTAGTCGTTATGTAGTTGATGTAGATGTTATTTCTACTGGCTCATTGGGACTTGATATTGCTTTGGGTATTGGTGGTTTACCGCGCGGACGTATTATTGAGATTTATGGACAAGAAAGTTCTGGCAAGACAACATTGGCCTTACATGTTATTGCTGAGTCTCAAAAGAAAGATGGTATTTGTGCTTTTATTGATGCTGAGCATGCATTAGATCCTGCCTATGCTCTTAGACTTGGTGTTAATTTAGATGAACTATTAATTTCACAACCAGATTCCGGAGAACAAGCATTAGAAATTGCTGATACATTAGTTCGATCTGGCGGTATTGATGTTCTGGCTATTGATTCTGTCGCAGCTTTAGTTCCTAGGGCAGAATTAGAAGGTGAAATGGGTGATTCTCATGTTGGTTTACAGGCGCGTTTAATGAGCCAAGCACTTCGTAAATTAACTGCTACAGTGTCGCGTTCAAAATGTATGGTTATTTTTATAAATCAGATTCGTATGAAGATAGGAGTAATGTTTGGAAATCCTGAAACCACCACTGGTGGTAATGCGTTAAAATTCTATTCTTCTGTTCGTTTAGATATTAGAAAAACCGGTAGCATTAAAGATCGAGATGAGGTAATTGGTAATCAGACTCGTGTTAAGGTGGTTAAAAATAAGTTAGCAGCCCCGTTTAAAATGGTTGAATTTGATATCATGTACGGAGAAGGTATTTCTAAAACCGGTGAATTGATTGATCTTGGCGTAAAGTCATGTGTAGTGGAAAAATCAGGCTCTTGGTTTTCTTATAATTCTCAGAGAATTGGTCAAGGTCGTGAAAATGCAAAAACATTCTTGCGTGATAATCCAATAATAGCTATTGAGATCGAAACTTCTATTCGGAAAAATTCCGGAATGATTTCTGATGTTATGAACAGTGTTTTAACAGTAGATTCAGATAAGACAGTCACAGAAGATTAATAATTTATAATTTCTTGATTGTAAATTTATAATGATCCATCTTTATTCTATAAACTAAAAGATTATTATATCAATTCTAACAGTCGATTATTCTGCAATCTGTAAATAGTTAGTAAATTTAAAATATGCTCTGTAATGTATCTGACTATATTTTATCTAATCTTTGTTAAGAACAATAAGATTGCACATTACTGTGGCTAATCATTAGAATTAATTAATAATAAAATCTATAATTTGCATTACGTTAATTTAGCCTGTGTTGGTAACAAATATATCATGCAAACGGTAAATGACATTCGTCAAATGTTTCTCGATTTCTTTGTTAAAAATGAACATACATTTGTACCATCAAGTTCCTTAGTTCCAAGTAATGATCCTACGCTAATGTTTACTAATGCAGGAATGGTACAATTTAAAGATGTTTTTACTGGCATAGAAAAGCGTGATTATTCACGTGCAGTTACATCACAAAAATGTGTTAGAGCTGGTGGTAAACATAATGACTTAGATATTGTTGGCTATACAGAACGTCATCATACTTTTTTTGAAATGCTTGGAAATTTTTCTTTCGGTGATTATTTTAAGGAAGGTGCTATTGAATTAGCTTGGCGTCTGATCACTAAGGAATATGCTTTGTCAAGCGATCGACTATTAATTACTGTTTATCATAGTGATGACGAGGCTTTTGATTTATGGCGTAAGATTTCCAACTTACCGGAATATAAAATTATTCGTGTTTCAACTAAAGATAATTTTTGGGCTATGGGTGATACAGGACCATGTGGTCCATGTTCTGAAATTTTCTATGATTATGGTTCGTCGATTGTTAATTGTTTTTCTGAAAGTACTAATATTGATTTAGATCGGTTTGTTGAGATCTGGAATTTAGTTTTTATGCAATATGAACAGGTGACTCCTGAGAAACGAATTGTTTTGCCAAAACCATCTATTGACACTGGAATGGGTCTTGAGCGATTAGCTACAATAATGCAGGGAAAACATGATAATTATGATATAGATTTATTTCATAATTTGATTGTTGCTTCTGCTGATGCTTCAAACACTGCTTTTGATGGTCCATTTCGTGTATCACACAGAGTGATCGCTGATCATTTACGATCTATGAGTTTTTTGATTGCTGATGGTATATTACCATCAAATGATGGTCGTGGTTATGTTTTGCGTCGTATTATGCGTAGAGCTATGCGTCATGCTCATTTGATGGGATGTGTTGATCCATTATTATGGAAATTAGTTCCAACTTTGATCGCTCAGAGTGGACAAATCTTTCCAGAATTAGTTCGCGCTCAAACTTTGATTACTGAAACATTAAAATTTGAAGAATATCGTTTTAAACAAACGTTAGAGCACGGTCTTAAATTGTTAAACGAAGAATCCGATAAGCTTACAGCCTTTGGTAGATTGGACGGAGAAGTCGCGTTTCGTCTTTATGATACTTACGGTTTTCCACTTGATTTGACTCAAGATGCTCTGAGAACTCGTAGTATTAGCGTTGATGTTGATGGTTTTAACATGGCTATGTCTCGTCAACGCGATGAAGCGCGTAGAGCTTGGTCAGGTTCTGGAGATGTTGCTAACGAAGCTGTTTGGTTTGAAATTCGCGAAAAATTTGGGACTAGTGAATTTATTGGCTATAACAATGAGCAGACAAGGGGAAAAATTATTGCTTTATTAGTTGATGGCAAGCTAGTAGACCGTGTCGGCACTGGTATCTCAGTTGCTATTATTGCAAATCAGACGACGTTTTATGGAGAATCTGGTGGGCAAATTGGAGATACTGGAATTATAACCATGGCTGATAAGTTGTGCATCAATATAATTGATACTTATAAAAAATTAGGTGATCTAATTGTGCATATGGGAGTAGTTACTAAAGGAAAAATCGCTGTTGGAGATTTTGCTGATTTTTGTGTTAATAATGTACGACGTAGAGGATTGCAAGCTCATCATTCGGCAACACATCTTTTACACGCTGCTCTTCGTAGAAAATTTGGTGATCATGTGACTCAAAAAGGATCTTTAGTAACTCCTAATCGCTTGCGTTTTGATGTTAGCTATTGTAGAGGGTTTTCAATAGAAGAAATTCGTCAGATTGAAAATGAAGTTAACTTTCAAATTAGAAATAATTTGTTAATTGAGACTCGAATAATGACATCAAAAGATGCAATTGATACTGGAGCAATGGCATTGTTTGGTGAAAAGTATGGTGATGAAGTTCGTGTAGTATTTATTGGAGAAGGAATTTCAAATTATTCTACTGAATTGTGTTGTGGAATTCATGTATGCCGTACTGGAGATATTGGGTTTTTTAAATTAGTTACTGAGAGTGCTATTGCTGCTGGTGTACGTCGTTTAGAAGCTGTAGTTGGTAGTATAGCTGAAAATTTAATTGCTGAGCAAAGTGATCTTTTAATACACATTTCCAATACACTTAAATCAAATATAACAGAATTACCAAAGCGTATTGATACTATTGTTAAAGAACGTCGATTATTAGAATATGAAGTCTCCGATCTTCGTAGAAAAATTATTATTAAAGAGATACAAACGACATCAAATCAAATGATATCTGATGTTGTATTTGTTGGGAAAAAACTCAATGGTATGTCTGCAAAAGCTCTTAAAGAGTTAGCAGATGAAATTAAGAAGCAAATTAGTTCTGGGATTATTGTCTTAGTTAGTACTATTGACGGTAAAATTTCGTTGGTAGTAGCGATAACAAACGACTTAATTGATCGTTTTTCAGCAATCGATCTTGTGCGTGTTGGTTCGGAAGTTTTAGGCAATAAGTGTGGAGGTGGACATTTAAATATGGCTCAGTCCGGTGGTTTGGATAATGGTAAGTCCGAAGATGTTATTGATGCTATCAAATACTACTTAATGAAAATAATATGATTTCATATCTTCATAATATGAAAATGTAGAGAGTTTAGATATTTGAATGTTAGGCAAATCATTATTTTGAATTATTTTCCATATAAATTGATACAATTTCGTATGGGAATTATATCAATGAAATGAATGTTTCGTGCCATAATATAACATCTTTTATTGAATTTTAAAAAAGAAAGAACTTCTTAAAATGATTTGTAAGGAAGCTTTTAATGTTTTAACAGATCTTGTTACAAAAGCTAAAATAGCTGGAGCTGATGCGGCTGATGCATTTCTGATCAATAAAATGTCCCTGTCAGTAATGTTTCGACTTGGTAGATTAGAAGAAATTAAACGATCAGAATCTATGGATATCAGTCTTCGAGTTTTTATCGGAAATAGACAGGCTATTGTGTCATCGTCAGATTGGAGTTGTAAAGCGTTAGATGAATTAATCGATCGAGTTGTTAGGATGGCACGTATAGTTCCTAAAGATCCTTTCTGCGGACTTGCAGATCCTTCTCAATTGGTGATCAATACTATTTCTCTTGACATTTGTGATCCAATTGACCCTACATCAGACGTATTGATTGATTGGACTAGACGTGCTGAAGATTCAGCACGTTCTGTTTTAGGTGTTACTAATTCTGATGGTGCTGAAGCAGGGTATGCTCGTAAGATGATTGTTCTTATTGGTTCTAACGGAATGAAATGTACCTATAACGTTAGCAAAATATCTGGTTCTGTTTCTGTTTTAGCCGGTAATATTTTTGATGGAATGGAACGTGATTATGATTTTTCATCAGCTGTTTATTTTAGTGATTTAAAATTGCCAGAAGATATTGGATATAGTGCTGGTCATCGTGCGGTTAATCGCTTGAGATCACACAAAGTTTGTACTACACAAGTTCCAATAGTTTTTGATTCTCGTGTTTCTAATGAATTGTTAGGTCATTTGTCTAATTCTATCAATGGATATGCAATTGCTAGAGGTGCTAGTTTTTTAAAAAACAGTCTTAATAAACAAATTTTTCCATCTGATGTAACAATTATAGATGATCCACATCGTCAAAGAGGACTTCATTCTAAACCATGTGATGATGAAGGTGTAATTAATAGTTGTCGCAATATTGTAGAAAATGGTGTATTAACAACGTGGATTCTTGATTTGTGTTCATCTCGACAGCTAGGTATGGAAACTACAGGCCATGCTTCTCGTGGAATTAGCTCGTTTCTATCGCCATCAGCAACTAATTTTTATATGAAACCAGGGATTGTTACTCCAACAGAGATTATCTCTAATATTGTTGATGGTTTTTACGTAACTGAATTATTTGGAATTGGAGTAAACAACGTTACTGGTGATTATTCTCGAGGCGCTACTGGTTTTTGGATTTCTAAAGGAGAAATTACTTATCCAGTTAGCGAGGTTACAATTGCTGGTAATCTCAAAGAGATGTTTTTGCATTTAACACCAGCTAATGATTTATTTCATTATTATGGTTTTGATGCACCAACTGTGTTAATTGATGGCATGACAGTTGCTGGAATTTAAGTGAATATTTCAATACTACTAACTGGTCTTTTTTAATTATATTTCTTATTTTTAAAAATATTGTTTTCAAATATGAAAATGATCTTAATGCTTGATGTTATTAAAATTGATTCAGAATCTAAATAATAATGAATAACATATGACACCATTGACATTTCTGCAGTCTTGGAAAGACCTTGCACGACATTTTAAAATTGTTAGTTCGCTTCATATGAGAGATTTGTTTGCTACAGATGCGAAACGGTTTTCTAGATTCTCAATACGCTTTGATGATATGTTATTTGATTTTTCTAAGAATCGTATAACTAAAGAGACATTTGCTTTGCTTATACGACTAGCAAAAGAAGCTGGTGTTGAAAAATATCGTATGGCAATGTTTAACGGAGAGAGGATTAATATTACTGAGAATCGTGCAGTGTTGCATGTCGCTTTACGCAATCGTTCTGACAGACCAATTTGCGTTGATGGTGTTAACGTAATGCCAGAAGTGAATTGCGCTTTAACAAAGATGTGCAATTTTTCAACAGTAGTGAGAAATGGTTCTTGGTTTAATATTAATGACGGTATTGTTGATATAGTAAATATTGGAATTGGTGGCTCTAATATGGGTCCAATGATGGTAATTGAGGCGTTGAAACCGTTTGTTCAGAATGGGATTACCTGTCACTTCATTTCTAATGTTGATGATAGTAATATTTATCAAGTGTTAAAACGATGTAGGCCAGAAACGACCCTGTTTATTATTGCTTCAAAAACATTTACTACTCAAGAAACTATAATTAATTCACAAACAGCACGAGCCTGGATTGTGAAAAATCTAGGAGAGAAAGCTATAACGCGACATTTTGTTGCTATTTCTGCTAATAAGAATGCTGCTATATCTTTCGGAATTGATATAAACAATATATTTTCTTTTTGGGATTGGGTTGGTGGGCGCTATTCTCTCTGGTCAACTATTGGTTTATCGATTGCTATTGCTGTTGGTTTTGAGCGTTTTGAAGAATTACTATTTGGTGCTTTCGATATAGATGAGCATTTTAGAATGGAACCATTAGCTAAAAATATACCTGTAATTATGGCTATGTTAGGAATTTGGTATATTGATTTCTTCGGAGCTACAACACATGCTATATTGCCGTATGACCAATATTTATATCGCTTTCCATCCTATCTTCAACAAACAGACATGGAAAGTAACGGTAAAAGCATAACTCGTGATGGAAGAATGGTTGATTATCATACAGGTCCGATTTTGTTTGGTGATGTCGGAACTAATGGGCAACACGCTTTCTATCAATTAATCTATCAAGGTACACAACTAATACCAGCTGATTTTATAGCTACTGTATGTAGTCACAATCCGGTTGGTAATCATCATAGATTATTAATGTCTAATTATTTTGCCCAATCTAAAGCTTTAATGATTGGTAAATCAAGAGAAACGGTGCGTGATGAACTTATCCAGCAAGGTTTTTCAGGTGATTCATTAGAAATCGCAATTTCTCATCGCGTAGTTTTGGGAAATCGACCAACTAATTCTCTGCTTTACTGTAAATTAACACCGAGAACCTTAGGAAGGTTAATTGCTCTTTATGAACATAAAATATTTGTACAGGGAGTGATCTGGCAAATTAACAGTTTTGATCAATGGGGAGTAGAATTAGGTAAGAAATTAGCTAATATTATTTTGCCTGAATTAAATGGATCAAAACAAACCGATGCTCATGACAGCTCAACTAATGGATTAATTAATCACTATAATGAGCTATGTTGATTAATATTAGTACATCTATATTTGTGTTTGATGTTTTATTAGAATAAACAACTGTAGCTTAATTATCTTCATTATGTATTTCAAATGTTTTTAATAACGGATGGTTTATTAAAAACACTCAATTTGAGCGTAAAAATATTAATCGCGTTGTGCCATATTTACGCTCTTCTATAATAATAAAACCAGTAGCTATAAAATTTTCACTTATAGATAATTCAACAACAATAATAGTACTGTACGTTATCCAGCCTCTAAATTGAAGTGTTTTTAATGTTGATTCGATTAAACCACTTTTATATGGAGGATCAATTAATACTATTTGACATGAACATAATGTTGTTGGTGGTCGTGTAGCATCTCGACGTTTAATTGAAACTTGATGTTTAACATCAAGTTTTTTTGCATTGTAATGAATAATGTTTAATGCATTACTGTTTGTTTCCAAGAAGGTTACATGATTAGCACCACGAGATAATGATTCAAAGCCTAATGCACCAGATCCAGCAAAAGCATCTAACACATAAATACCTCTAAATGTTGATTCATTACACTTTAGAATAGTATGCTCTAAAATATTGAATAATGCTTCGCGTACAAGATTGGAAGTTGGACGAGTAATGAATCCTTTTGGTGTAAGTAATATTTGTCCTTTGTAACGTCCTGAGATAATCCGCATGATACCAGTTATGTTATATTACATGTAATAATTTTCTGTTTTTTGATTTGTTATTTATTCATTAAATTAATTTAAGCGAATATAATTATCTTGAAACGTGATTTTATAAATTGCTAATACCAAATTGTTCTTTGAGATTTTTGACAATTTTTGGTGAAACTTCGTCGATCTCATTGGATTTAAGAGAATTTAAATAGAATGAACCATAGGAAATACGTATCAAACGATTAACTATTAAATCGAAATATTCCATTACTTTCTTAATTTCACGATTCTTACCTTCATTCAAACTGACAGTTAACCATGCATTAGATCCATTTTGTCTATTTAATGAAATCTTAATCGAACTATAAGTAACGCCTTCTATAGCAATTCCTCTTTCTATAGCAACAAGCTTAGACATATTTAGTTTTCCATATACTCGGACATGATATCGACGAATTAAACCAGTTGAAGGTAATTCTAATTGTCTTGTTAGACTTCCATCATTACTTAATAAAAGTAACCCTTCTGAATTTAGATCAAGACGACCGACTGAAATTACACGAGGTATGTTTTTTGGCAAATAATTAAAAACTGTCGGTCTGCCATAAGGATCTTTATGGCTTGTTATTAATCCTGATGGTTTGTAATAGCGCCACAATCGTGTACAGTTTGTCGTGGTTGGTAATGCTTTTCCATCAACAGTTATTAAATTTGATTTAGTTACAATTGTTGCTGGAGAAATTAATAATTGACCATCTATTTTGACCCTTCCTTTACTAATCCATCGCTCAGCATCACGACGCGAACATAATCCTGCTTGAGCTAAGCGTTTGGAAATACGTTCACCATTTATTTTTGGAGTGTTAATCATTAATATGAATCTTCAGTGAAATTAATTATATTACGGTCAATTATCTAATAATAATTAGAATTGTTGTATTATTTAAACGATGTGTCATTTCTTATTTATAAGGTAAAACACACAAATAGTAGCACTATGGATAACGTACTTTTATATTAACTTTGTTTGTATAAAATAGTCTACATTTTAATCTTATTACAAACAATTAGTTATTTAATGTTGTATTTTACGATATTTGATGGAATGATCTTTCAGGTCAGTATAATTTGATCATGATAGTAGTGCTATTTATATATGTGAAAATATATTATTGAATAATAATGAAATATTAATATCTCATTATTATAATAACCTGTTTTAATTAATTTTAATAAAATGTGGTTTTTAAATAAAAAAATGACTTCTTCATAATGGAGTTATTATGAATCCGTTTATGGCTATTGCTATCGCTGAAGCTGAAGCATCTGGTAATCGTGGTGAAATTCCAGTAGGTGCTGTTGTTGTTAAAGAAGGTATTGTCTTGGCTCGTACTGGAAATATGGTTTGTGCATGGAACGATCCTACGGCACATGCGGAAATAGTAGCAATACGTATGGCTACGAAATTTCAAGAAAGTCCACGACTTGATGAATGTGATTTGTGGGTTACATTAGAACCTTGTTCAATGTGCGCTATGGCTATGAAACTATCGCGAATTCGTCGTTTGTATTTTGGTGCTTACAATATAAAGAATGGCGGTGTAGATCATGGTTCTCGTGTATTCGATCGTGATACCTGTTATCATCCAGAAGTCATTGGTGGTCTTGAAGAACGGTATACTGCTGAATTACTAGTATCATTTTTTCGCGAAAGACGTTGATTAATGTTGTTAATGAGAAATTAAAATGAGAAAAATTAATGTAATATAATGTCTTTTTTGTATTAAGATTAATCCGCTATACGATAAGAAGAGCTCAAAATTCTTAGTAGTATTTTGAGAATGAAAATAAGACTGTATTTATTTACCTATTGCTTGCCATCCGATATCATTCCTGTAAAATCCATCAGACCAGTGAATCATATCAATAGCACGATACGCACGTTCTCGTGCGTCTTCGACATTGAAGCCAATTGCTGTTACATTTAAGACGCGACCGCCAGTAGCAATAAATTGACCAATAGAATTACGATCAGTACCGGCGTGGAATATTTTTACACCTGATACTTGATTTGCATCGTTAATACCATCTATAACAGTGTTTTTACTGTAATTACCAGGATATCCTTTTGATGCCATTACTACAACTAAAGCTGAATTTTGTGACCATTCAATTTTTTGTTCTGTTAGTTTTCCATTGATACTAGATAACATCAACGGAACTATGTCTGATGTTAAGCGTGATATTATCACTTGACATTCAGGATCACCAAAACGAACGTTATATTCAAGTATTTTAGGATTTCCCTTATCGATCATCAAACCTGCGAACAGAACGCCTCGATAAGGTCTTCCTGAAATTGCCATACCATTTATAGTAGGTAATATACATCTTTTCATGATTTTATTAATAATTTCTGGTGTAATTAAAGGTACTGGAGAATAAGCCCCCATACCTCCTGTATTAGACCCTGTATCACCATCACCAACGCGTTTGTGGTCTTGTACAGCAATTAGAGGAAGTGCTGTTATTCCATCAACGATGGCAAAAAAGCTAACTTCTTCACCAGTAAGAAACTCTTCAATTACTAATTTATTACCAGCAATTCCGAATTTTTTTTCATACATCATGTTATCTACTGATGTTATTGCTTCATCAAGATTAGTTGCTACTACAACTCCCTTTCCGCCAGTTAAGCCATCTGCCTTTATTACTATTGGAACTCCCTTAGTGCGAATAAATTCTTTTGCAACTTCAGCATTGTTGAATATTCTATAAGCAGCAGTTGGTATTTTATATTTATTTAAAATATTCTTCATGAATCCCTTTGATTTTTCCAAAAGAGCAGCAGAAATGTTAGGGCCAAAAGCTTTTATGCCAACGGCCTCAAGTTTATCGACTAAACCCAAAACTAATGGTTTTTCTGGGCCAATTACTACAAAATCTATAACATTTATTTGCGCAAAAATGACTAAAGCGTCAACTTCTTCAATGTTAATTGGAACTATAATTGCCAATTCAGCGATTCCGGCATTGCCAGGAGCACAAAATAATTTCTGACACAGCGGAGAGCGATTAATAGCCCAACATAACGAATGTTCACGTCCTCCTGATCCGATCACTAAAATCCTCATTTTTAATTCTTCTCTAGCTTATTATTGAAATTTAAATATATATTTTCTTTTACAAGAATATATGATTAATTTAATAATCGATACGAATTATGTAATAATGATGGAGTCTTTATAAGATAGATGTTAACTTGTTTTCAACAAAGCTTGATTTAAATTCAATAATTTACTTTGAATTTATTGTTATTATATAACTAATTTGGTGGGCACGCACGGATTCGAACCGTGGACCCGCTGATTAAGAGTCAGCTGCTCTACCAACTGAGCTACGTGCCCAAACCGATATTGATTATTAACAATAAATAATTAATTTGTCTAATGATTCTTAGTCTTATTTTTGTATGTAAAGCTATGATTTAGTATATTTAAACTTTAAATATTATTAGATATATATACGTTGCGATGAATATAAACACTTAAAATTAAGCCGAAAGCAAATAATGTGGTTATCATTGAAGTGCCGCCATAAGAAATTAATGGCAGCGGTATACCAACTACTGGTATTAATCCTGTTACCATTGCAATATTGATGAACACATAAAGAAAAAAGCTTGTTATTAATCCTAGACCTATAAGACGCGCGAATTGACTACATGCCTGTAGACTCATTTTATAACTATAAAATATGATCATTGTATAAAGTAATAATAGCACGGTACTACCAATTATACCCCATTCTTCAGCAAAGGTAGTGAAGATAAAATCAGTTTGTTTTTCTGGTAGGAAATTTAAATGATTCTGTGTGCCTAATAGAAATCCCTTACCAAAAATATGACCAGATCCAAATGCAATTTTTGATTGCATTATGTGGTATCCTGAACCTGTGATATCGCTTTCTGAGTCTAAAAAAGTGATAATACGTTGACGCTGGTATTTGTGCATCAAGTTCCAAATTATTGGAATTGCTGCCAATCCGAAAGCTATGATTGTTATAAATTTCCATATTTGCACTCCAACAAGAAAAAATATTACACCACCTGTCATAGTCAATACTATTGCAGTACCAAAATCTGGTTGATTAAATACTAATATAACTGGTGCAATAATCATTGTTAATGGAGGTATTAAATACAAAGAACGTTTAACATTGTAACAGTTTAACCAATGAAAATAGCGAGCTAGAGCAAGAACTAATGCGATTTTCATAATTTCTGATGGTTGTAATTGAATGAATTTTAAATTGATCCAACGTTGTGCTCCCATATTTACGGATCCGGTAATTTCTACAGTGATCAGAAGAAGTATTGTGATGCCGTAGATTACGTAAGCCCATCGTATCCAGAAATTAATATCTATTGTGGCGATTATTAACATCATAATAAAACCAACAAAAAAACGTAATATTTGATTTGAAACCAAAGGATCAATATTGCCGTTTTCAACTGAATAAAGAGTCATAAAGCCAACAGAACAAACTGTCATGATTAAAAAAATGAATACATAATTAATATGTCTTAGTTTTTTATTTATACTTATTTTATTTTGATAAAAACGAAATGACATATGACGTTCTTTCATTCGCGTTCTCTAATATCAAAATTTTCTATTTCATTTTGATCATTAGAACTCTTCTTTATAAAATCTTCCATTACTGAATCATGAGAATTTGGATTTCTTTGTATAGTTTTCGTTGAATTAATATTTTGATGTAAGTAGCGTTTTTGTACTTCAATTAAAATATCTCGTGCTATTGGCGCTGCATTGGTTGAACCACTACCACCGTGTTCGATCGTTATACAACATGCAAAGCGAGGTTGGATTTCAGGTGCATATGCGACAAATAATGCATGATCTCGATCTTTCCATGGAAGATCTTTATTTTTTTTTATTCCGATACTACGTTCGTGCAATGTGATGCGTCTAACCTGAGAAGATCCAGATTTACCAGACATGATCATTTCATTATCTTTAATTCTTGATTTATAAGCAGTACCGCCTGGATCATTAACCACTGCAAACATTCCGCGTCGTACTATAGCTAACGATTGTTTTGAAATTCCAAGATTTGACCAATTTGGTACTGGTCTTGGAATTGTATTTACGCCATCTACTATATCGCGCGTTAAATGTGGTCGTACTGCATATCCATCATTAGCAATTCTTGCTGTCATTACAGCTAATTGTAATGGTGTTGTTAGTACATAGCTCTGACCGATAGCACTGATCAGCGTTTCACCTTGGTTCCAAGATTTACCCAAATTTGATAATTTCCATTCTCGATTAGGGATTATACCTGCACGTTCTTCTAATAAGTCTATTCCAGTTTGTGTTCCTAATCCGAAACATTTTGCCATTTTGGCGATCTTTTCAAATCCAATACATCTAGAAATTTCGTAAAAATATACATCGCAAGAATTTTTGATTCCGTCAATAAGATTAAGCGAACCGTGTCCATTTTTCTTCCAACAGTGATAAATATTATTATTAAGGCTCATTTGACCTGAACAAAATATCATTTTATCTTTATCGATTATTCCGCTTTCTAATGCTGCTAATGCTGTTATCAATTTGAATGTTGATCCTGGCGGATATTGACCTGCGATTGCCTTATTAGTAAGTGGTGCTCTTGGATTAGAGATTAGATCATTCCATTCTTCGTAATTTATCCCTCGTATAATTATATTAGGATCAAATGATGGAGTTGATACCATCACTAAAATTTCACCAGAATTAACATCAATTACTACTACTGCAGCACTTTCATTACCTAATCTCTGACCTACGAATTGTTGCAAATTAATATCTATTGTGAGATTAAGATCAATACCAGGCTTACTCTCATCATGTCTTAGTTCGCGAATAATTCGCCCATTTGCGTTGATTTCTACTTGTTTGATTCCAGCTTTACCTCTTAACGCTAGATCATAGACTCGTTCTATTCCTGTTTTGCCAATTCGAAATCCTGGTAATTTAAGAAGAGGATCTGATGAATCTAATAAATCAGTAACAGACGCAGCTGAAATATAACCAAGTGGATGAACACCAAATCTTTCGATTGGATAATTGCGAGTCTGAGAAACATCTATAATAACACCTGGAATATTCGGAGTGTTGATTTCTATACGAGCAATATCTTCCCAAGATAGATTTTCATGTACAATTATTGGAGTGTTACCACGTTGTCGTTTATTTTCATGAATGATTCTGATTCTGTCATGATCACTTATTGAAATAATATTAGCCAAATTATCTAGTATATTGCTGAGATTGCTAACTTGTTTTGATAGAATCATCAAACGATAATTTTGTTGATTAATTGCCATTGGCGTACCGTTGCGATCTAAAATTTTACCACGTATTGGTTGTAATAAATGTAAATTAATTCTATTAGCTTCAGCTAACATGGTGTATTTGTCAGTTTCTAAAATTTGTAAATAGTATATTCGCCCAATAAGAACAGAAAGTATGACTAATTTTCCTGATCCGAGTATCAGAGCTCGACGTCCAATTATCTTAATGCGATTGTTATCGCGAATCATTGATCGGATTTCAAATAAAAAATCAATTGAATATTAGCAAGAATCCAACTAATTATTGGATAAAGAAATAAAGTCATTAGAAATTCGAGAATTAATGAATGTATTTCTAGGGAACATTTTAGCAACAACGATATTAACAAACATTGAAGAACAAAAGAACACGCACTAATCAAACAGAAATAGTACCATATAATGTAGAATGATTTACCATAGAAAAAATATCTTTGTGAGACAGTTATTATATATACAAAAAGATAAATTAGTGATGAAATTCCGAGAGGAAATCCAGAGACCGCATCGTTTATTAAACCTATTACAAAGGCTGTTATTAGTGACATTAATCCTGGTTGATATATTGACAAATAATGGATTCCGATCAAAGGTAGTAATGGTGCCATTATGACAAAACCTGGTATATGTAATGGTAAAGTATTAATAACAATTAATAATAAAATTACAAAGATTAATGATAAGTAACATACAGTTTGGTTAATCTGTTGTAATAATAATTGCTTCACTAATCGTGTCCTTTTGATAAAGATATTGTTGGCTTAATAGTTTTATTTAAACCAAAATCGGTTACAATTACATATTCAAGTTTATGACGATGAACAAAAGGTTCAACTCTAACAATATCGTTCTTAATTGATGAGACTACGCCAATAGGCAATCCAGGTGGAAAAATGTTTCCATTACCTGAAGTTAATACCAAATCGCCGCTTATAGTACTTATAGTATTCATATTTGGTGATAAATAATTAAGTCGTGGTTGATCAGAATTATCTCCTGTCATAATCGCTAGAGCTCGAGAATTACTTAAAATCACTGGAATATGACTGTTGATATCGGTAAGTAACAGAATTCGAGCTGAATTCTTACTAACATCTGTTATATGTCCAACTAAAAATTCACCGGAAATCACTGCTTGATTTTTGCAAATTCCATCTTTACTACCAGAATTAATTAGCATCGAATGAACAAAAGCACCGCCAGTGTCACCAACAACTCGTGCTGTTACAAACGAAGAGTCTGAATTTGGAATAAAATTTAATTGATTACGTAAGATTCGATTCTCGTTATCAAGTTTTCTGGCTAAAGTTTGCCAGTGCATAGAGTTAATAATCTCTCTTTTTAAACGAACATTTTCTGATCTAACTATTATTAGATCTCGTAAATCATTGATCTTATCCGCAATGATAATTATTGGTCGTGACATGATATCAAGAATTGGCGCTATTGTATCATTTACTGCCGCTCGTAGTTGATTTTCTAAATTGTCGATTTTGCCTGGTAGCAGTAGCCAAATTGACACGATAATCAGTAATAAAAAAATAAAACGCCTAATAAATGGAATTGGTATAACTAAAAATTCTAAATCTCTCCAACGTCGTTTCATATCTAAACCTTTACGACACTAAGTAGATCTGTATTAGTACATGCTGGTTAGAATACTCTTCAAGTTTGATATGTTTTCTAAAGCTTGACCTGTTCCTCGAGCTACACACAATAATGGATCCTCAGCAATAGAAACTGGCAATCCAGTTGCTTGACGTAATACTGAGTCAAAATTAGATAAAAGTGCCCCACCACCTGTCAACATGATTCCTCGATCAACAATATCAGCAGATAGCTCTGGCGCAGTATGTTCTAGTGCTACTTTGATAGCTTCGACAATGTCATTAACTGATTCAACTAAACTTTCGGCGATTTGTCGTTCTGAAATGATTAACTCTTTAGGAATACCATTCATTAAATCACGACCTCTAATATTTATTGTTCGATTTTCACTATCTTTAGACAAACATGCGGAGCCAATTTTCTTTTTTATATATTCAGCAGAGCTTTCACCTATTAATAAGTTATGGTTGCGCCTAATATAAGAGATGATCGCGCTATCCATTTTATCACCCCCAACGCGTACGGATCGTGAATATACGATACCGCCTAAAGATATAACTGCAACTTCTGTAGTTCCACCACCAATATCAACCACTATCGAACCTGTAGGCTCAGTTATAGGTAAGTTTGCCCCTATAGCTGCAGCCATAGGTTCTTCTATTAAAAAAACACGACGTGCACCAGCACTTTCAGCTGATTCTTGAATAGCTCGACGTTCTACTGGTGTAGATCCAGATGGTACACAAACTATAATCAATGGACTTACAAAACTACGACGATCGTGCACTTTATGAATAAAATATTTAATCATATCTTCTGCAACTTCGAAATCGGCAATTACACCATCGCGTAAAGGGCGAATAGCTTTAATATTACCAGGAGTTCGACCTAACATCATTTTGGCTTCATTGCCAACTGCTAAGATCTTACGTTTTCCTGATCCTTCATTAATAGCTACTACTGATGGTTCATTCAGAACAATCCCATGATTCTTTATATAAACAAGAGTATTAGCCGTTCCTAAATCAATAGCCATGTCCTTAGATAACCATCCAGTAATTAAAGAAAACATAACGCCTCTCACTCAAATACTAAATTTCTTATTGTTCTCAGCATTGTACTAATGTTATTGATAGCAAAACATTATGCGGCATCAAAGTATTTTTCTAGTTGACTTAGTAGTATCGTTTCTCGATTGAAGAACTTTAATTGAAATGAATTTTCATTCAATAATTGAGAACTTTGATATATCAAAGTTATTATTTAGAGTTTTAAATATAATACTAAGCTTAATAACAACTTTGATATATTATAAATGAATTAGTTGAAGATTGCAAAAATAGTCAAGTAAGTTTAATTTTAATTAAATTGATTTAATATATATATTAATAATATTAGGATATTCTTTTTATTCTATAAAAAAACATTTTCATAAAGTTTTGTCTTTATTATTGTTCAATAATGCTCTTAACATCATCATCAGAAATATCTTTTTTACAATCTGCTAGATCCTTAAAACGACAAAAAGCAACTTCAATATCAACGTTTTCTAAGTTATAGCCAAGATCTTTTAATTTGGATTTAAAGGCAGCTCGGCCAGAATGTTTACCAAGTACTAAAATTGATTTGTCTAGTCCAACTGATTCTGGAGTCATTATTTCATAGGTTTTGGAATTCTTCAATATACCATCCTGATGAATGCCGGATTCATGAGCAAATGCATTTTTACCAACGATCGCTTTATTTGGCTGAACGGAAATTCCGGTAATACTAGAAACTAAACGAGAAGCTCTAGTAATTAGTTCTGTTCTTATATTATTACTGTAGGGTAATCGATCAGATCGTGTTTTTATACACATTATAATTTCTTCAAGAGCAGCGTTGCCAGCACGTTCACCCAAACCATTGATTGTGCATTCAATTTGGCGAGCTCCAGCACATACAGCTGCTAGTGAGTTGGCAACGGCGAGCCCTAAATCGTTGTGACAATGCACTGATAAAATAGCTTTATCAATATTTGGTACGCGTGCAAGCAACATAGAAATTAGATCTGCGTATTCATTTGGCATTGACCATCCAACTGTATCTGGAATATTGATAGTGCACGCTCCAGCTGTTATTGCTGTTTCAACACAACGACATAAAAAATCATGATCAGTACGTGATCCATCTTCGGCTGACAATTCTACATCATCAACCAAATTACGTGCTAATATAACACTATCGCGGATTGCTTCAAGTACTGATTCAGGGGTCATTTGTAGTTTATACTTCATATGCAATGATGATGTAGAAATGACTATGTGAATTCGTTTTAAAGGTGCTGACTTAATGGCTAATGCACATTGTTCAATATCGTTCTTAATTGTTCGTGCTAGACCACAGACAGTTGATCTGGTGATAATTTGTGCAATCTTTGAAACTGCATCAAAATCTCCATTTGAAGCGATTGGAAATCCAGCCTCAATTACGTCAACGCCCATTTCTTCGAGTAGAGTAGCTATAGATAATTTTTCTTCGATATTCATTGAAGCACCTGGTGATTGTTCGCCATCGCGTAGTGTTGTATCAAAAATAAAAACACGATCTTTATCAATATTTTCACTCATAGATCAAATCCTCGAAAACACAAAATTCTTAACAAAAAAACATTTTATGATATTACGCACCATAATTATTTTGATTTTGTATATCAAAATAACAAATATAAAATATTAATATTCTTAATTAACAAATCCATACTAATAATTTTAACAAATCAATATTTAAGTTGTTTTTTCTAGTTGATTCTATATTGGTATTATTTTAATTTCGACTTTTATCAACAAGTGCGTTCTTGTTAATCCATGGCATCATGCATCGTAGTTTTTTACCAATTTCTTCGATCTGATGTTTACTCTCAATGTTTCGTTTAGCTTTGAAAGATGGTTGACCGATTTTGCATTCAAGCATCCAATCACGAACAAAACGTCCAGATTGTATATCTAATAGTACTTTTTTCATCTCATTTTTTGTTTCATCGGTAATTATTCTTGATCCTGAGACATAATCCCCATATTCAGCAGTATTAGAGATCGAATAGCGCATATTAGCGATTCCTCCTTCATAGATTAGATCAACTATTAACTTAACTTCATGTAAACATTCAAAATATGCCATTTCTGGCGCATAACCAGCATTAACCAATGTTTCGAAACCGCTCTGAATAAGTTTAGTTAGGCCACCGCATAAAACTACTTGTTCACCGAATAAATCAGTTTCGCATTCTTCACGAAAAGTAGTTTCAATAATACCAGAACGACCACCACCAATTGCTGATGCGTATGATAACGCCAATTCCAAACTATTTCCTGATGCGTTTTGTGCTACAGCAACTAAACATGGCACACCTCCACCATTCAAATATTCACTACGTACAGTGTGACCTGGACCTTTAGGCGCGATCATAAAAACATCCAAATCTGGACGTGGCTCAATTAGTTTGAAGTGAATGTTAAGACCATGAGCAAAAGCTATTGCAACCCCCTGGTTTAAATTGTCTTTAAGATCATTGAGATAAAGGTCTGCTTGTGTTTCATCTGGAGTTAGAATCATTATCACATCTGACCACGTAGCTGCTTCAGCAGGTGTAATAACCTGCAGACCTTCTTTTATCGCTTTTTTGATAGTGTGTGAATCAGGTCGAAGTGCTACAGTGATATTTTTAACACCAGAATCACGAAGATTGAGCACATGAGCATGACCCTGACTACCATAGCCAACTATAGCAACTTTTTTTGATTTTATTAAATTAACATCGGAATCCTGATCGTAATAAACACGCATATTTTTTCTTTCTTTAATTAAAAGTTTAAATATCAGAATATCGCATTATCTATACAATTTAATTCAATTACTATATAAATAATGCCATACAGCAGTAGACTTACAAACAATATTAATTATACGTCTTCAGTAATTAATTATGTGTTTTGAAAAAATCAGCAGCTAATCTCAGATATTTTTTTTAATCGCAATACTTTTATAAATTAATACCTTTTTCTTTTAATAAAAAGAACTTTCTATTGTTATTAGAATTTAAATCAACCTCATGTCATACTATCTATTAGTCTACTAGCAGGTATGGCAAGTGTTGCTCAAGCTGAAGGCTTATATGTTGGTCTTGAAGGTGGTGTCTCTATTAATAATAAAGACAACACCTTCGA
>JAITNJ010000008.1 GCA_031290545.1 Rhodospirillaceae bacterium | reverse complement strand
GCATATTATTGGTTCATGTTGCGTTATGGTCTTCATATAGAATCTAAGATAACGATCGTCATGCTAATAATAGGTGATTGGTTGTTGTATGTGTTAACCAGGTGGCTTGGTGTAATGATGTTTATATCTTAGGATATAACTTAAGATATATAAATTATTTATCAGAAATATTTTCAAAACCTATTCTTTATTAAAGATTAGCAGTTTAGAGAATTCGTCATATGGAATGTTTCCAGAATATAATTTATCTTCAATTATGAAACTTGGTACAGAGTTGATATTGTAACGATTTATCGCATCATCAGCACGGGAATTGATTTTTTTTAAAAGTGTATTGTTGATTATACATTGATCAATCTCTTTTTCATCCATCCCGCCAAGTTTGGCTACATCTTTGATTGAATTAAGGTGATTCTGACTGTTAATCAATCTTTCTTGATTACGAAAAAAAATATCGAGAAAGGCAAAGTAATGATTGCCAGAGCAATGTGAGATCATAGCTGTAGCTTGAGATAGTGTATCCATTGGAAAATCCCGGAAAATAAATTTGACTTTGCCAGTGTCAATCCATTCTGATTTTATTTTTGGGAAAGTTTTTATATGAAATTCGGCACAATGCAGACAAGTAAGAGATGAATAGTTGATTATAGTTATTGGAGCATCTTTATGACCAATAATTTGGTCAATTTCTAAAAATTCTTGTGCTTGAGCCGTAATAACATTACTTAGAATAATTATTATTATCGAATACAATGTCTTTAAAAAAAATCTCACTTGATTTCTTCTTTAAAAATAGATCTTATGAAAATTTAGTCATTCTGTGACACAATATATTGACCGAGCTCTTTTAGAGATAATCTAAGTTTATCGCTATCAACATTAATTAAAATATCAGTTAATAACTGCTCTTGTTGATTTGTTAAATTTGGTACTACAGAAATTTTTAGTGGTTTTAGTCGGTGCGTTATTGGACCTTGTATAATTTTCACATGAGCAACTGCTTTATATCCAAAATAACTGTTAACTCGACTTACGATCAGATTTTCTTCGTATTCTAATTGTGTGGAAAGTGAGCCTGAGCAAACACGAATATATAATAAACCATTCGATCTTTCACCATGTTTGAATGTTATTTTTAAAGGAATGGCGTCATTTCTATACATTGGCGGTGCAATATATGACCATTCAGCAATTATTGACGCTTCAATAAATCCGCGTTGTCCAATAGATTTTTTAGTTAGATTTGCTATAGTTCCTGCGATTGCTCGTGGGCCTGAACTTCCTCGAGTCTTTTTTGACATAATTAATCTCGTGTTATATGCAAAATTTTAATTTATGCTTATAGTTAGTTTATTTTTATCACTAGTAATGATCTATTCATAGATCATTACTAGTGATACTATTTCTTATAATAAATATTAAACATCAAAAAAAACAATTAATCATACTAAAATTGATGTAATCTTTATTTTTTCTAACAAGGTATTAATTGCTTTGCAATTAAATCAAATATATAAAGATAATTTGTCTTAATATTTTATATGTAATTACAATCACATATAATTTTTGTTCAAATTTAGAATCTTTTAAATTTGATTAAAAAATATTAAATAACCATTAAGTTTCGATTATTATTACAATGTTTATTAATACAGTACATATATTCCTGTAATTAGTAATCACGCTTTCTTACTGAGAGGTTCCTAATCTGTGTATTTTAGTGAGAATCTCAACAGTTAGGATTTATGAGTTATGTCTGGACACTCACAATTTAAAAATATTATACACCGCAAGGGTGCACAAGACGCAAAAAGAGCAAGAATTTTTGCAAAATTGATTCGAGAATTAACAGTTTCAGCAAAAACAGGATTACCAAATCCTGCCCTTAATCCAAGATTAAGGGCAGCTATACAGGCTGCACGTGTCACTAATGTTCCAAAGGATACTATTGAACGAGCAATCAAACGTGGTGTAAGTAATGATAGCGACACTAACTACGAAGATGTTCGTTATGAAGGATATGGTCCAGGATCGGCTTCTATTATTGTAGAGGCTTTGACTAATAATCGAAATAGAACTGCCTCAGAAATCCGTCTAGCATTTTCTAAGTATGGAGGTAGTTTATCTGAAACTAATTCGGTTAGCTTTATGTTTAGTAGAATAGGTACTATACGTTATCCGATCGATTGTGTAGCAAATGATTTGATGTTTGAAATAGCATTGGAATCTGGTGCTGATGATGTTAAGTCTGACGAATATGAATATATTATTATTTGTGCATCAGAAAATCTAAACAAAGTACGAGATATATTGGAAAAAAATCTTGGTTCTCCAACAAATGCCATTCTTGATTGGGCAGCACAGAATCGCGTTGAGATAACAAATGAGCAAATAGCACAAAATTTGACAAAACTTCTGGATACATTAGAGGATAATGATGACGTTCAGCGTGTTAGGTCAAATTTCTATTTTTCACAAATCGTGACGGAGAGGCTTAGTTCCTAAGCTTATCATTTATACATGAAAATTTTAGGACTTGATCCTGGATTGCGCACAACTGGATGGGGCGTGATAGATATGACGGATAATCAATTACATTGGGTAGCAGATGGGATTGTATGTTCTGATGCTAACTTTTCTCTAGCCGAACGCTTAGCACAGTTACATCGTGGGATCATATCAATTATTTCTAAATATTATCCAAATGTTGTTGCGATAGAAGAAATTTTTATAAATAAGAATCCAGTATCAACATTAAAATTAGGACAAGCGCGTGGTGCGGCTTTATTAGCAGCTAGTCTGTCCAATTTATTAGTTACTGAATATTCGCCACGCTTAATAAAACAATCGCTAGTAGGAATCGGTAGCGCTAGTAAAATACAAGTAGGTCTTATGATCAGACAATTGCTGCCAAACTGTCAAACAAAACAAACAGATGCTACGGATGCTCTAGCTGTGGCTATTTGCCATGCTCATCATTATAATACGATCATGAAAATCTCTTCTGCACTAACTAAGGAATAAATCGTGATTGCAAAATTGAGAGGTTTGATAGACTCTATTGGTGAAGACTGGGTTGTTATTGATGTTGGTGGTGTAGGTTATTTAGTTTTTTGTTCTACTAAGACATTAAATCGGTTACCAAAAATAGGTGAAAATACGCAACTTTTTATAGAAACTCATGTTAGAGAAGATTACATTCATCTTTTTGGATTTTATCTTACAGCAGAGCGAGATTGGTTTCGTCTATTATTAACTGTTCAAGGTATTGGAAGTAAGGTGGCCTTAGCAATGCTATCAGTATTGGAGTTAGAAGATTTATTATTGGCTATTTCATCTGATGACAAAGAAATGTTAAGTCAGGCGCAGGGTGTTGGGCTTAAATTGGCAAAACGTTTAATTACTGAATTAAAAGATAAAATCACTAAGTTTTCTTTATCACCAAATTTTTCAGAACAAATATCTATTACTTCCGATCAACATTCTGACGCTGTTTCTGCTCTAGTTAATTTAGGATATCGACGAATTGAAGCACATACAATGGTGTTAAAGATTGCCAATTCTCTTGGAGATAATGTGACAACTAATGATTTAATTAGCAAAAGTCTCAAAGAATTAGGCAGGGAGTTAACGTAGTGAAAAACGATCGTGTAGTTGCTCCAGAAATCTTACTTGGTGAATCTGAAGGTAGTTTACGACCGATGTCTTTAGATGAATTTATCGGTCAAAAGGAAGCTTGTGATAACTTGCGTATTTTTATATCTGCAGCACGATCACGTAACGAAGCTTTAGATCATATTTTATTTTTTGGACCTCCTGGTTTAGGTAAAACAACATTAGCACAGATTGTTGCTCGTGAGTTGGGTGTGAGTTTTCGAGCAACTTCTGGACCAGTAATTGCTAGGGCAGGGGATTTAGCAGCGTTGTTAACTAATCTCGAATCGCACGATGTTCTTTTTATAGACGAAATTCATCGTCTTAATCCTTCTATAGAAGAGATTCTCTATCCTGCAATGGAAGATTTTAAGTTAGACTTAATTATAGGTGAGGGTCCAGCTGCGCGTTCTGTACGTATTGATTTGGCTCCATTTACATTGATTGGGGCTACTACTCGATCTGGACTACTAACTACTCCTTTGCGTGAACGTTTTGGTATTCCACTTAGAATGAATTTTTATACATCAGATGAATTAGAACTGATCGTAAGTCGTGGATCTAGAATTTTAGATTGTGCGCTAACAAAAGATGGTTCAAGTGAAATTGCTAAACGTGCACGTGGCACACCAAGAGTTGCCGGACGATTACTTCGTCGAGTTCGTGATTTTGCAGTAATTGCTGAAACTCTTCCAATAAATAGTTCAATTGCCGACGATGGATTAAATCGATTAGGAGTCGATCAAATTGGACTGGATGCTATGGATCGACGTTATTTATTATGTATAGCAGAGTATTATAATGGAGGGCCTGTAGGAGTTGAAACAATGGCTGCAGCACTGTCTGAACAACGTGATACAATCGAGGAAGTGATAGAGCCATATTTATTACAATTAGGTCTTTTACAGCGAACGCCACGCGGAAGAATACTTACTCCAATCGGATATCGTCATCTTGGTTTGACTCCTGTACATAAAACAGATCAATTGGACTTACTATATGATAATATAGCAACTAACATCGTAGTTGATTAATGTTAGTTATTTTAGTTAGTTAAATTATCGATTAATAATCGATCTGTTTTATTTGACGATCATTTTTAAAATATATTAAACGAAGTAATAGTAGCAATATTTTATTAAAGGTAACAATCTATGGATCCAGTACAAACAGTAACTATTGCTCACCAAATAACTAATGATTTGTCGATGTGGAATCTATTCATACGGGCAGATATTATTGTTAAGACTGTTATAGCTATTTTAAGTATAGTATCTATCTGGTGTTGGGCAATAATTTTTGACAAATGGTTTCGTTTGCGCAGATTGGTTCGTCGTACTAACCAATTTGAAGAAAATTTTTGGGCATCAGGTGGCACACTTGAGGAGCTTTACGATCGAATAGGCTCAAGACCACCTGATCCAATGTCATCAATTTTCTGTGCTGCTATGCGTGAATGGCGTCGTTCAGATGCTAAATCATTGACTAATCGTGAGATAGTCAATCTCAGCTTACCTCAACGTATTGATCGTATAATGTCAGTAATTTTAGGTCGTGAAATTGAACATTTGGATGCTCGTATGGGATTTCTTGCATCAGTTGGTTCAACTGCACCTTTTATTGGTTTATTTGGTACTGTATGGGGTATAATGAATAGCTTCTATCATATAGGTGCATCCAAAAATACTAGTTTAGCTGTGGTTGCCCCTGGTATTGCAGAAGCACTATTTGCTACGGCCCTTGGTTTAGTTGCTGCCATTCCTGCAGTGCTTGCCTATAATAAACTGTCAACTGATATTGATCGTTATGCAAAACGTCTTGAGGCATTCGTTGGAGAATTTGGGGCTGTTTTATCACGCAAATTTGACGAGAAAGCTTAAAATGCAATGAGATCTACTAATTGTAATGGTGGACAATACGGAAGTCGTCGTAGCTTTCGTCCTATGTCTGATATTAATGTAACACCGATGGTTGATGTGATGTTGGTGTTATTGGTTATTTTCATGATTACCGCACCACTTCTAACTACTGGTGTTCCTGTTGATCTACCAAAAACTAGTGCTGAACAAATTAAAGGTGATGATCAGACAATAAACATTACAGTCGATGCAAAGGGACACATTTTTTTACAAAAAACAGAAGTTCAGTTAAATGAATTAACAACACGACTTAAAGCTATTACAACTATTAAGTCAGACAATCGTATTTTTGTACGTGGCGACTCTAATATTAATTATGGACGAGTAATGGAAATCATAGGAGAATTATCTTCTGCTGGATTTTCTCATATAGCATTGATTACTCAGCCTATCACCACAAAAGAATCTCATTGATTGATTTATGTCAGGTAATTACGACTATAAACTTGTATCAAATAATATTAGCGATTTGCGTTTAGGGCTATTATGTTCAATAGTATTTCATTTTACATGTTTATTGATCGTTGTTCTTGGTTTTCCTCAATTGCTAGTGCCGTTAGAAATTAGTGAACCAGTGATTGTAGAAATTGCGCAACTTAGTGAAAAATCACAACAAATAACTTCATCAGAGCCTAAATTACCTGATTCTACCGTCGAACCAGAACAAGCACCTAAACCATCAGAGCCCGTACCAACACCTAAACCATCAGAACCAGAACAGCCTATACCCGTACCAACACCTAAACCATCAGAACCAGAACAGCCTATACCCGTACCAACACCTAAACCACCGAAACTAACGCCAGCTAATGGATCTGATAATCTTTCGAAAATGATTAATAAATTACGCGACAATACTAAGTCGAATACATCAAAGATGGAAAATTCTGGTAATTTATCCGAACAAGCTAGTATGAGTGATAAGGATTTTATTGCTGCTCAGTTTCGAAAATGTTGGAGTTTTGATCCAGGTTCTAAGGATATTAATAATTTAGTTGTGCAGATTCATGTTTTATTAAATAAAGATGGAAGTGTTACTCATGTTGATATAGTTGAAGATCCGCGCTATCATTCAGATAATTTCTATAGATCAGCAACTGACAGTGCAAGGCGCGCTGTTTTAACTTGTTCTCCTATAAACTTACCATCAGGTAAGTATGAAGCTTTAAAAGACCTTATATTAAGATTTGACCCGAGGGATATCGTACGATGAAATTTATTTTTTTTAAAAATCTTTGCTTTGTAGCGATATCTGGAATGTTCGTTATGCCGGTCTATGCTCAAGTGCAAATTGATATTAATAAGCCTAATATTCATCCAATGCCAATTGCAATTACTAGATTTATTAATACAACTAATCAAGGAAATCAGACATGCAAGAATGTGCCAGATGTAATTTCTGCTGATTTAGAGCGTTCTGGTTTATTTAAACCAATAGATTCTAAGGCATTCATTCAAACTATTGAGTCTTTGCAAAACCAACCTAATTTTCCAGACTGGAAAGTGATCAATGCTCAAGCTTTAGTGAATGGGCAAATTAGTTCGACTCAAGATGGTCAGATACGTGTTGAATTTAATCTGTGGGACGTTTTTGCTGAAAATCAAATGCTTAAGCAATCTTACACAACTACTACAAATGGATGTCGTCGCATAGCTCACATAATAGCAGATGCTATTTATACAAGGATTACTGGTGAAACTGGATATTTTGATACACAGATCATTTATGTGTCAGAAACTGGTTCACAACTAAAACGTATTAAACGATTGGCTCTTATGGATCAAGATGGTGAAAATCATAATTTTCTTACGCAGCCTCAAGAATTGGTATTGACTCCACGATTTTCACCAACAGCACGAGAGGTTACTTATTTAAGTTTTTTTAGAAATAATCCACAAGTTTATCTTTTACATCTAAACAGCGGACGTCGTGAGTTGCTTGGAAATTTTCCTGGAATGACTTTTGCTCCTAGGTTTTCTCCTGATGGTAATAAAATGACTATGAGTCTTGCTAAGAATGGAAATACAAATATTTACGAAATGGATCTGAAGACACGAAACATTACTCGTCTAACTGACAATAAGTGGATTAATACTGGGCCATCATATGCTCCAGACGGTAAAAAAATTGTCTTCGAATCAGATCGAAGTGGTTCCCAGCAACTTTATGTAATGAATATCGATGGGTCTGAACAAACTAGAATTAGTTTTGGTAGCGGACGTTATGCGACTCCTGTGTGGTCACCACGTGGTGACCTTATTGCTTTTACTAAACACAAAGATAGAGAATTTTTTATTGGTGTTATGCGATCAGATGGTTCTGGTGAACGTTTGTTGGCAAAAGGTTATCTTGTTGAAGGGCCGAGTTGGGCTCCTAATGGACGTGTTTTAGCATTTTGTCGACAAACAAAGAGTCCTTCTAGTCAATCAAAACTCTTTAGTGTTGATTTAACTGGATTTAATGAAAAACAAATTATAACACCACTTGATGGCTCCGATCCTGCATGGTCTCCCTTGATTCCATAAATATTTATGTGTATATTGATCTGCTTAATGTACATAAATGATTGCGCTGAGTTAGTGAATCGTGTATATTGAAGGGCTTAATTGTCTAGTAATAGGTGGTGATTTCTTGACTTGATTTCGTTGATTCACCATTTAATTTAGGGGAAGGAAGTATTAAATGAAGATCCGTTTCTTGTGCATGGTTGCCGCCGTTGCATTGTTGGGTGCATGTCAGTCCGCTGATGAAACTGTTGTTAGTGGTACTAGTGCATCTGATAATATAGTCACAAAGGCACCAGCACCAACATCTGCTAAAAGTGTATCTATAGTTGCTGGTAGTCAGGCTGATTTTGTTTCTAACGTTGGTGATCGTGTATTTTTCGAATATGATGTGTTTGGTTTGACTCCTGAGGCTAAAGAACAGTTGATTAAATGGGTTGCTTTCATGCAAAAATACCCAAGAAATAATTTAACTATTGAGGGTCATGCAGACGAGCGTGGTACCCGTGAATACAATCTTGCACTCGGAGAGCGTAGAGCTAATTCGATTCAGAACTTCTTGGTATCTCATGGTATCGCATCTTCTCGCCTAAGAGTTATTTCTTATGGTAAGGAGCGTCCTGATGTTATTGGTTCAAATGAATCATCTTGGGCAAGAAATCGTCGTGGCGTTGGCGTAATACAGTAATTTTTTATAAAATTAATGCTTGATTTAAGGCACCTGTTTAGAATTGACAGGTGCCTTAGTATTGTGTTGCTGTTTAACCAAATCTCTAAAAAACTAAATCATCCTGCATATATGCATATAAAAGAGAGATTGATCATGCAGATGGCTATGCGTGCCATATTTATTCTTATTTTAATAGCAATGCCTCAATATTTTTCTTACGCACGGCAAGTTGATCCGATTGATAGCAATTATGATTCCGATGATTTGCAAAATAAATCATATCAAGAACAGATTGATAGTAATTATAAGTATAAGAATGTTAAAAATAAGAATAAAATAACAAAGAAATCTTTGTTAAACGAAGATATTTACAACATGATCGATGATCAGTTTAATAGTCTGGAAAAACAAGTACGTGATTTAACCGGACAAATTGAAAAGATTAATTTCATAGTAGCCCAACTGTCAGATAAAATTAATCGAATACAAACTGATAACGATCTTCGATTTAAGGAATTGGAAAGCAAATCAGGAGGTGTAGTAAAGTCTGTTGAAAATATAACAGCACTAGTTGGTAAAACACCTAAAGAATTTTATGATTATGCAGTTGGTCTGGTAAATTCTGATAAAGCGGCGGCTAATAAGGCGTTTCAGACTTTAATTATGCAATATCCAAAAGATTTGTTGGTAGGAAATGCTATGTATTGGATGGCGCAAATTCTTTATTCTGAAGATCAATATGAACAGGCTGCTGTGAAATTCTATGATGTTTATCAAAATTATTCAAAATCTACAAAAGCAGGCGAAAGTCTATTGAAAGTCGGTTTGTCATTGAGCAAATTAAATAAAAAGAAAGAAGCCTGTGATGCAATATCAAAGTTTTCAACTAAATTTCCAAACGCAGAAGAATCTCTTCGAAAATTAGCTGTTGACGAGAAAAAAAAGTTGGGATGTTAATTCAGTCTGATGTAACTAATGACAATGTCATACCTATCGATGTAACAGAATTTACTAACAAAATTGATTCTCTTGGACCATTTGAGTCTTGCGTTATTGTTGCTGTAGGTGTTTCTGGAGGAGCTGATAGTTTAGCTCTTTGTTTACTTGCAGAAGATTGGGCGCACGCACGCGGTGGTCATATAGTAGCTCTTTCAGTTGATCATGGTTTGCGCAGTGAATCAACTGAAGAAATGCAACAAGTCAGCACCTGGCTAAATTCTTACAATATCATTCATCATATTTTAAATTGGCATGGAGAAAAACCAACAACTGGGATACAGTCAATAGCACGTAAAATGCGATATGCATTAATGTGTGATTGGTGTATCAATCATGATTTGTTGTACCTTTTACTTGGGCATCATCAAGATGATCAGGCTGAAACGTTTTTATTGCGTTTGTCTCGCGGTAGTGGAATTGATGGTTTAGCATCAATGACACATTCAGTATATCAGGAAAAAATTCATTTATTACGTCCATTGCTTGATGTTTCACACGAACGATTAATAGCTACTTTAAATTCACGAGAACAATCGTGGATCGAAGATCCATCTAACACTAACGAGATTTATAATCGCGTTCGATTTCGTCATAATATAGGTCCAATTTTAGAAAAAGAAGGAATAGACAATAGGCGTTTAGCCACTACTACAATATACTGTGATCGAGCACGACAAGCACTTGAAGTAATGACAAATACTGTAATGGTAAGAGCGGTAATGTTAGACGATCGAGGATTTGCTTTGATCAATATGAAAGTAATAAAAGAAATTCCAGATGATATTGCTCTTCGTCTTTTGACACGTTTATGTCGGACGATCAGTGGAAAGATATATCCATCACGCATGGAACGTCTTGAACGTCTTTTTTCTGAATTGCGAGTTGGTATAAAATGTCGTAGAACATTTGCTGGGTGTATATTTGTGCCTAAAAGTACAGGATTGTTGGTTTATCGCGAACCTTCAAGAGTTGAATCGAATTTATTTGTTCAAGCAGGAGAACGTATCTTGTGGGACTGTAGATTCACACTATATTTATCAGGACAGGGTTCGGGACATATTAGTGGATTGGGACATAGCGGTTGGCTTTCTATTCGAAGTAAATTAAGGAATCCTAAGATTCCATTAGAGATTGTTGCATCTTTGCCAACACTTATTGATCATTATGGAATTTTAAATGTGCCACATTTAGGATATAAACGTGTGAATGAATCTGAATTAAAAATAGAACAGGTACATTTTACTCCAAAGATTCCTCTTACTAGAATTAATTTTATTTAAAAGATTTATTCTTACGGTTATATGTAGGATACTAAAGTACTATTTACGAATTATTAATCAATTGAAATTGCATCATGATGAATTTTAGAAAAAATCTTATTTTATGGGTTATTATTGGTATTTTATTAGTAGCTGTATTTAATATTTTCCAAAATTTAATAAAACCAAATGGTAATACAAATTATGCTTATTCTGATTTTTTAACTGGAGTAGAAAATGGACGTATTACTGATGTAACGATTCAGGGCGAATCTATAAGTGGTCATTTCACTGATGGACATACTTTCAGTACTTACGCGCCGCCTGATGCCAATTTTGTTTCAAAGTTACGACAGGCAAATGTACATATTTCAGCTATACCAAGAAGTGAAGAATCTCAAACGTTCTGGAATTATATTTTGTCATGGCTTCCAATGTTTCTAATGGTTGGTGTTTGGATTTTTTTCATGCGTCAAATGCAATCGACAGGTGGTAAGGCATTAGGATTTGGTAAGAGCCGCGCTCGCTTGTTACCAGAAAAAGCAGGAAGAGTAACATTTGAGGATGTTGCAGGTATTGACGAGGCTAAA
Organism: Rhodospirillaceae bacterium; assembly: GCA_031290545.1. Lineage (GTDB taxonomy): Bacteria > Pseudomonadota > Alphaproteobacteria > Rhodospirillales > Magnetospirillaceae > Telmatospirillum. The sequence continues at coordinate 9,201 of JAITNJ010000008.1, read as the reverse complement.
CAGGATCTTGAGGAAATCGTAGAATTTCTTAAGGATCCACAAAAATTTCAGCGTTTGGGTGGTAAGATTCCAAAGGGCGTTTTATTGATCGGAGCTCCTGGTACAGGAAAGACTTTATTAGCTCGTGCTATTGCAGGTGAGGCTAATGTTCCGTTTTTCACTATTTCTGGTTCAGATTTTGTTGAAATGTTTGTTGGTGTTGGCGCTAGTCGTGTTCGTGATATGTTTGAGCAAGGAAAGAAGAATGCTCCATGTATAATTTTTATTGATGAAATTGATGCTGTAGGTCGTCATCGTGGTGCTGGATTAGGTGGTGGTAATGATGAACGCGAGCAAACTTTGAATCAATTATTAGTCGAGATGGATGGTTTTGAATCTAATGATGGTGTAATTTTGATTGCTGCTACAAATCGTCCTGATGTGCTTGATCCAGCTCTATTACGTCCTGGTAGATTCGATCGTCAAGTTGTTGTTTCCAATCCTGATATTCTTGGCCGCGAAAAAATATTAAAAGTGCATATGCGTAAAGTACCATTGGGATCAGATGTAGATCCACGTATCATTGCGCGTGGAACTCCAGGATTTTCTGGTGCTGATCTTGCTAATTTAATTAATGAAGCTGCATTATTAGCTGCGCGTTCAGGTAAATGCGTTGTTACTATGGCTGAATTCGAAATTGCCAAAGATAGAGTAATGATGGGCACAGAACGACGCTCAATGATAATGCTAGAAGAGGAAAAACGAATTACTGCTTATCATGAAGCCGGTCATGCTATAGTTGCATTGCATGAAAGTGAATCAGATCCGATCCATAAAGCGACAATAATTCCTCGTGGTCGCTCGCTAGGGATGGTTATGCGTTTACCAGAGAGTGATCGCATTTCAGTTTCAAAAGCTAAATTAAAAGCTGATCTTGCTGTCGCTATGGGTGGTCGTTTTGCTGAGGAATTGATTTTTGGACCTGAAAAAATCACTACAGGTGCTTCTTCTGACATTAAAGTAGCAACTGATATGGCGCGCCACATGGTAACAGAGTGGGGAATGAGCAAAAAATTAGGGCCATTAACATATGGAGAAAATGATCAAGAAGTATTTTTAGGACACTCAGTGGCTACACATAAGAATCTTTCAGAAGCTACGTCAAAGATTATTGATGATGAAATTCGTAAAGTTATAGATACTGCTTATGCTAAAGCTTGTAAGACGTTGACTGATAATGTTAAGGATCTTCATGCTTTAGCTAATGGACTTTTAGAATACGAAACTCTTTCCGGAGAGGAAATCCTTCAATTATTACGTGGTGAACCTATTATTCGAGATTCTGATTCCAGTGAACAATTGGATGATATAAAAACTGAAGAATCGTCACGAAGATCATCTATACCAGATAGTGGTTCTTTCGTTATTCCAGGAATCAATCCTAAAACTGAATCATCATAATAAAAATGAAAACAGAATTAATTTTATCTGAAGATAATTTTTTTCTAATTAGATTAAATTATCAATTTTATGCTAGACCATCAGGAATTGTTTCTGGAAAGATTGCTTCTGATATGATTGAATCTTGTAAAGCATTAAGGTTAGCTGGAAGTAATCTTGCATTTTCTTCTTGTCTTGTCTTGTTACGTGAAAACAATAAACTTTTTGAAGTTACCTGGTCTTTTGATGATATTCTTAAATCGTTCGAAGATAAAAATGAACATAATGAACTTGAAAATGATGTGTATTCTTATCAATGGAAATCAATGTTAACAAATATCAATAAATCTCATACATTTGCTGGATTAAAGCTCGATAGACCAGTTATAATGGGTATAGTAAATGTAACACCAGATAGTTTCTCTGATGGTGGATTATTTTTTGATCATGACATGGCTATTAAGCACGGTTTACAATTACTTGATGCTGGTGCTGACATTATCGATGTAGGTGGCGAATCGACACGACCTGAATCAAAAATGATCGATAGCACTGAAGAGATTCGTCGTGTATTGCCAGTAATTCGAGCTTTTGTAAATCATGGTGCCATAGTTTCAATTGATACTCGTAATTCAAAAGTTATGAAAATAGCTATTGATAACGGTGTTACTATTATAAATGATATTTCAGCATTAGAGGGAGATCCAAAGTCACTTGAAATAGTAGCTGAAAGTGACGTATCAGTAATTTTAATGCATATGCTTGGCAAAGAACCACAGAATATGCAGAATAATCCGCACTACACTTTTGCTCCAACAGATGTTTTTGATTATTTAGAAGAACGATTGGTTGTTTGTTTTGATTATGGAATTACACCAGATCGTTTATGTGTAGATCCTGGAATTGGTTTTGGAAAATCTGTAGACCATAATCTGCAAATTTTGACAAGAATTGGTCTTTATCATGCATTGGGAGTGCCAATATTGCTAGGTGTCAGTAGAAAAAGTTTTATCGGTAAATTGTCATGTAATGAAAAGGCGCGTGAACGTCTTCCTGGCTCATTAACAGCTGCTTTGCTTGGATTGGAACAAGGAGTGCAGATTTTACGTGTACATGATGTTGCTGAAACGATTCAAGCAATTTCTGTTTGGCAGAGTATTAAGGATTCCGATGGTGCATATGAATACGAATACGTAAACTAGAAATTATTATAGCTTATTATCACAATGATCATTTATAAATAATTTATTAGTGATCTAAATATAATCAATCATGCATCATATTATTGTAAATACTCTTGTTGAAACAAATAGTGCTTTGCAAGGTGCTGGCGAAATTAAATGTCCTATTACTCTATATTCTCCACCATGGGCAGTTCATTCGATAGGAATTGGTTATTTTTTAACGATGATCTCATTAGCTAGACAGCAACAAATACCAATGACTAAAAGTCTGGCTGTCCTCGATTGTGGAGAAGCTGTTGGTTTCGCTCTTGCAGCAATTAAATCTGGTGTTGAAGCAATAATAATTACAGGGAATCCATCTGTTATTAACAAACTTTCTGATATTGCGACACAATGTAATGTTCGTTTATTCAATCGTATGCCAGAAAAAGTGCTTGATTTACGTAATTATTCAGATCCATTAACAGCAGTACGTTCTTTTCTTTCTTTATAAGATCTAATGAATAATGCTTCATTATGTTTTTAACAAACAGCTAAGTTATATCAATCAACTATGCTTATTTTGAAAACTAAATTTTAATAACATGCTCCTTTATTTAATTACTCCACCTGAACTAAATGATTTGCATACTTTTACTAAAACTATGATTGCTGTTCTAGATGTTGGATGTATAGCTTATTTTCAGCTTAGAGTTAAAAATCTTTCAGACGATTCTTTATGTCGAATAATTGACGTTTTACGTCCAGAAGTGCAAAAACGCGATGTTGCATTTATCCTGAACGATAGGCACGATTTGGCCTTTGCAACAGGTTGCGATGGAGTTCATATCGGACAGAATGATGTAACTTATGATCAAGCTCGTAAAATTGTTGGTATTAAATCAATAGTTGGTGTAACCTGCTACAATTCTCGTAGTTTAGCTACTATTGCTAGTAAATCTGGTGCTGACTACGTCTCTTTTGGTGCTTTTTATACAACTAGTACTAAGAAAATCACGCATCGCTCTAACCCTAAGATTTTATCATGGTGGTCAGGTCAAATGAAAACTCCTTGTGTTGCTATTGGCGGTATAACTTTGAAGAATGCAACACCATTGATCGAGGCAGGTGCAGATTTTTTAGCAATATCATCTGGGATCTGGAATTATCCGGACGGTGCGGTTTATGCAATTAGGTGTTTTAAAAGATTGATTTCTAATAGATAGCGATAGATTTGATTCCAATATTATTAATAGTTTGTTTATAGATTATTAATATTTCTTTTAATATAAATAATTCTTAGTTTTTAAATTGGTGCCCAAAGAACATTTTCAATAGTTTTAGTTCCGGTAACTAACATAATCAATCTATCGATACCAAAAGCAATTCCAGAACAATCTGGTAGTTTAGTTTCAAGTGCATTTAAAAAATCTTCATCTATAGGATAACGTAAACCGTAAAGTTGTTCTTTAAGATTCACATCTTCATTAAATCGACGACGTTGTTCAGTTGCATCAGTAAGTTCTCCAAAACCATTTGCTAATTCAATACCACAAACATAAAGTTCAAATCGTTCTGATGTCATATTATTATCTGGACATAATCGAGATAAAGAAGCAAGTGGTGCTGGGTAATTATATAGAATCAATGGAACATCATTTCCCAAATGAGGCTCTATGTATTCTAACATGATACTAAAAAAAACATCATGCCAACTGTCTGTTTCTTTAATGTTAAGACCACAACTTTGGGCTGCTTTGATCAAAATTTTAGCATTTGGATTTTTAGGATCATTAGTGCTAGCTAATAAATCGATACCACAATAATCGAAAAATGCTTGGGCAACAGTTAGATATTTCGGTTCAGCAAAAGGATCGCAGCATTTATTCTTATGACGTAATTCTTTTACAGAAGCAACGCGTGCTGCTATAGATAGAATTTCTATGCAATCTTCCATTAGGACATTATATTTTTCACCAACACGATACCATTCAAGCATTGTAAATTCAGGATGATGAATTGGAGATCGTTCACCATCACGCCAGACGTGAGCAAATTGAAAAATTCGTTTCATGCCGGCCACTAGTAATTTTTTCATAGAAAACTCTGGCGAAGTGTGTAGATATAAACGTTGACTGGAAGTTCCAAATGGCTCGTTTAATTCAGTTGACAACGACATAATATGCGGCTCAAGGCTTGGGTATCGTTGCAAATACGGTGTTTCAACTTCTATGAATTCGTATTTATTAAAAAAATCACGAATAGCTAAAATAATACGAGCACGTGCTAACAAAATAGGTAGACGTAATGAGAATTCATCTGATTGCCACCACTCTTTGCCTATCATAACATTTTCCTGTATAATTTCCATTGTAATGTTATCAAATAGAATCACTTAGATCAAAGGTCTAGCATATCGATGAATGATCACTTTATGCAGTCAAATCTTTCTAATCGCCGAACTATACGTACAGCTAAAGAGATAGAAATGTATGGTTTAATTTCATCAGAACGAGTAGAGGACATTAATGTAGTGTCAGATCGTTATGCTATTGCTATCACGCAAACTCTAATAGATCTGATCGATTCGTCAGATCCATTTGATCCAATTGCACTGCAATTCATTCCTGATATTCGTGAATTGGTAGTAACGCCAAATGAGCATATTGATCCAATAGGAGACATTCCTCATATGCCAATTAAAGGAATTGTTCATCGCTACCATGATCGCTGTTTACTAATACCGACCATGAATTGTCCGGTATATTGTCGATTTTGTTTTCGTCGCGAACGAGTTGGAAACAAAGAAAAAATTATTAAAAGAGACGATATGATAGCTGCAATTTCATATATTCGTGAACATAATGAAATCTGGGAAGTAATAATTACAGGTGGTGATCCATTAATTTTATCACCATCATATCTGTCAATGTTGGTTCGTGAATTAGATAATATTCCACATGTTCAGATAATACGCTTTCATACTAGAGTACCTATTAGCGATCCTTACCGTATCACTTCAGAAATGATCGACGTTTTTAATGTTAAAACAACAACTTGGATCGTTATTCATTGCAATCATGCGCGTGAATTAGGAAAATCAGCCATGGATGCGTGTCGTCGTCTTAATCTTGCTAACATTCCGTTACTTGGACAAACAGTACTACTTAAAGGTGTTAATGACGATCCTATTGTAATGGAAGCACTAATGCGTGCATTAGTAGTTAATCATATCAAACCATATTATATACATCATCTTGATCTTGCTCCAGGTACTAATCATTTTCGTATTACAATTGCTAAAGGTCAAGAAATCATTAAATATTTACATAGCCATGTTTCTGGTATCTGTCAGCCAAACTACGTCCTAGATATACCAGGAGGCTATGGTAAATCGTCAATTGATCCTGTCTATTTTGATGGTAATGAAGTAATGGATTGGAAAGGGAAGAAACATCACTATCCACTAAATATATAAATTAAGAATTAGTTATAAACTTATATAAAGTGATTATAGAGCTGTTATGAAAAATCATAGGTACATAAAATGCCAGTCTATATGTAAGAATGGGATAATTATAGCTATAATATTGTTATAAATAAAGATTATATTGACAACGATATTTTTTCTTAAATTAAAAACCATTCTAAATGTAAAAGTGAATCATGATTTTCAATTTTTAATATTTAAATACAGAGTATTTTTTTTGAATAAAGATATAAAATTATTGACAACTTAAAACGATGAAGGAAATCTCTATGAGTAGCGATTCTGAAGATAAATACATTACTATACATAGCTCAAGTGATTTCAAAGCGATGCATCTTGCTGGCCATCTTGCTGCTTCGTGTCTTGATTATATTACTCCGTTTGTTATTCCTGGTGTCACAACTGAGAAGCTTGATCGTTTATGCGCAGATTTTATCTTTGATCATGGCGGTATATCAGCATGTCTCAATCATTTGGGTTATCCAAAGTCAATATGCACTTCAGTTAATCACGTAGTATGTCATGGAATTCCAGGCAATAAAATTCTTGAAGAAGGTGATATTATTAATATTGATGTTACGCCAATTTTAGATGGTTGGCATGGTGATTCAAGTCGTATGTATTATGTAGGTAAAGTTGGTGTGAAAGCGCGAAAACTGTGTGAAGTAACTTATGAATCCATGATGCTGGCAATTAAAATAGTAAAGCCAGGAATCACATTGGGTGATATTGGGCATACTATTCAGGAATTTGTTGAAAAAAAGAGATTCTCAGTTGTTCGCGATTTTTGTGGTCATGGTACAGGACGTGTATTTCACGAACCACCAAATGTTGTACACTACGGACAGCCTGGGCAAGGTATGGTATTGCGTGAAGGTATGATTTTTACTATTGAACCTATGGTTAATTCAGGGAGGTGTGAAACAAAGACTTTAGCTGATGGATGGACTGTAGTAACTAAAGACCATAATCTTTCAGCGCAATTTGAACACACCATAGGTGTTACATCAGATGGTTATGAAATATTTACAGCTTCTCCAGCAGGTCTTCATTGTCCGATATGAATATTCATTTTCTATATTTAATTATTGATTAAGAGAATTATGATTTTTTTGATAAACCATATATTGATTTGAATTCTTTATAGTTTAATAATTCATTCATCATTAGTTAATCGTGTTCTAAATATGTACTAAAAGATATTAAAGAATAACTTTGTAAATAGTTATTAATTGATACTATTTAGTTTTTAAAAAATAATACACATCACATACTATGAAAAAATTGAATATAAATGTATTGATGTCTTAATACTTATCGTAACTCTATAATTGTAAGTATATTAATTTCTAATTAATAGGAAATTAAGTTCCTTGATCGAGAGAATCAATGATTCCAAGATATAGTCGTCCTGAGATGATTCGTATTTGGGAGCCTGAAAATAAGTTCCGTATTTGGTTTGAAATAGAAGCACATGTATGTGATGCTCAAGCACAGCTTGGTATTATACCAAATAGTGCAGCTAAGGCAGTTTGGGAAAATGGTAATAAACCATATACAGCTGAACGAATTGCACACATCAATGATATTGAAAAAATAACTAAACACGACATCATTGCTTTTACTACTGAATTAGCTGAGCACGTCGGCGCAGATGCAAGGTTTATTCATCAAGGAATAACTTCGTCTGACATCCTTGATACTTGTCTTGCTATACAACTTACCCAAGCAACTAATATATTATTAACAGATGTAGACGAACTACTTGTTGCTTTAGAAGGAAGAGCTTTTGAAACTAAGAATCTAGTTTGTATTGGTCGTAGTCACGGTATCCATGCAGAACCAATGACGTTTGGTCTCAAATTTGCTAGTTTTTATGCTGAATTTCAGAGGGTTCGTGAGCGTATTTTGATGGCACGTAAAGATATTGCTACTTGTGCAATTTCTGGAGCTGTTGGTACATTTGCTAACATTGATCCATTCGTAGAAGATTATGTTGCAAAAAAGCTTGGTTTGGTTCCAGAGCCAATATCAACTCAGGTCGTTCCACGCGATCGTCACGCAATGTTTTTTGCAACTTTGGGGGTTGTCGCTAGTTCTATTGAGCGAGTTGCTACTGAAATACGCAATCTTCAGCGTACTGAAATACACGAAGTTGAGGAATATTTTTCATTAGGTCAGAAGGGTAGTTCGGCAATGCCACATAAGCGCAACCCTGTACTTACTGAAAATATTATAGGTCTAGTGAGATTGATTCGTAGTATGGTAATTCCAGCTCTAGAAAATGTAGCTCTTTGGCATGAGCGTGATATAAGCCATTCATCAGTTGAGCGAATAATTGGACCAGATTCAACAATAGTTCTTGATTTTGTTTTTGCTCGATTAACTGATGTTGTGAGTAATCTTGTCATTTATTCAGATGCTGTTCAGCGTAATTTAGATCAATTGGGAGGATTGATTTTCAGTCAACGTGTTCTTCTTGCATTAACGCAAGCAGGAATGAGTCGTGAAGTTGCTTATAAGATTGTTCAACGCAATGCTATGCAAGTATGGAGCGGTAAAGGTCATTTTCTTGGTCTGTTAAAGACTGATAAAGATGTGATTTCTCTTCTTGAGATATCTAAGATTGAGTCGTTGTTTGATTATTCGTATCACACAAAGAATATCGGAGTGATTTTTCAAAGGGTATTTGGTCGCAGTGAATAATAAACTTTATATTGCGTTATTTAATATATTAAAGTGCATTTGTTAAAAATTAGTTTTTTTGATCGATAGTTTAAGAGTTGTTAAAAACAACAGTGATTTAAGAAATCTATTAGTGATAAAACTTACTTATTTTATCTTTAAATAATATGTATACATTTATTTTGTAAGACAACTATAAGCTACATTATAATATAAATTCTTATGTAATATTTTTTAAATATTGGTAATTGATTTAAAATTGAATACATAATTAATAGTGACAGATTTTAGAACTATCAACAGTTGTTGTTTATTAGATTCTGTTTAAGCACTATTTTCAAAATAATCATTTAATAAACTTGAAAGAAATTATTATATGAAAGCTAAGATCTATATTACTCTTAAGAAAGGAGTTTTAGATCCTAATGGAAAAGCAATTCAACG